>NZ_JAXCHP010000001.1:3913503-4227007 GCF_035984545.1 Cryobacterium sp. GrIS_2_6
ACACCCGGAAGCGCGGCTACCGCGTCACCCTAGCTGACGGAACCGAGCTCGTCGCCAGCGGAGACCATCGCTTCCTCACCGAACGGGGTTGGAAGTACGTCACCCGCGCCATGCGCGGGGACGACCAACGTCCCTACCTGACCGAGAACAACAAACTCATGGGTTTCGGGCTCAATGGGCTCACGGAGGCGACGCAGCCGAACTACTTCGCGCCGAGTTACCGACGCGGGTACTTGACCGGCATGATTCGCGGTGACGGGATGATGATCTCGCGCGACTATCCACGTCGAGCCGGCGGCGGAAACAAAGTGCGGCTCTTCCGGCTTGCCTTGACGGACGTCGAGGCGCTCAACCGCTCGAGACTGTTCCTCGAACAGGAGGGAGTAGTCACGCAGACCCGTCCGTTCTCCGCGCCTTCCCTCACTCGGCGCGCCGTGACCTCGATCTACTCGGGCAAGGCCGCGTCGTTCGCCCGGATCGCGGAGCTCATCCGCTGGGTTGACGACCCCGACGACGATTGGCATGCCGGGTTTCTTGCCGGTGTTTTCGATGCGGAGGGCTCAGGTTCGCGAGGCATTCTGCGGATCAGTAACAAGGACGCGACGATACTCGACAACATCCAGAAGTCCATGTCCGCGCTGGGTATTGAGCACGTGTTAGAGGGTGCGCGGCCGAACGGCGTTCGCTGTGTTCGGGTTACCGGCGGGCTGCCGATGCGTTCCAGGTTCTTCGGGCTGGTAGGCCCCGCGATCGACCGGAAGCTGTCCATTGCCGGTGCAGCAGTGAAGTCCGCGGCATTGCTGCAGGTCGTGTCCGTGGAGGACCTGGGGAGCACGATGGACATGATCGATATCTCGACCGCGACCGGAGATTTCATCGCGAACGGGGTCATCAGCCACAACTGTTTTGCTCGCAACACGCACACGTACCTCGACCTCGACGCAGGCAAGGACTTCGACAACGAGATCATCGTGAAGGTCAACGTCGCCGAGGTGCTCCGCAAGGAGCTCGCCAGGCCCGCCTGGCAGCGCAACGCCGTCGCGCTCGGCACCAACACCGATCCCTACCAGCGCGCAGAGGGCCGCTACCGGCTGATGCCGGGCGTGATCGCGGCGCTCGCCGACTCCGGAACCCCGCTCTCGATCCTGACCAAAGGCACCCTGATCCGGCGCGACCTCGACCTGCTCGTCGAGGCGAGCACGCTCGTGCCCGTCGACCTTGCCCTCTCGATCGCGATCTATGACGACGAACTGCAGTCCGCGGTCGAGCCGGGCACCCCATCAACGGCGGCGCGCCTCGCCACGGTGACCGCGATCCGGGAACGCGGCCTGCGCTGCTCGGTGTTCATGATGCCGATCCTGCCGTTCCTCACCGACACCCGCGCGCACCTCGACGATGCCCTCCGCCAGGCGAAGGCCGCCGGGGCCTCCGACGTGATGTACACCGCGCTGCACCTGCGGCCGGGGGTACGCGACTGGTTCATGCAGTGGCTCGCGAGGGACCACCCCGACCTCGTGCCCCGCTACCACGAGCTCTACGGTCGCAACGCCTACGCACCCAAGGGCTACCGGCAATGGCTCGCGCTCCGGATCAAACCGCTGATCCGGGCGCACGGGCTCGAGCACGGGATCGAGGATCCCGTCACCGGCGGCGTCCGCTCCCGCGCGCTCGCCCGCCCCGCGCCCGCCGTCCCTGCGTTCCCTGGCCAGCCCGTGCCCGGCCCGAGGTTGCTCATCGCGGGCGAGCTCCCTCCTGAGCTGCACCCGACCTTGTTCTGAACGGCGGCCTCGAACAGCGGATGCCTCGCTGCGGCCCGGCCCCCGGCTCAGGTGTCGCAGATCGACGTTCAACGCTCACGCGAACCTCGATTCGCGACCCCTCACGCAAGAAGGACTCCGCCGGATGCGATAATCGACGGAGAACGGAGCGGCAATGACCCTAGGCCTCCCCGACCATCTGGTCGGCACCTCTGTCGGGCGCGCCCTGGCCCAGGCCACGCACTGGTTCGGCCTCACCTGCCTGGTCGGCGCCCTCGTCTCGATCGCCGTGCTCGGCATCAGCCACCCGAGCGCGCAGATCGGCGTGAGCCTGATCGGGATCCTCTCGATGGCGATCCTCCTTTTCCTTCTGTCCCGCCACCGCACCGTGCTGCTCTCGGTCGCCTACCTCCTCGTTGGCGCCGTCGTCACGTACGTCGTCAGCGTTACCCTGCTCGGGCTGCCTGAGCTCTTCCACAGCTCGGACGTCTTTCTCGTGTCGATGCCGAAGATGGCGCTCCTGATGGTCGGCGGCGTCGGAACGGGCGCCCTCGTGGGCGTGCTCTGGGGCACCGCCGGCTTCATCCTCGCCGAGACCGTGACGGTCATCGCCGCCCTCGAGACCGGGGTGCCGTATCACCCCGATGCGTTCACGGTGTCGACGTACCTCTTCCTCGTCGGGGTGATGCTCGTGAGCGGCCTCGGCAGGCGCAGGCACCGTCCGGTCCAGCTCGCCATGCACCGGGCGCTGCAGGAGGACCAGTCGCGGCTGCTGCGGCACGAACTCGACGTGCGCGCGGTCGCCCTCAGCCAGGACACCACGCTCAACCAGCTTGTCGCGCTCGTGCACGCCCACCCCGGTCCGCTCGGCCCGCACCTGGCCGCCGGCATCCGTGAGACCGTGGACACCCTGCACGGCACAAGCTGGCTCACCGACTCCGACGAGCGACTCTCCGGCCCGGACGGCTGGCTCGACAGTGCCGTCTACTCCGCGATCGAACGCTGCCGTGACCGCGGCCTCGTCGTCGAGGTCACGGGGGAGCGCGCCGCCCTCGGCCGCCTCGACGCGGTCGCCGACCGCGAGCTCGGCCTCGCCGTGCAGCAGTGCCTGATCAACGTCATCCTGCACGCCGGCATCGTCTCAGCTGAGGTCGTCATCGAATCCACCGACCACGATCTCTCCGTGATGGTCATGGATGCCGGCCGCGGCTTCACGGAATCGGAGACCGGCGCCGATCGCCTCGGCCTTCGCCAGGCGGTGCGCCGCCGGATCGAGCGCCTCGGCGGCTCGGTCACGATCATGACCCGTCCCGGTGCGGGCACCTCCGTGCTCCTGACGGTGCCTGCGCCTCCCGGCGACGCCGTCGAACGGCCCGGTACCGGTGCGGCAAGCGGCCCGGCATCCGATCCGGCCGGCGACACCGCGAGCGACGCCGGGATCGGCTGGCCGCTATGAGCCGCAGCTCCCTGACCCAGCAGCAACTCGATCCGCTCGGAGCCCTCTCCGCGTGGCCGCTCGCGCCGGCGATCGCCGCGATCGTCACGGTCTCCGCAGTCACGGCCACGATCACCCAGGCCGGCCAGACCGGGAACGCGCTCCTGGGCTCCCTTGCGATCGTGGCCGTCACCCTCGCCGCGATCCTGCTCGTCCTCGCCTCCCGCCCGAGAAACGCACCCTTCCGCGGCGCCGCGCACGTGGCCATCGCCGTGCTCGCCCTCGCCGCCTACCTGCTCGAACAGGCTTCCCGCTGGAACCACAACGCCCTGATCCAGGACGACTTCGGCCCCGTCGCGATCGGCCTTCTCCTGCTCGGCCTCGCCCCCTACCGGCCGTGGCGCCAGATCGCGGCCTCCGCCGGGGTCCTCGCGCTCGTCGTCGCCGCGGTGACCTGGGTGCAGGCGCCCTTCCACTCCATCGACGTCGCCCCCGTCGTCTTCGCCGCCGTCGCGGTCACCCAGGTCCTCGCGCCCGCGCTCGCCGGGGCCGCATACTCCCGTCGGCTCGTCGGCTCACTGCTGGCCTGGCAGACGGATGCCCGCCGTGCGATCATCGAGCGCACCGAGGAGACGAGGGCCCGCGTGGTCAGGGCCGTCGTCGAGCAGCAGCGCACCGAACTCGCCGCCGGCGTGCTCCCGCTGCTCACCGAGGTCCTCGACCGCGGCGAGATCACCAAGGCCGACATCTCCCGGGCCGGCGCGCTCGCCGCCGACGTGCGCAAGGCGCTCCTTCGCGAGCTCGACAAGACCTGGCTCGACGCGGCCATCGCGAGGGAGCGCGCAGCCCTCCTGGCCGGCGGCATCACCCCTCTGCTCGTGGTCGCCGATCCCGACCGCCGCGCCGCCGCCTTCCATACCGACCAGCGCGCCGCGACCGCTGCCCTGCTCGGCGCCGTCTGCTCGGCGCCGGGCTTCGACCCCTGCAGCCTCGTCGTCCAGGTCACCGCGGGCGACGAGTTCCGCGGCACCGGGTCCCCGCGGCCTGCCCTGACCCGGTCGCCCCTCACCACGACGTCCGAGATCCCGCTGAGCACCTCCCCGCTCCGCACGATCCCCGACCGCGGACCCCGGCGCGAGACGGCCCCGGGCGTCGGCGCCCCGGCATCCGCCCCCCGGCTCGACCAGGTAACGATTCAGGTCGGCATCGACCTGCCCGCCCGGGCCGTTCGCGCGCTGCTGCGGCCCTACCTCGGCGTCCTGCACGTGGTGTTCGGGCGGGTACGCGTCTCCACGAGCCGGGCGTACGGTCGTCGACCGCTCGTGACGCTCGAGTTCGACGCGGAACACGGCCCCGAACGCCGCAGAGTCGCACGCCCAGTACGCTGAACTGACCCGGGGCAGACGAACGCGCCGGGTGGCGCAGAGGGGGATTCCAGGTACCGTGGCAAAACTGTACTTTCGCTATGGAGCGATGAACAGCGGTAAGAGCACGTCGATGCTCCAGGCCGCATACAACTACGAGGAGCGCGGCCATCGTGTGCTGCTCGCCAAGCCGTCTGTCGACACCAAGGGTGATCGGGGCATCCTCTCGCGCCTCGGCGTGACGCGCGGCGTCGACTTCCTGCTCACCCCTGAGACGGATGCCTACGCCCTCTTCCAGGAGCACCGCGCGCAGGTCGTCGCCCGCGACGGGCTCGACGTCAGCGCCCTCCTCGTCGACGAGGCGCAGTTCCTCACCGAGGCCCAGGTCGACGACTTGCTCCGCATCGCGATCCTCGAGAACATCCCCGTCCTGGCGTACGGGATCCGCACCGACTTCCAGACCGTCGCGTTCCCCGGCAGCCGTCGCCTGCTCGAGATCGCGCACAGCCTCGAAGAGCTCAAGACCATCTGCCGCTGCGGGCGCAAGGCAGTGTTCAACGGCCGCAAGATCGACGGGCGCTTCGTCTTCGATGGCGACCAGGTCGCGATCGACGGGGCCTTCGTCACCTATGAGTCCCTGTGCGGCTCCTGCTACCTCGAGGAGAGCGGCGGACGCCTCGGCCATCGGGCCATGAACGAGGGGAGGGGGCGCCCGGCCGTCTCTCCAGAAAACCTCGTCCCCGGCGAGACTGCGAGCGCCCCACATGCCCCCCGGCGCGTTCCCCCGGTTTCACACTAGGACCAGCACATCACCATCGAAAAGCCGTCACTTCCGGTGGCACCCGAACGCGCACGCCGGCGGCAGGAACACCATCCAGCGGCACCGCCCCGCAGGCGCCGTCCCCGTACGGCCTGACCGAAAGTTTCTCGTGCCCACCTATCGCATTGCCCTGATCGATGACCACGAGATCGTCGCGCGCGGTTTCGCCGCCCTCTTCGGGGCGCTCCCCGAGATCCAGGTCGTCGCAACGGTCGCTTCCGTGACCGAACTGCTCGAATCGACCGCGCAGGCCAGCCGCCCGGTCGACCTCGTGATCCTCGACCTGCGGCTGTCCGACGATTCGGGCGTCGGCGAGAACGTCGACCGGCTGCGCTCCGCCGGTTCGGCCGTCCTCGCCTTCACCGCGGGCGACGACGCCGTGCTGATGCGCACGGCCGCCCGCAGCGGGGTGCTCGGCGTGGTGCGCAAGTCCGAACCGACCGCCGTGCTGCTCGACGCGGTGCTCCGCGCCGCCGCCGGGGAGCCGATCCCCTCGACCGAGTGGGCGGCCGCCCTCGACGGCGACCCCGAGCTCAACGATGCCGGGCTCAGCCCGCGGGAACGCGAAGTGCTCTCCCTCTACGCGGCGGGCGCGAAGGCCCCGCTCGTCGCCGCCCGCACCGGCCTCGCCGAGGCGACCGTGATCGACTACATCCGCCGGGTCCGTTCGAAATACCAGCGCGTCGGGCGCCCGGCCAACACCAAGATCGACCTGTACAAGCGGGCCCTCGAAGACGGCATCCTGCCGGTCCCCGGCCAGCCGTGAGGCGCGGCCGGCGCCCGCACGCCGGCTTGACCGCCGCCGAGCGCCTCGCCCGGGTGCTCTATACGTCGATCGGTCCCACCGCGGTGGTGTTCTGCCTCCTCAGCCTGGGTTCGTTCCTCAGCCAGGTCTGGGCGCCGCGGCCCCTGCCCGCGATCCTGATCTGGGCCCTGGTCTTCGGGCTGCCCGTCGCGCTCGGCGTGCTGTCCCGGCGGGCGCCGCTCCGGCTGCTGCGCCGGATCGCGCTCGCCGAGGGCGTCGTGTTCCTCGCCATCCTCGTCTTCTGGTTGACGTTCCGGGCCACCCCGCTCCCGGCCGGCGCCGACATCCCCTGGGCCCTGACCTTCACCGGGGTGCCCGTCCTCGCCGTCGGCGTCGCGACCCGCGACCGCGTCGGCTGGGCCTATCTCGTCGTCGTCTGCGCGCTCAGCGGCCTCGTGCGCACCGCGACATCGACGGATCCCCGGCCGGTCCTTGTGGGCCTCGAAGACGCCGTCTATTCGATGCTCCTCGTCGGCGTCTTCCTCGGGCTGATGATGGCGGCCCGCCGCAATGCCGTCCGGGTCGACGCTGCGACCGTCGCCACCCGGGCGGACATCGCCGCCGCCGCCGCGGGAGTGGCCCGCAGCCGCGAGCGCGTGGCGATCGACGAGCTCGTGCACGACAGCGTCATCTCCACCCTGTTGATGGCCGGCCGCGGCGGCATTCCGGCCGCAGCCCTCGCCGAGCACGCCGCCACCACCCTCGTGCGTCTCGACGCGGTCAGGGACCGCGCCCCCGGGCAGTTCGTCCCCGGCCCCGAACTGACCATGCGACTGGAAGCCCTCGCCGCGCAGATCACCCCCGACGCCGTCGTCGGCTCCGACCTCGACGACCGCTCCGCCGTGACAGCTGCAGCCGCGACGGCCCTGCTCGGCGCCGTCGGCGAGGCCCTGCGCAATTCCCGGGTCGCGGCGGGTGTCGGCCTTGACCGCCCGGTGCACCGCAGCGTCACCGCACGGATGCAGGGCCCCGGCCTCCGCATCACCGTCCGCGACGACGGGGTCGGTTTCGAACCCGCCAGCGTCCCGGCCGAACGCCTCGGCATCGCCCGCAGCATCGTCGAGCGGATGCGCCGCGTGGCGGGAGGGGCGGCCACGGTCTGGTCGCGACCGGGTGCCGGCGCCGAGGTCGTGGTCTCCTGGACGCCGGAGGCCACAACGCCGGTCATTCCGGTCGCTTCGGAAAGCGCGGGAACCCCGGGAACACCCGCAGCCATCCCGCTGCTCGTCACCCTGCCGCGGAGCCTCGCCCTCGTCCTCCTCGCCGTCTTCGCCGCGGTGCACCTGCTCCTCGCCTTCGGAGAGCCCGGCCCCGCCGCAGGCCGGCCCCTCACAGCGCTCGGCCTGCTCCTGATCGTCGGCGCCGCGGCGTGGCTCCTGGTGGTCGTCCCCGACCCGATTCCCCGCCGGGCCCCTGTCTCGGTGATCCTGCTCGCCACCGCGGGGGCCGCGCTCGCCTCGGCGGCCGTCGCCCCCGCATCCGCCCCACCGTTCGCGCACTGGGCGTTCGGCGCCGTCACGCTGCTGCTCGTCCTGCTCGCCACCCGCGGACGGCCAGGCCCGGCCTGGGCCGGCTACGGCCTGCTCGTCGCGGTCGGCGTCGGCTGGGCACTGCTGAACGGCCTGGCCCTCGCCGACGGCCTCACCCTCGTGGTGCGGCACGCCGCCACCCTGCTCGCGGGGGCGGTCTTCGCCGTCGGGCTCACCCGTTCGACCCGCACCCTCGCCGTGCTCAACCGGGAGCGCGCGGTCTCGATCGCGGCGACCGCGAGCGCCGAAGCGGCCGTCACCGAACGGGAATCGGAACTCGCCCGCGTGAACGCGCTCGCCCGGCCTGCCCTCGAGCGCCTGGCCGGGGGGGAGGACCTCGACCCGCCGCTCCGCGCCGAGTGCCTCATCGTCGAGGCCACCCTGCGCGACGCCATCCGGGCCAGGACGCTTTTCATCGAGCCGGTGATCAGGGCTGCCCGCGCGGCCCGGCTCCGCGGAGTCGACGTGACCCTCCTCGACGACTCCGGCGGCCGGCCCCCCGAGGCGCTCGCCGCGGTCGCGGACATCGTCGCCGGCCAGCTCGATCTGCTCGACTCGGATCGCCTCACCGCGCGGCTCCTCCCGCCCGGCCGCGACGACGTCGCTTCCCTCGTCGTCGAGTCCACGGGCACCCGGATGCTGACGGTTTCGCCGGTCGGAAAGCTCCGCACCCCCTGATCGTGGGTCTGTCCCGGACTCGAACGCGGGGTTAGCGTTGGGCGTTACCAACTTTCCCGGGCGTGGATCGATTTGCTGCGTGCGCTCGCGGTTCTCTGCAGCTTCAGCCGGCGGGGGAGGATCACGTGGCTTCACTGACCGAGATTCTCATCCTGCACGGGCTGCTGCCGATCGAGAAGCTCGACACCCTCATGGCCGGTGACCCGGCCGACGAAAGCGCCGTGCGTGCACTCGTCGACTCCGGGGTGATCACCGAGGCGCAGTTCGCCCGCGCCCGCGCCGAGCAGGCCGGCCTCGCCTTCGTCGAACTGATCGACTTCCCCGTCGACCGGCTCGCCGTCGCCCTTGTCACCCCGGCAATGAGCCGCAGGCACCAGGTGCTGCCGATCGCGATCGAGGCCGGCCGCCTCGTGCTCGCCATGGTCGACCCCGGAAACGTGTTCGCGATCGACGACGTGCGCGAGTCCGCGCGGATGCGGGTCATCCCCGTCGTCGCAGAGAAGAACGACCTGCTCGCCGCGATCGCCCGCTACCACCGCGCCGACGACGAGCTCAGCAACCTCACCACCACCATGGAGGACGAGCAGGCCACCGTCGAGGCCTCATCGGCCTTCGGGGTCTCCGACTCGCTCGACGACGACGCCCCGATCGTGCGCTTCGTCAACCTCCTCGTCAGCCAGGCCATCCAGGACAAAGCCTCGGACATCCACATCGAGCCCGCCGAGCACAACCTGCGGGTGCGGTACCGCATCGACGGGGTGCTGCACGAGATGCAGCGGGCGCCCAAGAGCATCCAGAACGGCGTCATCTCGCGCCTCAAGATCATGAGCGACATCGACATCGCCGAGCGTCGGAAGCCCCAGGACGGCCGGATGTCGGTCAGCCACGCCGGCCGCCAGATCGACCTCCGCGTGGCGACCCTGCCCACGGTGTGGGGTGAGAAGATCGTCATGCGAATCCTGGACAACTCCTCGACCACGATGGACCTGCACGACCTCAACCTGCTCGAGCACAACTACGAGGCGTACAAGAAGTCGTACACGAAGCCCTACGGGATGATCCTCGTCACCGGCCCGACCGGGTCCGGGAAGTCGACCACCCTGTACACCACGCTCAACTCGGTCGCCCGCCCGGAGATCAACGTGATCACGGTCGAGGACCCCGTCGAATACCGGATGAAGGACATCAACCAGGTCCAGGTGAACCCGAAAGCGGGCCTCACCTTTGCGAGCGCGCTGCGGTCCATCCTCCGCAGCGACCCCGACGTCGTGCTCCTCGGCGAGATCCGCGACCACGAGACCGCGCAGATCGCGATCGAGGCCTCGCTCACCGGCCACCTCGTGCTCTCGACCCTGCACACGAACGACGCGCCGAGCGCGATCACGCGCCTGACCGAGATGGGCATCGAGCCCTTCCTCGTCGGCTCCGCCCTCGACTGCGTCGTCGCCCAGCGCCTCGCCCGCCGCCTGTGCGACCGCTGCAAGGCCCCCGCCGAGGTCACCGTCGAGCGCCTGAACCAGCTGCGCTTCGGGTTCGACCCGACCCAGCCGCTGCCGGTGCTCTACCAGCCGATCGGCTGCCAGAACTGCTCGAAGACGGGCTACCGAGGCCGGCTCGCCGTGCACGAGGTCATGACGGTCTCCGAGAACATCGAACGGCTCGCCGTGGACCGCGCCTCGAGCGCGGACATCGGCCGGGCCGCCCGGGCGGAGGGAATGATTTCCCTCCGTGATGACGGCTGGGAGAAGGTCCGCATGGGCCTGACCTCGATCGAAGAGATTCTGCGAGTCGTTGCATAGCGCTCGTCGCATGCCGAAAGGAAAGAACGCATGGACAAGCCCATCTATGAAATTCCAGCCGTCGAGCCGGGAGAGAATGTCTCCTGGTGGGACCAGATCGCGGCCGGCCCCGCCGAGAGCGCTGCCCTCGAGAAGGCGGATGCTGAGCGCACCGCCGCCGAGCAGGTCGCGGCCGAGCGCACCGCGCGCCTGCAGGCCGCGGTCGACAGCGCGGCGGCCGAACGTCGTGGCCCCGGCCTCGACGAAACCGGCGGCCACGGCTTCGAACGCCGCAGCGTCCGCCGCGTCGAACCCGATTTCTCCCCGGCGCCCCTCCAGGGATTCGCGGACTCGGCGGCATCCGCTGACGAGGACCTCGACGGCATCGATGTGAACCACGCGGAACCGCCCCGCTCCGCGATCGACTACACGCTTCCGCTCCCGGCGGCAGCCCCGTACACGCTCCCGCAGCCGGTGGCCGCACCGCACACCCTCCTCGGCACGCTGCCGATCGAGCCGCCCACCGGGACCCCTTTCGTCGTTCCCTTCGTCGTGCCCACTGCCGCCCCCGAGCAGGAACATCTCGCCGACCCGGCGCTGACCCCGCCGCAGCCGTACGTCTCGCATAACGCACGCCCGGCCGGTCGCCGCGCCGCGATCCAGGCCGAGCCGGAGACCCACACCGAAGGCGCCCGCCCCCATTCCCCCGTGCACATCGGCCCCGACGGCCGCCCAGCCGACCAGGACCTGATCGACGCCCTCCACCTCGTGCTCGAGCTCGAGGCATCCGACCTGCACATCACCGTCGGCGCCCCGCCCACGATCCGCATCGACGGCGCCCTGCGCCCGATCGAGGGCCTCGATGCGTGGCTGCCCGGCAAGGTTTTCTCGGCTCTGTACAGCATCATCTCGGCCGAGGACCAGGCCCGATTCGAGGAGGACCGCGAACTCGACTTCGCGTACACCGCCGCGGGCGCCCGGTTCCGGGTGAACTTCTACCACCAGCGCAACTCCATCGGCGGGGCCTTCCGGCTCATCCCGCGCGAGATCAAGCCGCTCAAGGAACTCGGCGTGCCCGAGTCCGTCGGCCGCTTCTCGCTGCTGCCCCGCGGCCTCGTCCTGGTCACCGGGCCCACCGGTTCCGGTAAGTCCACGACCCTCGCCGCGATGGTCGACCTCGCCAACAGCACGAGGCCCGACCACATCGTCACGGTCGAGGACCCGATCGAGTTCCTGCACAAACACAAGAAGTCGCTCGTCAACCAGCGCGAGGTCGGCCACGACACCAAGAGCTTCGCCGCCGCCCTCAAACACGTGCTGCGCCAGGACCCCGACATCATCCTGATCGGTGAGCTCCGCGACCTCGAGACCATCTCGGTGGCCCTCACCGCAGCCGAGACCGGCCACCTCGTCTTCGCGACCCTGCACACCCAGGATGCCGCCCAGACGATCGACCGCATGATCGACGTGTTCCCGCCGCACCAGCAGGGCCAGATCCGCACTCAGCTCGCGGCGACCCTCCGCGGCGTGGTCTGCCAGACCCTCGTGAAGCGGGCCAATCAGAAGGGCCGCGTGGTCGCGACCGAGATCCTCGTCACGACCCCCGCCATCGCCAACCTCATCCGCGAGGGCAAGACTCACCAGATCACGTCGATGATGCAGGCCGGTGGCGGCGACGGAATGCACACCATGGACCAGCACCTCGCCGACCTCGTCGACTCCGGCCAGATCACCCGACAGGCCGCTCTCGACAAGGCGCACGACGTGGAGAGCCTGCAGCAGCTGATCAAGCGTGCCGACACGACGACCGACGACTCGTCCCGAACGATGGGCGGCGGTGGCGTCGACTACGGCGACACCTACTCCATCCCTCAGCGCTGATGTCGACCGCAACGGCCTGGGCCTATGTCGGCCGGGACAACAACGGCAAGACCGTCAAGGGCAAACTGGATGCCTCGAGTGAAGGGGCCGTGGCCAGTCGCCTCGGCAGCATGGGCATTTCGCCCATCTCCATCAAGGAATCGGCCGAGGGCACCGGCCTGAACCGGGAAATCAACATTCCCGGCTTCACGAAGGGTGTCGGCCTCAAAGACCTCGCGATCATGAGCCGCCAGATGGCGACCATGATCGGTTCGGGCCTGTCCCTGCTGCGCACGCTCAACATCCTTGCGGAGCAGACCGAGAGCAAGCCGCTCGCCAAAATCCTCGCTCAGGTGCGGGATGACGTCGAGACCGGCGTCTCGGTCTCGGAATCGTTCGCCAAGCATGGCCGTGAGTTCCCACCGATCATGATCAACATGATCCGCGCGGGCGAGACCGGTGGGTTCTTGGACCGGGCCCTCGAGTCGATCGCGGCGAACTTCGAGAAGGAGGTCAAGCTGCGCGGAACCATTAGGTCTGCGCTGACCTACCCGGTGATCGTGCTGATCATGTCCCTCGTTTCGGTGATGATCATGCTCATCTTCATCGTTCCGATCTTCGACGACATGTTCAAAGGCCTGGGCGGTGGTCTGCCGCTCCCCACGCAGATTCTCGTCAACATCTCACATTCCATGATCTATGTCGTGCCCGTGCTCGTCGTGGTGGGCGTGGTCTTCAGCATCTGGTGGAGCAAGAACAAGAACACGGAAAAGGTGCGCCGCTTCCGCGACCCGATCATGCTCAAGCTGCCCGTGTTCGGCCCGCTGCTGAAGAAGATCGCCGTTGCACGGTTCAGCCGTAACTTCGCGAACATGATCGGTGCCGGAGTCCCCATCCTGCAAGCACTCAAGATCGTCGGCGAGACCTCGGGCAATTGGGTCATCGAGAACGCACTGGTCAAAGTGGCCGAGTCGGTGCGCCAGGGCCAGTCCATCTCCGGCCCGCTTCTGGCCCAGCCGGTCTTCCCGCCGATGGTCACGCAAATGATCGCCGTCGGCGAAGACGCCGGCTCGCTCGAGACCATGCTGAACAAGATCGCCGATTTCTACGACCAGGAGGTCGAATCATCGACGGAGCAGCTCACCGCCGCTATCGAGCCGCTCATGATCGCGTTTCTCGGCGTCGTGATCGGCGGCATGGTCATCGCTCTGTACATGCCGATCTTCAGTATCGCGGGCGCCATCAAATAGGACACGCCGCGAGCCGCCCTCGTACTGGGGGTGGAATTGCATGCGATACCCCTCATTCATGGGTCGCCGCTGGAAACCACCTGCAAATACGCTTGGAGTCCAATCGGGCCCGATGGCCGGTTCCACACCTAACTGAATGGATCTCACAGTGGTCACTCGTGCGCTCAACGCCCTCAACCTCCGCCGCAAGAAGCTCGACGAGAACGAAAAAGGATTTACCCTGATCGAGCTCCTCGTCGTCGTCATCATCATCGGAATTCTCGCTGCGATCGCCATCCCTGTCTACCTCGGCGTACAGAACAACGCCAAAGACAGCGCGGTCAAGTCTGACCTCACCAACGTAAAGACGGCTGTCGTGAGTTACTTCACGCAGAATGCCGGCGCCTACCCGGCGCTGACAACCGCGGTCTTGGGGACCTACGGCTACAGCGGCACCAGCATCACGTACACCGCAGCCGCTGACGCTCCGAAGTGGTCAGTCGCGGCTCCGGCCACCAACGCGTCGACCTTCTGCATTGTTGCCAAGAGCCCGACCGGCACCTCCTTCTACGTCAGTGATTCAAGTGGCGTAACGGGGACTGCCTGCTAAGACGGGGCGCGTTCAAAAGAAGTGGGGCACCGCGATCGTGGTGCCCCACTTCTGCCGCTCAAATGACGGAATCGCTTGCTGGAGGTAAGACTTGGGGAAGAAGAAAATCTGCACGCGATTGATCGCAGCCAGGTCAGAAGGCCTTTCCTTGGTCGAAATCTTGGTCGCGATGATGATCTTCTCCATGATCGCTCTGGGAGTCGGTTACGCGATGGTTACCACTCTCGCTCTTTCCCGCGACAGCAAGCTGCGCGAAACGGCATCTAGTATTGCCTCAACCGAGATCGACGCCGCTCGAGCACTAGGCAATCCATTTACCGTGCTGGACGTCTCCGCGCACACGATTACAACTGCAGGATCGGAAAACTACATCGTCACGCGCACAACCGCCTGGGTCACACCGGCGGGAGCTGCGTCGACATGTGGAACGGGCGGCGGGGCTCTTCAATACAAGCGCATTACGGTCACCGTCAGCTGGCCGAACATTCGACCAAGCTCGCGCCCGGTCGTCGTCGATACCCTTCTAGCGCCAAGCGCCCGGATAAACGATCCGACAAAGGGGACCCTGCTCATCTCGGTTAAGAACGCTCGTGGCCTGGGGCAGTCCGGGGTGACCTTCACGGCGATTTCAGCGCTCGGTTCTGTCACGACTACTCCGACGGATGCCGACGGCTGTGCCTTTGTGCTTCAAGCGGCACCCGGCGACTATGCCGTGAAGCTCACGACAACAGGCATGATCGACTCGACGCAAGTTGCGAATCCGGTCCTCACGCGTACGGTCGCGGCGGGGACAAGTGCCTCCTATTCATTCCAATACGACACGGCCGTGCGGTTCACGCTCAACTACGCGTCCAATATCGTGGCTCCGCTACCGAAGATCCCGATCGATCTCGACTACACCTTTATCAACAGCCTGGGCAATTGGGCACTCAAAGCGACGAGTAACCACGTCGATCTGCACCCGTACACGGTCGGTTATCAGACGTTCGCTGGCAAGTTTGCAGCGACCGGATGTCCTTCTCCTGACCCGGAGGCCTGGGCCCCCGATACTCGTGTGACGCCGGCGCTCGTTGCGGTCCGTGGAGCCATTGCGGCACCTGCCCCGGGCGTCCCGGTCACCGTCAACGTCCCCATGGGCGGCGTCACCGTGACATCCGGGACGGCGGGCTGGCTCACCGCGGTATCGGACCCGGCCACCCCGGTGCCGGGCGAACCCTCATGCCTCACATCGGCGACCACCACGATGACCTATAACTTCGGCAATATCGTGCCGTCGTCGGGTGCTGTGCGCATCTCGCTTCCTTTTGGTTCCTGGAGACTTTTCACGAGTACGAGTAGCGGAGGGGCACTGACGCAGCTGCCCCAGACACGAGCGACGTTACTCACACATGGCCTCGCCCCTGACGCGACCGGCCTGTTCGTTCTGGACCCGCGATGAGGTCGGTCGAGCCGATGCGCCGGCCCGACACAGAGTCGGGAATCACTCTTGTGGAGCTTCTTGTAAGCATGATGCTTCTGGGCTTGATACTTGCGATGGCTTCCGGCCTGTACTCGAGCGTTGTTCGTTCGGTGTCGATAAGTCGATCACTGGACAGCAGTACCCGGGTGGCGTCGACCGCGGCCAACGAGCTCGGTCAGGTGATCCGTTTCGGCACGACACTGAAAGTGGCCGGATCGAGTATCGCGGCGCCAGCCTTCAGCTTCGCGGGCAGGGAGAGCGTGGTGCTTTTCAGCAATACCGACGTCAACGCTTTCGCGAGTGTGGCCGTTCGTCCTCCTAAACCCACGATGATTCGGTTCTCGATCGAACCCACGAGCCGCGCCCTGATCGAAAGCCGATGGACGGCGACGGCCTCCGGGGCAGGATGGGTCTTCGCCGCGACGACAACTTCCCCGAACTCAAGCCTCAATCTGGGCTCCAGCTTCGTTGACCCCGGCGCGGGAGCGCCCCTTTTCAGCTATTTCGACAGCAGCGGCGTTGTGATTGCCGCGCCGGCCACTGGAAGCATGGTCTCAGCGGATCTTGCCCGAATTGCAACCGTTCTGCTGACGGTCCGACTACAGGGCAATGATGGACCAGGCGCTGCGCCTGTGGTGATCGAACAAACGGTAGAGGTCGTCTCGTGAGCGCAGTGAGAAACAAGCTAATGACCGACTTCCGTCGCGACGAAAGTGGTGTCGCCCTGGTCACCGTCATTGGCCTGGCGCTTGTCATGCTTCTCCTGACTGCCACCGCGCTTAGCTTCACCGCTAGCGGCACCATCAAAGCGCGCGACGATCAGGATTCGACTGCCGCACTAGCGGCGGCCTACGCCGGCGTGGACGAATACGGCAGTCGACTGTCTAATGACAGCACCTACGAGAAGTTCGGCAATCCGGCTGCCCCCTTCACTATCGGGACCGGAAGCACGACGACCGTTTCGATGCCCGTGCCTGGCAACGAAAACCCCGCCTTCGGTGTGGGAAGCGCGGGCACCTGGGGAACCGTCGCCGGCGCTGGAGGTCGGGCGTCGTTCCGTTACGAGGTAGACAATTCCTTATACTCGTCATCCGGAATCGTGCGGATCCGATCCACCGGCAAAGTCGGCGCGTCGACTCGCAGCATTGTCGCCAACCTCAAGCAGAAAGGGTTCATCGACTTCCTCTACTTCACCAATTACGAATTCATGGACCCGCAGATTACGGGAAGTACCCGCTGCGTCGATCCTGCCGATGTGCGGCACGCCCCGCACGACCCGGATTGCACGGAAATTCAATTCGCAAGCGGGGACGTCCTCGATGGGCCCGTTCACTCCAACGACCAGATGCGTATTTGTGGAGCGAAGTTTCTCCAGGGAGTAACCACGAGCAGTACGTTGACACCGAATTACGTCAACACCTGCCCAGGAACCCCAATCGTGTTCGGAACAGGCACGCCGGCCCCGACGGGTCCCGTGTGGGCCCCGTCTCTTGACATGCCGCCCACAAACGCGTCCATGCCTAACGAGACGCGCGTCGACTTGCCCGCGGATGTTCCGCGGCCGGGGTGTATGTACACCGGACCGACCACGATCACGTTCGACGCGACTGGTCATATGCGCGTCACTTCTCCATGGACAAAGTTCACGAGGCCGTCGTACACCGTGGGAATTCTGAGTCAGAACCCTATCGAGTGCGGTGACCTGGCCTCATTGAACTCGCCAGCAGGTGCCCTTGTGACCGTTCCGGATCAGAACCTGATTTTCGTTCAAACCGCTTCGTCGACCTCAACCGACCCGAACTACTGGGCTCCGGGAGTCACGCCCGCCAACTTCAGCTGCACCGGCAGCGGTGGAGACCAGGGCTGGACCTACGGTTCCCCGGTTACCCTGCGCTACCCGGTGGCAACCGAGGATCGCGCACCGACGTCCACGTCTGCCCTTCCGGCCTACCAGTGCAGGACGGGCGACGCATTTGTGAAGGGCGTCGTCAAGGGTGCGGTCACGGTTGCAACCGACAACTTCATTTACGTCACGGGTAACCTCACGTATGTCGATCCGGCCTTCGACGTTCTCGGGCTCGTCGCGCAAAACGCTGTGTGGGTGTGGAACCCGATGGATTGCCCGGCCTCCGGCGGACGCGCTGCCTGCACGGAAGTAACCACGGCCAATGGAGGAGCGCCTCTCGGCGACAGGGAAATCGACGCTGCGATTCTGTCGATTAATCACACGTTCCAGGTGCAGAACTACGACACCGGTGGCAGCCACGGCACACTAACGGTCCTGGGAGCTATCGCACAGAAGTTCCGCGGTACCGTCGGCACCGGCTCCGGCGACACGGGCTTCCTGAAGAACTACAAGTACGACAGCCGACTGCACGGGGCAGCACCGCCCAAGTTCCTCGCCCCGACGTCGACGACCTACGGGGTCACCCAGTACGTCGATGTTGCGACGGCTTTCGCGGCAAACGGGTCGGCCCTTCCCTGATGGCCGTCACTGAGCTGCTGCCCGTCATCGTCGTGCTGTGCGCCGTGGTCGGTCTCGTCGTCGGCTCCTTCCTCAACGTCGTGATCTACCGCGTTCCGGCAGGCCTCTCGATCGTGTCACCGCCCAGCGCGTGTCCGCGCTGCGGGGCCTCCATCCTTCGACGGGACAACATTCCGGTGGTCTCCTGGGCTCTCCTGCGCGGCAAGTGCCGCGACTGCCGGACGAAGATTTCGGTGCGGTATCCACTCGTGGAAGCCGGAACTGCCGTCTTCTTCGTGGTGGTCGCCGTCTACGTGTGGACTGGTGCGTACGCTGGCCAAGTTGGACCCGACAGCGCGGGTGCGTCCTGGATCCCCGCAATGCTCGTTTTGCTCGCGATCTTGTACCTGGCGGCGGTGAGTATCGCACTGGCACTGATCGACCTCGACACCCATCGGCTGCCAAACAGGATCGTGCTGCCGAGCTATCTCGTCGGGGCAGGGCTGCTCGGGACGGCATCAATCGTGACGGGTGACTATGCGTCGCTGATCCGTGCTGGCATTGGTCTCGCAATCCTTTGGGCCCTGTACCTGGTCATGGCGCTCGCTTATCCAGGCGGAATGGGTTTCGGCGACGTCAAACTCGCCGGTGTGCTCGGACTCTTCCTCGGTTACCTCGGCTGGGGGCCCCTTGTGGCCGGCGCCTTCGCGGCCTTCCTGCTGGGCGGGGTTTTCGCGATCGGCTTGCTCGCAACCCGACGCGCCAATCGCAAGAGTGGAATCCCTTTTGGGCCCTGGATGCTGGCGGGCGCGTGGGTCGGAATCTTCTGGGGAAACCAATTGTGGAACAGCTACCTGAGCTTCATCGGCATAACACAGTGACGGAACGCAACATCGTTGCTCGTAGTGACGTCCAAATCAGTAGAGGAATGACAACGTGACAACAAGCATCGTGGGGATAGACATCGGGAGCTCGGTTCTGCGAGCCGTCGAAGTGAGCGACCCGCAATCTGTCAAACCGATCCTGCTCCGCTACAGCCAGATTGGCCTGCCGGACGGAGCGGTCAACAGTGGCGAGGTCATAGAACCGAACACCGTTGCCGCAGCGCTCAAGCAGCTTTGGTCGTCCGGTGGGTTCAAATCCAAGAACGTCGTGCTCGGCATGGGCAACCAGAGGGTCCTCGCCCGCGACCTGAGCGTCCCGAAAATGTCACTTGCCCGTATCCGTGAATCTTTGCCGTTCGAGGTGCAGGAAATGCTCCCGATCCCAGTAGCCGACGCCTTGCTCGACTTCTACCCGGTCTCCGAATCCGAGGGTGAGAATGGACCGGTCGTCAACGGGCTGTTGATCGCGGCGGTCAAGTCGGCTGTACTCGCGAACGTCAAAGCCACTCAGCTCGCGGGACTGATGACTGTCGACGTAGATCTGATTCCATTCGCTTTGACTCGCATTCTCGTGAGCAGACCGGGCATCGCCGGCACGGTCGCGTTGGTCGACATCGGTGGCAGTACCACGAGTGTCGTCATCGCGACGAACGGGGTTCCGCAATTCGTGCGAATTATTGCTACAGGCGGTGATGACATTTCGCGAGCCCTGCAGGACGAACTCAAGTCGACTCCCGAACAGGCAGAATCGGCCAAGTGCGGTCTCGGACTGGCCACCGGAACTGTGCCCGAGGCGGACAAGCGTGCTGTGGAAGTCATTTACAAGATCGCGAGTGAACAGTTGACGAGCCTCCGCAACACCATCAGCTATTTCGTCAACACACGGCCGACCAATCCGGTGGGACAGATCGTGCTCAGTGGGCGCGGCGGGCAATTGCGCGGGTTGCCCGAAGCACTCGCCGAGATGACCCGAATGCCCGTGGTCGTCGGTGACCCGTTTGTCACGGTCGGTCTCGCGCGGGACGTCGACGCGAACGACCTCAGGCTCAGCGGGTCTACATTTGCCGTGGCGCTCGGCCTCGCCTTGGGAAGTGCAGCATGAGCCGCGCCAGCAAGGCCGCGGAGCTCATCGTCGGCGGTGTGCCCCGAGTGGATCTTCTCCCCCCGGAGATCTACAAGGAACGTGCTGCTGCCGTCATCCGGCGGCGCCTGTTGATCGGTGTTTTCGGTGTGATCGTCATCATGGCCGTCGGAACCGGCGCCTCGACCGTGCTCGCACTCCAGGCCCAGAGTCAGCTGGCGGACGAACAGGCACGCACCTCGAGTCTCGTCGCCGAGCAAACCAAGTACATCGAAGTTCGATCCGTGCAGGCGAAAGTCACGCTTGTGCAGGCCGCCCAGCAAGTGGGGGTGTCGACGGAAATCGACTGGAAGAAGTACCTCGACAGCGTGCAGGCCACCCTGCCGTCCACCGTTTCGATCGACACGGTGACTCTGGACTTTGCCTCCCCGATATTTGCCTATGCGCAGCCCACTGCGCCGCTTCAGGGCGCCCGCGTCGGTACTGTGAAGTTCACCGCGAAGAGTGCAGTGCTGCCTGACGTCCCCACCTGGCTCAACGCGCTCTCCACTCTGCCGGGATTCGCTGACGCATTGCCCGGGTCTGTGACTCTGGATGCGACCACGAAGACTTACACCGTCGACATCACCATGCACGTCAATGATGCCGCGTACGCCAAGCGCTTCGCGACTGTGGGGAAATGAACATGGACAAGAACAGGATCTGGGTTATCGGGTCAGTCGTCGTCATGGTCGCCGTCCTAGCGATTGGCCTGCTGCTCGGCATCCAACCGCAGCTCGCTGCGGTCGCGACAGCCGATCAGGCGCGCGCCGCCGTGGAGGCGTCGAATGCAGGGCAGGCAGCGGTGCTGGCCAAACTCAAATCCGACTACGCCGGTATCGATGCGCTCAAGGCCGAGCTGGTTCCCCTGCAGGCTTCCGTGCCGAGCGGCACGGAGATGCCGAGTTTTGTCACTCAGCTCGATGCGCTCGCCGGGTCGAAGTCGGTGACTCTGACCGGCATGACCGTGTCCGATGCCGTTCCGTATGCGGCTCCGGCCGCACTCGCTTCAACCGGTACGGATAGCGCCACGACCGGAACGCCCGCGGCCGTCATGCCGGTCACGAACGCGCAGATCACGGCAACGACTTTCGCTTCGCTCGCGGTGTCGATCACGGTCACAGGAAGCTACGCCCATGCCCTCGACTTCATCAGCGGACTTCAGAGCGGTCAGCGGCTCTATTTGGTGACGGGGATCACGACGGCACCTCTCGCCGCGGACTCGACCACCGACTCGAAGACAAGCGCGACAGGGGACATCACGGCCACAATCACCGGCCTCGTCTACGTGCTCGTCCCACCCGCGACTGCGGCGACACCCGCGGCGACTGCGGCCGCGACGCCGACGCCAACTCCGACGCCCGCGGCGAAATAGCCCCGAACGGCCGCAGCGCCGAATCACAAATCGCGCGGCCAAGCTCCCGATCGGGGGCCGGGCATGTTGTTATGGTTGCTGCAGAGAGCTACGGCCACCCGGCCCGCGAGGAGTGCAGCATGAGCGACCCGACATCAGACGAGCGCAACACGACCCCCGAGACGGATGCCCCGACGGCCGCGTACGCGCGGTCCGAGACGGACCCGACCGACCAGTCGGCTCCGAGCGAGCCGGCGCACGCCGCCGCAGTGCCCGCTGACGAGTCGGCACCGGCCCCGCTCGCCGAGCCCGCGGCATCCGCGCCCGTCGCCCCTGTCGTTGACCCCGAACCGGTCGGCGAGCCGATTTCCTACGAGACCTCCGCGGCCGTCTCGGCCGAGACAGTGCACGAGGACGCCCAGGTCGCCACGCAGGACCAGGCGGCAGCGGAGCATGCCCCCGTCACCGACTACACCCCCGGCTACACGCCCGCGGTTCCCGTGCAGGCGCCCGCGGGCCCCATCTACATCCAGGCTCCGGCCCCGCCCGTCGACAAGGGCAACCGGGGTGCAGGCGTGCTGCTCGTGCTGCTCGCGACGGTCGTCTACGCCATCGTTTACGCGCTCGTCGCCTTCGGCATCGCCGGGGCCGGCAGCGGCTCGGTCGCCGACGCCGCCGCGAAGTTCAGCGACTTCATCGTGCTCCCGGTCTTCTACGTGCCGGCCGTGTTCTTCTTCATCGGCTTCTCCCTGCTCGTGCTGATCGTCAACCGCGGCGGCTGGTGGGCGTACGTGCTCTTCGGCTTCCTCGTGGCCGTCGTCGTGTACTTCTCCTACATCGGAGCGGCACTGCTGACCGTGCAGGCCTGGAACTTCACCCCGTCCGAAGCGGTCCGCTTCATCACCGCGCAGTGGCTGAGCCCGTACGCGATTGCCGCCGCCATCGTCGCCCGCGAGGTGCCGATCTGGTTCGGCGCCTGGATCGCCCGCCGCGGACGCACCGTCACGGCCCGCAACGCCGCTGCCCGCCAGGACTACGACCGCCGCCTCGCCGAGGGGCCGCAGCTCTCCCGTCCGCAGTAATCCCGAACAGTCCGGGGCGGCCGGCGAGTCGCCGTAACGGTGCAGCCCCCGCAGCGGGGGAGTGAGGCCTGAGCGATGCGCGATTACCAGAGATACGCGGCCGTCGTCGCCGTGTTCGCGGCCGTGCTCTACGCGGCCCTGCTCGTCGCGGGCTTCGGCATGATCAGCCTGCTCGCCGACATCGAGGTCATCCCGGTAACGGATGCCGGCCCGCTCGTCGGTCCCGGAATGGCGGCGGCGTCCGTGCTGCTGGTTTTCGCTCTCCTGCTGTGGCTCGGGCTGCGGGCGTCACCGCGCCGCCAGCGGGTGGCGCTCGGGTACGCGGCCGGAACCGGCATCGCCGCGTTCCTCGGGTTCGTCGCCGCCGGCTCCGTGCTCTATCCCCTCGGAAACGGGCAACTCTTCAGCGGGCTGACCTTCGCTGCGGCGGTGCTGCGCGAGCCGTTCGCGGCGACAACCGGCATCCTCGCCTTCGTCATCACCCTGTCCTATTCGCTCGTGCTCGCCTCCCGCATCAACGAACACGGCCGGCCGCTGTGGCCCTGGGAACGCCCGGACGAATAGGGCGAAATCTCCCCGCCGAACACCTGCGGCATCAAGTAACCTTAATGTCCATGGATGGTTCCATCGAAGCACGCGTCGGCGATGTCGTCGACGACTGGCTGAGCTGGCTCCCCAAGTGGCGACCCGGCACGCACACCCGCAGAACGCGGCTGTGCCGCACCTGTTTCGGTTCGCCCGTCATCCGCGCCGCCGGCCTCACGACCGATGTTCCGCACGCGGTGCAGCACGCCCTGGCCATGCGCGTGAAGGCTGTGATCGACGGCTCCGTCGACGCGTACACCGAGTCCGCCCTCCCGCTGCTCAGCCGGGAGATCCGCGCGAACGAGGAACGCAAGGCCGCCGTGGCGAGCTATCGCCCGGCCGACGGCCTCGACCCCGAATACACCGGCCTGGAGCTCGACCCGCCCGCCGAACGTGAGGCGCCATACCTCTTCACCTTCGCCGAGCTGTCCCGCCCCGCTTCCCCGGCCGCGTTCGTCGCCGAACCGGAGCCACTCACCGCGGAAGAGAAGGCGGCGATCCGCGCCGAACTGCGCCTCGCGGACGAGTACGCGGCCGAGATCGGCGGCCAGGTCTGCACCGCCCTCTACCGGCACCGTGAGCGGATGCGGGCCGCGGTCGACGCGTTCGTCGAGCCCTGGGTGCAGTCCCTGCTCGCCGATCTCGACAGCACCCTCAACTCCCCGCTCTGGCCCCACGGCCTCTGAGCCGCGGACGAGTGGGGGACAAGCCGCGTGGGCCACGCGCGTGCCCGGCCCGCCGCATCCGCTCGACGGAGGCTCACCATTTGACCGGGCTACCCGAGGGGAGTTAGTATTTCGGGGTGTGCGCTTCGTCGTGCGCTTGAGTCATGCCATCGCGATCTCGTCGTGCCGCACCTTGGGCGCCCAGACACGGCACGCATGCTGGGTTTGCTCACCGAGCAGCCCCCACGGCATACCCACTGAAACACACGGAACTTGTTCCGCGTGCGCCGGCGGGTCCAGATGAACTCGACAAGGACCGGAAACGGAACGAATCGAATGCTAACCATCAATGAGCTGTCACCGTGCAGCAATAACAAGGAGTAATTAGTGCCAACCATTCAGCAGTTGGTCAGGAAGGGCCGCAGCCCCAAGGTCACCAAGACCAAGGCTCCCGCCCTCAAGGCCAACCCGCAGCAGCGCGGCGTGTGCACCCGCGTGTACACCACCACCCCGAAGAAGCCGAACTCGGCTCTCCGCAAGGTCGCCCGCGTCAAGCTGTCGAACGGTACCGAGGTCACCGCCTACATCCCCGGCGAGGGTCACAACCTGCAGGAGCACTCGATGGTGCTCGTGCGAGGCGGTCGCGTCAAGGACCTCCCCGGTGTTCGTTACAAGATCGTTCGCGGCGCACTGGACACCCAGGCTGTCAAGAACCGCAAGCAGGCTCGTAGCCGCTACGGCGCCAAGATGGAGAAGAAGTAATGCCTCGTAAAGGCCCAGCGCCCAAGCGTCCCGTTATCGCTGACCCGGTATACGGCGCCCCCATCGTCTCCCAGCTCGTCAACAAAATCCTCCTCGACGGCAAAAAGGGCCTCGCCGAGCGCATCGTTTACGATGCACTCGAGGGCGTCGTTGCCAAGAACGGTGCGGATGCTGTCGTCACGCTGAAGAAGGCGCTCGACAACGTGCGCCCCACCCTCGAGGTGCGTTCGCGCCGCGTCGGTGGTTCCACCTACCAGGTGCCGGTCGAAGTCAAGCCGCACCGCGCCAACACCCTGGCCCTTCGCTGGTTGACCAGCTACGCCAAGGCTCGTCGCGAGAAGACCATGACCGAGCGCCTCACCAACGAGATCCTCGACGCGTCCAACGGCCTCGGTGCCGCGGTCAAGCGTCGTGAAGACACACACAAGATGGCCGAGGCGAACAAGGCCTTCGCACACTACCGCTGGTAGTCGCGATCCGGTGAGCGAGCGGGACGGGTCACCCGCCCCGCTCGCCCACCGGCTTGTCTTGTTTCGCCCCACACACCCCCAAAAAACGTCCGGAGGACACCCGTGGCACTTGATGTGCTCACCGACCTGAGCAAGGTCCGCAATATTGGCATCATGGCGCACATTGACGCTGGCAAGACCACCGTCACTGAGCGCATCCTGTACTACACGGGTGTCAACCACAAGATCGGCGAGACCCACGACGGCGCCTCGACCATGGACTGGATGGCGCAGGAGCAGGAACGTGGCATCACGATCACCTCCGCTGCGACGACCTGTTTCTGGGCCGGCAACCAGATCAACATCATCGACACCCCCGGCCACGTGGACTTCACCGTCGAGGTGGAGCGTTCGCTCCGCGTCCTCGACGGCGCGGTTGCCGTGTTCGACGGCAAGGAGGGCGTTGAGCCCCAGTCCGAGACCGTCTGGCGCCAGGCCGACAAGTACGACGTTCCCCGCATCTGCTTCGTCAACAAGATGGACAAGCTCGGCGCGGACTTCTTCTACACCGTCGACACCATCGTCAAGCGTCTCGGTGCGAAGCCGCTCGTCATCCAGCTGCCGATCGGCGCCGAGAACACCTTCGAAGGTGTTGTCGACCTCGTCGAGATGCGTGCACTGACCTGGCGCGGCGACTCCAAGGGTGACGTCGAGATGGGCTCCCACTACGAGATCGAGGTCATCCCGGCCGACCTCGTCGAGCAGGCCGCGGTCTACCGCAAGCTGCTCCTCGAGACCGTCGCCGAGACCGATGACGACCTCATGGAGAAGTACTTCTCCGGCGAAGAGCTCACCGTCTCCGAGATCAAGCACGCGATCCGCAAGCTCACGGTCAACAGCGAGATCTACCCGGTCCTCTGCGGCTCCGCGTTCAAGAACCGCGGCGTGCAGCCGATGCTTGACGCCGTCATCGACTACCTCCCCACCCCGCTCGACGTGCCGGCCATCGAGGCCCACGACGCGCGCGATGAAGAGGTCGTCGTCATGCGTCACTCGGATGCGACCGAGCCGTTCACGGCCCTCGCGTTCAAGGTCGCGGTGCACCCGTTCTTCGGTCGCCTCACCTACATCCGCGTCTACTCGGGACACCTCGACTCCGGCGGCCAGGTCATCAACTCGACCAAGGGCAAGAAGGAGCGCATCGGGAAGATCTTCCAGATGCACGCCAACAAGGAGAACCCGGTGGCCTTCGTGACCGCCGGTCACATCTACGCGGTCATCGGCCTCAAGGACACCACCACCGGCGACACCCTGTGCGACCCGAACCACCAGGTCGTCCTCGAGTCGATGACGTTCCCTGACCCGGTGATCGAGGTTGCGATCGAGCCGAAGACGAAGCAGGACCAGGAAAAGCTGGGTCTCGCGATCCAGAAGCTGGCCGAAGAAGACCCGACCTTCCGTACCGAGCAGAACCAGGAAACTGGCCAGACGGTCATCAAGGGAATGGGTGAACTTCACCTGGACATCCTCGTCGACCGCATGCGTCGCGAGTTCAACGTCGAGGCCAACGTCGGCAAGCCCCAGGTCGCGTACCGCGAGACGATCCGCAAGGCCGTCGAGCGTCACGACTACACCCACAAGAAGCAGACCGGTGGATCCGGCCAGTTCGCGAAGATTCAGATCGCGATCGAGCCGCTTGAAATCACTGCCGAAAAGGGTTACGAGTTCCTGAACAAGGTCACCGGTGGCCGCATCCCCAGGGAATACATCCCCTCGGTCGACGCGGGCATCCAGGACGCCATGCACGTCGGTGTTCTGGCCGGATACCCGATGGTCGGCGTTCGCGCCAGCCTGCTCGACGGTGCCGCGCACGACGTCGACTCCTCGGAGATGGCGTTCAAGATCGCCGGCTCGATGGGCTTCAAGGAAGCCGTCCGCAAGGCGAACCCTGTTCTTCTCGAGCCGCTCATGAGCGTCGAAGTTCGTACGCCTGAGGAATACATGGGCGACGTCATCGGCGACCTCAACTCCCGCCGTGGTCAGATTCAGACCATGGAGGACGCGAGCGGCGTCAAGGTCATTCGTGCCTTCGTTCCGCTTTCGGAGATGTTCGGTTACATCGGCGACCTGAGGTCCAAGACCTCCGGGCGCGCCGTGTACTCGATGACCTTCGAGAGCTACGCCGAGGTCCCCAAGGCTGTTGCCGAAGAGATCATCCAGAAGAATAAGGGCGAATAGTCTGGGGCCCTCGGGCCTTTCCGGGCCTTCGGGCCGAAATCGCTTCGGCCTCCCGGCCCGAGTAACATAAGTACACAAATCCAGCAGTTTCACCGGCCGCAAACCAGCGGGCGGTGAAGCCGAGAGTCCTGAGGAGGACCCACAGTGGCCAAGGCCAAGTTCGAGCGGACTAAGCCGCACGTAAACATCGGAACGATCGGTCACGTTGACCACGGAAAGACCACGCTGACTGCAGCGATCTCCAAGGTCCTTGCCGACACGTTCCCTTCCAAGACCAACGTTCAGCGCGACTTCGCGTCGATCGACTCGGCTCCGGAAGAACGCCAGCGCGGCATCACGATCAACATCTCCCATGTTGAGTACGAGACCGAAAAGCGTCACTATGCGCACGTCGACGCACCGGGCCACGCTGACTACATCAAGAACATGATCACCGGTGCCGCACAGATGGACGGCGCGATTCTCGTTGTCGCCGCAACTGACGGCCCGATGGCTCAGACCCGTGAGCACGTTCTTCTCGCCAAGCAGGTCGGCGTGCCGTCCCTGCTCGTCGCACTGAACAAGGCCGACATGGTCGACGACGAAGAGATCCTTGAGCTCGTCGAGCTCGAGGTTCGCGAACTCCTCACCGCCCAGGGCTTCGACGGCGACAACGCTCCTGTTGTCCGCGTGTCGGCGCTCAAGGCGCTGGAAGGCGACCCGAAGTGGGTCGGCAATATCCTGGAGCTCATGCAGGCCGTTGACGACTACTTCCCGGAGCCCGTCCGCGACAAGGACAAGCCCTTCCTCATGCCGATCGAGGACGTCTTCACGATCACCGGTCGTGGCACCGTCGTCACCGGCCGCGCCGAGCGTGGAACCCTCAAGATCAACTCCGAGGTCGAGGTTGTCGGCATCCGCCCGACGATCAAGACCACGGTCACTGGTATCGAGATGTTCCACAAGCAGCTCGACGAGGCATGGGCCGGCGAGAACTGTGGTCTTCTTCTTCGTGGCACCAAGCGCGAAGACGTCGAGCGCGGCCAGGTCGTCGTCAAGCCGGGTTCGGTCACGCCGCACACCGACTTCGAAGGCACCGCGTACATCCTGTCAAAGGAAGAGGGCGGCCGTCACAACCCGTTCTACGCGAACTACCGTCCGCAGTTCTACTTCCGCACCACCGACGTCACCGGCGTCATCACGCTGCCCGAGGGCACCGAGATGGTCATGCCCGGCGACACCACCGACCTGACTGTCGCGCTGATCCAGCCGATCGCCCTGGAAGATGGACTCGGCTTCGCTATCCGTGAAGGTGGCCGCACCGTCGGCGCCGGAACCGTGACGAAGATCATCAAGTAATTCTTCACCACCTGCACCACTGAAACGGGTCGGTCCTTCGGGGCCGGCCCGTTTTTGCGTCCCCGCGAGACCCTTGTCGCGGGCTGGCCCCGGTTCTATCGTGGGTCGCGGTCGTACTGAACCGGCCGGACTGGAGTGGATCATACGACTGGACGACATCACGAAAAAGGCCCAGGGGTTCCTGGGCGACAGTAAGGTCACTGAGGCCTCGCACAGCGAGCAGGCCGAGGACATCAGCGACAAGCTGCTCGACGGCACAGCCGACGCGGTCAACAAGGTCACCGGCAATAAGTTCGAGGACCAGATCGAGCAGGCCCGCACCGTCGCCGACACCCACCTCGGCACCGACTAGCGCGCTCGCGCGGCGAGCGTCCGCAGCGAGCGTCCGAGTCGGCCGCGGCGCTCAGGACGCACCACTCGAGCGCGGGTGTTTCGCCGTTCCGCGGGTGGTGTGCCAGGCGCGGAACGGCGAAACACCCGCGCTCGAGTCTGAACGCAGTCCTCCACAGGAGTGGATGTCGTCGGTAACGCACAAATGACGCCTTCGACCTCCAGATGTGGTCCGTGGGTCACAGGCTCTGCAGCATGACTGAACACATTCCACCGGACAACCCTGCGGACCACTTGTTGTCCGTAGCCGACTATCAGCATTCCTTCGACGCAGATCTCCGACTCCGCCGCCGAGCCGAGCGAGGGGACTTCGAACGAGTCAGGCGCGGCCTGTACTTTCCCCGGGACCGATGGCAGTCGCTGACGGCGGACATGCAGTACTCGGTTCGAGTGCAGGCTGCGGCGGCTGCAAGGCACGTGGATAGCGTGGTCTCTCATCACTCAGCGGCGGTACTTCTCGGCCTGCCGTTCTTGTTCGGTCCTCCGCAGGATGTTCATTTCATCGTTCCCCGGGCAGGTGGCGGGCGTTCGGATCCCGGCGTTCGCAAGCATGCCGTGGGTATCGACTCACGAGACGTCGTCATCGTGAACGGGCTTCGCACCACTTCGGTGGCGCGCACCGTGATCGATCTTTCGGCGACCCTCGACCTCATGTCAGCGGTAGCCATCGCAGACCGAGCGCTCTACGTGGACCGGCAGCGAAAAGAGCCGCCGCTGACGACGAAGGCGGAGCTATTCGAGGTCTGGCAGCGGATGCTGCCCTTTCGTGGTTCGGCGCGAGCGCGCGCAGTGATCGAATTTGCAACGGACCTCGCTGGTTCACCCAACGAATCCGCGAGTCGAGTCAATATTGCGCTGAACGGATTCCCGGCGCCGGTTCTCCAGCATCCGTTTGTCGTCGATGGGAAAGAAGTTTTCGTCGACTTCTATTTCCCAGACGAAGACAAAGTGGGGGAGGCTGACGGGAAGATCAAGTACTTCGATCCCGTCATGAGGGACGGGCGTACGCCCGAGGAAGTGCTGTGGGATGAAAAGCGCCGTGAAGATGGCGTGCGTCGGCAGGTGCACGGCTTCACTCGCTGGGGTTTCTCCATTGCGGTGAGCAGGATGCGCTTGCGCGGGCGTCTGCTGGAGCTTGGGCTGCCTGTTCGGAGACCGGGCCTCCGCCCGTGGTGAATGGCGTGTCTGTATCGAGCGCGGGCGCTGCGCCGCTGTGCGGGTGGTTGACCACCCGCGCAACGGCGCAACACCCGCGCTCGACGAAGGGCGGGCCCCGGCAGAGGGAAACGAGCGCGAAACGGGCAGCGAAGCGCTGGAAACGGGGCGAAAGGGGGCCGAAACGCGCGACACGCCGGTCGCGACACGCCCGGGTTGCACAAAGGCCTACCCCTGTGGCAGACTCTTCTAGTTCAACACTTTCGACTGCCGCGCTGCACGTGGTGTCGGGATCACTGCCAGGCAGTGCATAGCCGGTGTCCACAGGTCACACGGTTAGGCCGCGGGTAGCAGAACAGAGCTTAAACCAACAGCCGGGAAAGCATGGGAAATCCATGCCTTCCCCCATGCCCCGGCATGGAGAAGCGGTTGGCTCGGTTCAAAGTCGTGCGGCTGGAAGGCTGCGGGACGAGGAATCGAAATTGACAGATGAACAGTGGTGCGACAGCAGCAGTGCTACTACGGCGTCCAATGCAGCCCCCGGGCTGTAAGAAGCCTTGACAGAAAGAGAGTTCGACATGGCGGGACAGAAAATCCGCATTCGGCTTAAGTCTTACGACCACGAGGTCATTGACATCTCGGCGCGCAAGATCGTCGACACCGTGACCCGTGCGGGTGCAACGGTTGTCGGCCCCGTGCCGCTTCCCACCGAGAAGAACGTGGTGTGTGTCATCCGTTCCCCTCACAAGTACAAGGACAGCCGGGAGCACTTTGAAATGCGCACCCACAAGCGTCTGATCGACATCATTGACCCCACCCCGAAGGCCGTCGACTCGCTCATGCGTCTCGACCTCCCGGCGGACGTCAACATCGAGATCAAGCTCTAGGGCCCGCGATGTCTTACTCCGATACCAAGACCACCAAGGGTCTCCTCGGCAAGAAGCTCGGCATGACCCAGGTCTGGGACGAGAACAACAAGCTCGTTCCCGTCACCGTCATCGAGATCTCGCCGAACGTTGTCACCCAGATCCGCAGCAAGGAAATCGACGGCTACGCCGGCGTCCAGATCGCTGCAGGCGCCATCGACCCGCGCAAGGTCAACAAGCCTTCAGCCGGACACTTCGAAAAGGCGGGCGTCACGCCTCGCCGTCACCTCACCGAGCTCCGCACAGCGGATGCCGCCGACTACACCCTGGGACAGGAACTCACCGTTGACGGTGTCTTCGTTGCCGGCTCCAAGGTTGACGTCATGGGCACGAGCAAGGGTAAGGGTTTCGCCGGTGTTATGAAGCGTCACAACTTCAAGGGTGTCTCCTCCTCTCACGGTTCCCACCGCAACCACCGCAAGCCCGGTTCCATCGGTGCTTCCTCGACCCCGAGCCGTGTCTTCAAGGGCATGCGCATGGCCGGTCGTATGGGTGGCGAGCGCGTCACCGTGCTGAACCTCAAGGTTCACGCAATTGATGCCGAGAAGGGCCTCATGCTGGTCAAGGGTGCCGTTCCCGGTGCCAAGGGCCGCCTCGTATTCGTCCGCACTGCCGTGAAGGGAGCGTAACCGCATGGCCACCACGCTCGATCTCATCGATGCAACCGGCGCAAAGTCCGGTTCCGTTGAACTGCCCGCCGAAATCTTCGACGTTCAGACCAACATCCCCCTGATCCACCAGGTCGTCGTCGCGCAGCTCGCTGCCGCACGCCAGGGCACGCACAAGACCAAGCGCCGCGGAGAAGTTTCCGGTGCCGGTCGCAAGCCCTTCAAGCAGAAGGGAACCGGTCGCGCTCGTCAGGGCTCGATCCGCGCGCCCCAGATGACCGGCGGTGGCATCGTCCACGGACCGACGCCCCGCAACTACGAACAGCGCACCCCCAAGAAGATGATCGCGGCAGCACTGCGCGGATCGCTTTCCGACCGCGCCCGCGGCGACCGTCTCCACGTCGTCACCGCACTGTTCACGGCAGAGACGCCCAGCACCAAGGGCGCCATCACGCTGCTCACCCAGATCGCCAGCAGCAAGCACGTGCTGGTCGTCCTCGAGCGCACCGATGAGCTGACACTGCGCAGCATCCGCAACCTCCCGACGGTGCACGTGCTGTCCTGGGACCAGCTGAATGCCTACGACGTCCTCGTCAGCGACGACATCGTCTTCACCCTGGGCGCGTTCGACGCGTTCGTGGCGAGCAAGACCAAGAAGGAAGAGGTGTCCGCATAATGGCTACCCCGATCAACAAGGATCCCCGCGACGTCATCATCGCTCCGGTCGTCTCTGAGAAGAGCTACGGCCTGATCGACGAGGGCAAGTACACCTTCATCGTGGACCCGCGCTCGAACAAGACCGAAATCAAGCTCGCGATCGAAAAGATCTTCAAGGTGGAGGTCGCTTCGATCAACACCATGAACCGCATCGGCAAGACGCGTCGCACGAAGTTCGGTCAGGGCAAGCGCAAGGACACCAAGCGTGCCATCGTCACGCTCAAGTCCGGTTCCATCGACATCTTCACGGCCGTCGGCTAAGCGGCGCGGACTAGAGGAATAAGAAATGGCTATTCGTAAGTTCAAGCCCACGACTCCTGGTCGTCGCGGTTCATCTGTTGCGGACTTCGCAGAGATCACCCGTTCGACCCCGGAGAAGTCCCTGCTTCGCCCCCTGTCCAAGACCGGTGGCCGTAACAACCAGGGTCGCATCACCACCCGTCACATCGGTGGTGGACACAAGCGTCAGTACCGTCTCATCGACTTCCGTCGTAACGACAAAGATGGCGTCAACGCCAAGGTCGCTCACATCGAGTACGACCCGAACCGCACGGCGCGCATCGCGCTCCTGCACTTCGTTGACGGCACTAAGCGCTACATCATCGCCCCGAACAAGCTGAACCAGGGCGACATCATCGAGTCGGGTTCGGGTGCTGACATCAAGCCCGGCAACAACCTGCCGTTGAAGAACATCCCCACCGGTACCATCATCCACGCTGTCGAACTGCGTCCGGGCGGCGGTGCCAAGATGGCCCGCTCCGCCGGTTCGTCGGTTCGCCTCGTTGCGAAGGATGGCATCTACGCCCAGCTGCGCCTGCCGTCCGGAGAAATCCGTAACGTCGACGCCCGCTGCCGCGCCACGATCGGCGAGGTCGGCAACGCCGAGCAGTCGAACATCAACTGGGGCAAGGCCGGCCGGATGCGCTGGAAAGGCGTTCGCCCGACCGTTCGTGGTGTTGCCATGAACCCGGTCGACCACCCGCACGGTGGTGGCGAGGGAAAGACGTCCGGTGGACGTCACCCCGTCAGCCCCTGGGGCCAGAAAGAAGGCCGTACCCGGCACCCGAACAAGGAAAGCGACAAGCTCATCGTTCGTCGCCGTACTGTCGGCAAGAAGCGTAAGTAGGAGTAGACGATGCCACGCAGTCTCAAGAAAGGCCCTTTCGTTGACGACCACCTGCTTCGCAAGGTTGTCCGGGCGAATGAAGCCAGCAGCAAGAACGTAATCAAGACCTGGTCGCGCCGTTCGATGATCATCCCCGACATGCTCGGGCACACCATCGCGGTTCACGACGGACGCAAGCACATCCCGGTGTTCGTCACCGAGAGCATGGTCGGGCACAAGCTCGGCGAGTTTGCGCCCACCCGCACCTTCCGTGGTCACGTGAAGGACGACAAGAAGGGCCGTCGCCGCTAACGCGGTGACGTGAAGGAGGAGAAGAAATGGTGGAGTCGATCGCACGCGTGCGTCACATCCGCGTTACCCCCCAGAAGGCTCGTCGCGTCGTCAACTTGATCCGCGGCAAGCAGGCCCACGAGGCCCTGGGAATCCTGAAGTTCGCAGCGCAGGGCGCCAGCGACCCGGTGTACAAGCTGGTGGCCTCGGCCATCGCGAATGCACGAGTCAAGGCCGATGCAGCGAACACATACCTGGACGAGCAGGACCTCTTCGTGAGCCAGGCATTCGTTGATGAGGGTACGACCCTCAAGCGTTTCCAGGCTCGCGCACAGGGTCGCGCATTCCAGATCAAGAAGCGTACGAGCCACATCACTGTTGTGCTCGCCACTCCTGAGGAGGGTACGAAGTAATGGGTCAGAAAGTAAACCCGTATGGCTTCCGTCTGGGAATCACGACCGACCACGTGTCGCGTTGGTTCTCTGACAGCACGAAGCCGGGACAGCGTTACAGCGACTTCGTCGCTGAAGACGTCAAGATCCGCCGCCTGCTGAGCACGACCCTCGACCGCGCGGGAGTTTCGCGCATCGAGATCGAGCGCACCCGTGACCGCGTTCGCGTCGACATCCACACCGCCCGTCCGGGCATTGTGATCGGTCGTCGTGGCGCCGAGGCCGAGCGGATCCGCTCCGACCTCGAGAAGCTCACGAGCAAGCAGATCCAGCTCAACATCCTCGAGGTCAAGAACCCCGAGGTCGACGCCCAGCTCGTTGCGCAGGGCATCGCAGAGCAGCTCTCCGCTCGTGTGGCTTTCCGCCGCGCGATGCGCAAGGGCCTGCAGGGCGCCCAGCGCGCCGGCGCCAAGGGTGTTCGCATCCAGGTGTCCGGTCGTCTCGGCGGCGCTGAGATGAGCCGCTCGGAGTTCTACCGCGAGGGACGCGTGCCACTGCACACCCTGCGGGCGAACATCGACTACGGCTTCTACGAAGCCAAGACCACCTTCGGCCGCATCGGCGTGAAGGTCTGGATCTACAAGGGCGACATCACCAACAAGGAACTCGCCCGCGAGCAGGCCAACGCTAAGTCGTCCCGCCCCGAGCGTCGTGACGACCGACCCCGCCGTGCGCCCCGCGCAGAGGCCGCGGCGCCGGTTGCAGCAGGAGTTGAGGCATAACCATGTTGATTCCACGCAGAGTCAAGCACCGTAAGCAGCACCACCCGGGCCGTACCGGCCACGCAACCGGCGGCACCGAGCTGTCGTTCGGCGAGTACGGCATCCAGGCCATCACCCCCGCGTATGTGACCAACCGTCAGATCGAGTCCGCTCGTATCGCGATCACCCGTCACATGAAGCGCGGCGGCAAGGTCTGGATCAACATCTATCCTGACCGCCCGCTCACCAAGAAGCCGGCCGAAACCCGAATGGGTTCCGGTAAGGGTTCTGTGGAGTGGTGGGTCGCCAACGTGAAGCCGGGTCGTGTGCTCTTCGAAATCGGCGGTGTCACCGACATCGTCGCCAAGGAAGCGCTCACCCGCGCCATTCACAAACTGCCGTTGAAGGCACGCATCATCAAGCGCGAGGAGGGCGACGCATAATGGCGATCGGATCCAAGGAGCTCGCCTCAGTCGAGCTCGACACTTTTGAAAACGAACGACTGTTCGACGAGCTGAAGAAGGCCAAGGAAGAGCTGTTCAACCTGCGCTTCCAGTCGGCCACCGGTCAGCTCGAAAGCCACGGCCGCCTCCGCGCGGTCAAGCGCGACATCGCTCGTATCTACACGGTTCTCCGTGAGCGCGAGTTGGGCATCCGCCCGACGCCCGCACCCGTCGAAGCGGCCGTCAAGGCCGACAAGGCAGAGAAGAAGCCCAAGAAGGCCCCTAAGGCTGCAGAATCCGAAACGGATGCTGTCGCTGAGGCCGTCGAAACGAAGGAGGCCTAGTCATGGCGAAGACTGACGAAACGGTCGTCGCAGCCGAGGCAGAAGCTCTCGTTCGCGGCTACCGGAAGACGCTGCGCGGCTACGTGACCAGCGACAAGATGGACAAGACCATCGTTGTCGAGGTCGAAGACCGCGTGAAGCACCCGTTGTACGGCAAGGTCATCCGCCGTACGTCCAAGCTGAAGGTCCACGACGAGGCGAACATCGCCGGCGTCGGCGACCTGGTCCTGATCAGTGAGACCCGTCCGCTGAGCGCCACCAAGCGCTTCCGCCTGGTCGAGATCCTCGAGAAGGCCAAGTAAGCCTCGCGCTTACTTGATAGAAGGGTATAAAAAGTGCTTCAGCAAGAATCACGACTCAAGGTTGCCGACAACACGGGTGCCAAGGAACTGTTGACCATCCGCGTCCTCGGTGGCTCCGGTCGTCGTTACGCAGGCCTCGGCGACACCATCGTCGCCACCGTCAAGGACGCGATCCCGGGCGGAAACGTCAAGAAGGGCGACGTCGTCAAGGCCGTCGTCGTTCGCGTCAAGAAGATGACCCGTCGTCCAGACGGTTCGTACATCAAGTTCGATGAGAACGCCGCAGTGATTTTGAAGAACGACGGTGACCCCCGGGGCACCCGAATCTTCGGACCGGTCGGTCGCGAGCTTCGCGACAAGAAGTTCATGAAGATCATCTCGCTGGCACCGGAGGTTATCTAAATCATGGCCAGACTCAAAAAGGGTGACCTCGTACAGGTCATCAGCGGCCGCAGCCAGGCACGCGGCGGCGACCGCGGCAAGCAGGGCAAGGTCATCGCCGTGCTCGTGGAGAAGAACCGTGTCCTCGTCGAGGGCATCAACTTCGTCACGAAGCACGTTCGTGTCGGCCAGACCCAGCGCGGCACCAAGACCGGCGGCATCGAGACCATGGAGGCGCCGATCCACGCGTCCAACGTGGCCATCGTCGACCCGGAGACCAAGAAGCCGACTCGCGTCGGCGTCCGCGTCGAAGAGGTAACGAAGGACGGCGTCACCAAGACGGTCCGCATCCGTTACGCCAAGAAGTCAGGGAAGGACCTCTGATGACCGACACGATCGTTGCTGCGGGCGAAGCGCCCGTCAAGACGCTGCCGCGTCTCAAGCAGAAGTACCGCGACGAGATCTCCGCCAAGCTCTCCACCGAGCTGGGTTTCACGAACGTTCACCAGATTCCGAACCTCGTGAAGATCGTCGTCAACATGGGTGTCGGCGAGGCAGCTCGCGACGGCAAGATCATGGATGGCGCCGTCTCCGACCTCACCAAGATCACCGGCCAGAAGCCGCAGGTCACCAAGGCCCGCAAGTCCATCGCGCAGTTCAAACTGCGCGAAGGCCAGCCCATCGGAACCCACGTCACCCTCCGCGGCGACCGCATGTGGGAATTCCTGGACCGGCTCCTGAGCCTCGCCCTTCCCCGCATCCGTGACTTCCGCGGCCTCTCGGACAAGCAGTTCGACGGTGCGGGCAACTACACCTTCGGTCTCACCGAGCAGGTCATGTTCCACGAGATCGACCAGGACCGGATCGACCGTCTTCGCGGTATGGACATCACCATCGTGACGACCGCCAAGAACAACGAAGAAGGCCGTGCGCTGCTCAAGGCGCTTGGCTTCCCCTTCCAGACGGCCGAGAACACCAAGTAGTACCGGCTAGTTTTAAACCCTGGGGCTGGACAACCGTCCAGCCCCACCACGACCAAGGTCGTCACCCGCGTAACGGATGAACGAAACCAGGCGAGAAAGGCACCACAAATGACAATGACAGATCCGGTCGCAGACATGCTGACCAGACTGCGCAACGCTAACTCGGCGTACCACGACACAGTGTCGATGCCGCACAGCAAGCTCAAAGCGCACATCGCAGACATCCTCAAGGCGCAGGGTTACATCTCCGCCTGGGATGTCAAGGATGCAGAGGTCGGAAAGACCCTCACGCTGAACCTCAAGTTCGGTCCGAACCGCGAGCGTTCCATCGTCGGCATCAAGCGGGTTTCCAAGCCCGGCCTGCGCGTGTACGCAAAGTCGACCGAAATCCCCACCGTTCTCGGTGGCCTCGGCGTTGCCATCCTGTCCACCTCCAACGGTCTGCTCACCGACCGTCAGGCCGAGAAGAAGGGCGTAGGCGGAGAAGTTCTCGCCTACGTGTGGTAGTCGACAATGTCACGTATTGGAAGACTCCCCATCCCGATCCCCGCGGATGTCACGGTTGCCACTGAGGGCCGCCTCGTCAGCGTCAAGGGCCCGAAGGGTGAGCTTGCGCTCACCGTCGCCAACCCGATCCAGGTGTCGATCGAAGACGGCCACGTTGTCGTCACCCGTCCGGACGACGAGCGCGCATCGCGTTCGCTGCACGGCCTGACCCGCACCCTGATCGCCAACCAGATCATCGGGGTGACCGTGGGTTACACCAAGGGCCTCGAGATCGTCGGTACCGGTTACCGCGTCGCCCAGAAGGGCACCGCGGTCGAGTTCGCCCTTGGCTTCTCACACCCGGTCCTCATCGAGCCGCCCGTCGGCATCACCCTGACTGTCGAGGGCGTCAACCGCCTCACGGTCGGTGGCATCGACAAGCAGGCCGTCGGCGAGGTCGCCGCCAACATCCGTAAGATTCGCAAGCCTGAGCCCTACAAGGGCAAGGGCGTGCGTTACGCCGGCGAGATTGTTCGCCGCAAGGCCGGAAAGAGTGGTAAATAACCATGGGTCTCGGAACTAGAGGTAAGAGCAAGGCCGCTGCCCGCGGACGCAGGCACACACGTCTTCGCAAAAAGGTCGTTGGGACGGAGCTTCGTCCCCGTCTCGTCGTCACACGTTCGGCTCGCCACGTCTTCGTGCAGGTCGTCGACGACAGCAAGGGTTTCACCCTTGCGTCGGCATCCACGCTCGAGACGGACATGCGCACCTTCGATGGTGACAAGACCGCCAAGGCCCGTAAGGTCGGTGAACTCGTCGCCGAGCGCGCGAAGGCCGCCGGTATCGACGCCGTCGTATTTGACCGTGGCGGCAGCAAGTACGCGGGACGCGTCGCTGCCATCGCCGAGGGAGCTCGAGAGGGTGGATTGAACCTGTGACCGCTGAAACCAGTAACACAGCAGCCAAGGAGACCGTGGTGGCCGCTGAGGCACCCGTCGAAACCGCTGCGTCAACCGCTCCGGCACAGAACGAGCCTCGTGAGGCTCGTCGTGGTGGCCGTGAGCGCAACCCGAACAAGGATCGCGGAAGCCGCGACGCCGACAAGAGCCAGTTCCTGGAGCGCGTTGTCACCATCAACCGCGTTTCCAAGGTGGTGAAGGGTGGTCGTCGCTTCAGCTTCACCGCCCTCGTCGTCGTCGGTGACGGCAACGGACTCGTTGGCGTTGGATACGGCAAGGCCCGCGAGGTCCCGACCGCTATCTCCAAGGGCGTCGAGGAAGCGAAGAAGAACTTCTTCCGCGTTCCCCGCGTCGGCCTGACGATCCCGCACCCCGTCCAGGGCGAAGCCGCAGCCGGCGTTGTCCTGCTGCGTCCCGCCGCTGCCGGTACCGGCGTTATCGCCGGTGGCCCCGTCCGCGCCGTGCTCGAATGCGCCGGCATCCACGACGTCCTGAGCAAGTCGCTCGGTTCGTCGAACACCATCAACATCGTCCACGCCACCGTCGAGGCACTGCATCAGCTCGAAGAGCCGCGTGCCGTTGCCGCCCGTCGTGGCCTCGCGTACGAAGACGTGGCCCCGGCCCGTTTCCTGCGCGCCGACGCCGCGGCTGCTGCTGCAGCAGCGGCAGCAAAGGCAGGTGCCTGATGGCTCGCCTCAAAGTGACACAGATCAAGTCCAAAATTAGTGAGAAGCAGAACCAGCGCGACACGCTTCGCAGCCTGGGTCTCAAGCGCATTGGCGCCGTCGTGATCCGCGAGGACAACTCGCAGAACCGCGGCTATGTCAACACGGTTGCTCACCTCGTGAAGGTCGAGGAGATTGACTAATGGCTGACGAGAAGGACGCTGCCGCCACGGCAGCAACCAAGCCCGCCACCGCAAAGAAGGCTGCCCCCAAGGCTGCCGCCGCGAAGACTGCACCCGCTGAGAAGCGCGAGCAGGTGCTGAAGGTCCACCACCTTCGCCCCGCTCCCGGTTCGAAGAAGGACCGTATGCGCGTCGGCCGCGGTGAAGGATCCAAGGGTAAGACCGCGGGTCGTGGCACCAAGGGCACCAAGGCACGCTACAACGTGCGCATCGGCTTCGAGGGTGGGCAGATGCCTCTGCACATGCGTACCCCGAAGCTGCGCGGGTTCAAGAACCCGTTCCGCGTCGAGTACCAGGTCGTCAACCTCGACCGTCTCGCCGAGCTCTACCCGAACGGTGGCGATGTCACCATCGCCGACCTGGTTGCCAAGGGCGCCGTTCGTGACAACGAAAAAATCAAGGTGCTCGGTAACGGTGAAATTGCCGTTAAGCTGAACATTGCGGTCGACAAGGTTTCCAGCTCAGCTGAGCAGAAGATCGTCGCCGCGGGTGGCTCAATCAAGTAAGTCCGTAGACGCTGATCGAGCTTGTCGGGCGTCGCCATCGTTCATTCGATAGCGGCCCCGGCAGGCTCGTTTCACGTTAGTAACTGGAGGCCTTTTGTTCAGCGCCATAGCGCGGATCTTCCGCACGCCCGACCTTCGCAAGAAAATCGGATTCAGCCTCGGTATCGTGGCTCTGTTCCGACTGGGCTCGTTCATCCCCTCTCCCTTCGTGGACTTCGGAAACGTGCAAGCGTGTCTAGCGGCGAACCAGGGCACCAGCGGCCTGTACGAACTCGTCAACCTGTTCAGCGGTGGCGCGCTGCTGCAGCTGTCGGTCTTCGCGCTCGGCATCATGCCGTACATCACGGCCTCGATCATCGTGCAGCTCCTGCGCGTGGTCATCCCACACTTCGAGACCCTCTACAAAGAGGGCGCGTCCGGGCAGAGCACGCTCACCCAGTACACGCGCTATCTCACGATCGCCCTCGGCATCCTCCAGTCGACGACGCTCATCACGGTCGCCCGCAGCGGCGCACTGTTCGGCACCTCCTCCAGCTCCGAGTGCTCTCAGCTCATCACCAACGACGCCTGGTACGCCATCATGCTCATGGTCATCACCATGACGGCAGGAACCGGCGTCATCATGTGGATGGGTGAGCTCATCACCGAACGCGGCATCGGCAACGGCATGTCGCTCCTCATCTTCACGTCCATCGCGGCGCGCTTCCCGAACTCCCTCGGCTCGATCCTCAACCAGAAGGGCCTCGACACCTTCCTGATCGTGATCGCGGTCGGACTGCTCGTCGTCGCGGCCGTCGTGTTCGTCGAACAGTCGCAACGACGCATCCCGGTGCAGTACGCCAAGCGGATGGTCGGACGCCGGACATACGGCGGCAACAACACGTACATTCCGATCAAGGTCAACATGGCCGGCGTCGTCCCCGTTATCTTCGCGTCCTCGCTGCTGTACCTGCCGGCCCTGATCGCGCAGTTCAACCAGCCGGCCGCCGGACAGGCCCCGGCGGCGTGGGTCTCCTGGGTCACGAACAACCTGACCAAGGGCGACCACCCGCTCTACATGCTGATGTACTTCCTGCTCATCGTCGGGTTCACCTACTTCTACGTCGCGATCACCTTCAACCCAGAAGAGGTCGCCGACAACATGAAGAAGTACGGCGGATTCATCCCCGGCATCCGTGCCGGACGCCCGACCGCCGAGTACCTCGACTTCGTGCTGACTCGGGTGACCCTTCCCGGAGCGCTCTACCTCGGCCTGATCGCCCTGCTGCCGTTGATCGCTTTCTCAGTGATCGGAGCCGACCAGAACTTCCCGTTCGGCGGCGCAAGCATCCTGATCATCGTCGGTGTCGGCCTCGAGACGGTCAAGCAGATCGACTCCCAGCTGCAGCAGCGTCACTACGAAGGGCTCCTCCGATGACCCGCCTGCTCGTGATCGGCCCGCCCGGCGCCGGCAAGGGCACCCAGGCGGTTCGCCTGGCCGCTGCCTTCGGGATCCCCGCCGTCTCGACCGGCGACATCTTCCGCTTCAACGTGGCGAACCAGACCGAACTCGGCCTCAAGGCCAAGGCGTTCATGGACAAGGGCGCCTACGTGCCAGACTCGCTGACCAATGAGATCGTCGCCGACCGGCTCGCCCAGGCGGATGCCGCGGGCGGTTTCCTCCTGGACGGCTACCCGCGCACGCTCGAACAGGTGCACGAGCTCGACCGCCTGCTCGACGCCGACGGCACCGCACTCGATGCCGTCGTCCAGATCTCAGCGGACACCGACGAAGTCGTCGCCCGTCTGCTCAAGCGCGCGGCCGAACAGGGTCGAGCGGACGACACGGCCGACGTCATCCGTCACCGTCTCGAGGTTTACTCGGAGCAGACCGCTCCGCTTATCGACGTGTACGGGGCCCGCGGGCTCGTTGTCACCGTTGACGGCCTCGGTGCCGTCGATGCGGTGACCGAGCGCATTCTGAGTGCCCTCGCGGAGCGCGAGCTTCACGCCGTCGACATCAATACGGACGCACCGAGCGCGTCCTGATCCGTTTGCGGGGAACCAGGCAATGAGCCTTCGTCGATCCATCTACAAGTCGCCGGCACAGTTGCGGCTGATGATCGCACCGGGCCTCGCGACCGCCGCGTCCCTCGACGCGGCCCGCGCTCTGATGCGGGCCGGTGTCACGACCCTCGAGCTCGATGCGGCCGCTGAGACCGCAATCGTGGCCCGCGGCGGCCTGCCGAACTTCAAGCTCGAGCACGGTTATTTTCACACGGTGTGCGCGAGCGTGAACGAGGACGTCGTCCACGGCATCCCGGGCGCCCGTGTCCTCGCCCCTGGCGACATCGTCTCGATCGACAGCGGTGCGATCCTCGACGGCTGGAACGGGGACGCCGCCTTCAGCTTCGTGATCCCGGACCCGAGCAGGCCTGAGGTCGTCGCCGAACGTCAGAGACTCTCCGACGTCACGGAGCAGTCCCTGTGGCACGGGATCGCCCGCCTCGCTGAGGCGGGGTACCTCAACGAGGTCGGCGACGCCATCGAGGACTACATCGAGTCGCAGGGCAGCTACGGCATCCTGACCGACTACGTCGGCCACGGCATCGGCCGGTCCATGCACGAAGCCCCTCCGGTCTTCAACTACCGGGTGCGCCAGAAGGGGCCGGAGGTCAAGCCCGGACTCGTCGTCGCCATCGAACCGATGGTCGTGCTCGGATCGATCGACACCTTTGTCCGTGACGACGACTGGACCGTCGCCACGAGTGACGGCCTCGCGGCCGCGCACTGGGAGCACAGCGTCGCCGTGCACAAGGACGGCATCTGGGTGCTCACCGCCGAGGACGGCGGCGCAGCCCAGCTCGCTCCCCTCGGCGTCATCCCCGTCCCCATCCCCTAACCCCCCTCCAGCGCCCCGCCGCTTCGCTGCGCCAACTCTCGCGGGCGGGCGGGCGGGCGGGCGGGCGGCGCGCCGGGGCGCGGCATCCGCTAGCCAAAGGCCCTGATTAGCGGGAAGATGGAAGTGGGCAGAGCCCTCCGAAGAAATGAGCAGGTCAATGAGGATTCTCGTAGTTTGCGGTGCCGGGGCGTCCAGCGCCTTCGTCGCCCATCGCGTGCGCCGTACCGGTGAGGAAAGGGGCGTCGAACTGACGGTTCACGCCGGCAGCGAATCCGACCTTCCCGGGTCATTGGACCCGATCGATGTCTTACTCGTCGGCCCGTATCTGGCCCCCCGTTACGAGAAGATCCGCGCGGAGGCGATCAAGCGGGGCGTCGGCGTCGCGCTCCTGCCCGACACCGTGTTCGCCTCCCAGAACGGCGACGAGGCACTTGACCTCGCCATCCACGCGTTCAAATCGCGCGGCTGGGCCGAACTGCTCGCCTGACCCCGGTTCCCCCTGAGGGCTACTGGTCCATCAGGTGCACGAGCTCGTCGATGAAGGATGCGAAGTCGACCGACCTGCGGACCAGCCGTTGCACGTCGTTTCGGTCGGAGAAGACCTCGACGAACTGGTCGAAGACATCCTGGAAGCTCTTGCGCCCCTCGGCGCTGAACGCCACGAGGGCGACGACGTTGACCCGTGCCTCTCCCCAGTCCATCGGGGTGTCGTTGATCACGATCGCGATCGACGTGCGGTTCGCGGTCATCGACATCGAGTGCGGCACCGCCAGGTTGTCGGTGAACGCCGTCGAACTCATCAGCTCGCGCTCGATCGCGCCGTCGATGTATTCCGGTTCGATGATGCCCTGCGCGGCCATCCGATCGCCGAGCGCGCGGATCATGGCGTCCTCGTCGTCCGCGTAGAAGTTGTGCGAGAACAGCGAGGCGTCGAAGAACTGCAGCAGGTCGTCCTTGAGATGCGCGCGCCTGCGCAGTCGGCGCACCCGGCTCGCGGCCTTCCGAACCCGCTCGATATCGGCCTCGGTCAGGAACGGCTGGATGACGATGATCCCGTCGCCGAGGCTGCCCGGATCGATCGTCGTGAGCACGAGGTCGGCCTCGAGTCCGCTCCAATCCACGTCGCTCCTCGTGACGACGGAGACGACCTCGAGCTCATCGCCGAGGACCCGTTCGATGCGTTCCCGCAGCAGGACGTGCATGTCGTAATAGTTCGGGCAGACGATCGCGCAGCTGACGAGGTCGACCCGGCGGGACTGCTGCTGCAGGTGCGCGCCGACGTGCATCGCGATGTACGCGATCTCGTCGTCGTTGATCACGATCCGCTCCTGGCGCTGCAACTTGCTCGCGATGTACACCGCGAGCTCGTAGATCATCGGGTAGCCCGTTTTGATGGACCGGGTGAGCGGGTTGTGTGCGAATGACCGGTCTTGGGCGCGGTTGATCAGGTTCCGCACGTGCAGGGTGAGCCGCACGATGAACGTCTCCTCGGTGAGGTCGACGAGGAATTCCTCGCTCGCCTGCGTCACGATCTGCCTGACCGTGTCGAGGTCCTCCGGGCGCACGAAGTTCTCGATGAGCTTCTTCGCCGGTTGGTCGTGACCCGGCGTGATCACCCGGGTGGTGAGGAGGAGTCCGATGTAGTCAAGGTCCCCGAGCGCGAGCTCGACGTCGAAGTGCCGCTTGATGAGCACGGCGAGGGCCCTGGTCATCTCGTCGCGGGGAGTGGCCTCCGGTTCGGTGGGGAGCGGCGCGGCGCGCTTGGTGACGCGGTCGACAGCGATCGCCACGTGCAGGAGCACGTCGTTGGTGCCGTACTCGTTCACGAAATAGCCCTGGGCGTCGAGCATGGTGATCAGGTCGGTCTTGAACGCGCTGAGGCTCTTCGACGCGAACTCGCGCTGGATGGTCTCGAGGTTGAGCATCCCGCGGGCGGTCTCCTCGCGGAACATCCGGCTGAGCAGCCGGCGCCGGTCTGTCTCCGATCCGGCAAGAGTCACGACGCTGCCGCGCCTCCCGAGCGTGAGCCCGGTCTCCGGCAGCAGCGACCGAACCCGGGCGAGATCGGCCTCGATCGTCGAATCGCTCACGAAGAGCTCCGCCGCGAGGCTGTAGACGTCGAGGCCGCTGTCCGACTCGGTGAGCCGCCTGACGAGGGCATAGAGCCGGTTCTGCCTGCTGTCCGGTTCGACCGGCTTGCGGCTGGACCGGAACACGGTGTACGCCTCGAGATCCAGCCGGTACCCGGCCGTCCCCGATTCGATCACGTCGAGCGGATGCGCCGCCGCCTTCACGTTCGTCACGTAACTGCGCACGGTCCGAGGGGTCACCCCGAGGTGGTCGGCGAGTTCGCCGGCGGTCACCCAGACCGGCGTCTGCGACAGATACTCCAGCATCCGCGTTTGTTTGTCGCTCATCGCACAAAACTCCACATTGTCCTAGTTAGTCAATCATGCTGCACCCCTCCGGTATTCCCGAGCCGGGTTTCCGGGGGTGCGGAAACAGCTCTACTGGCCGAGGCCCGGCCATCGGACGAAACTGAAAGAGTCGAAACACCGAAAGGCTGAGTCAATGAGGATTCTTGTGATCTGTGGTGCGGGCGCGTCCAGCACCTTCGTCGCGCTGCGGATGCGCCGGACCATTTCCGAGCGCGGCCTGGCCGCCACGGTCGCCGCGGCCAGCGAAACAGAACTCCCCGATGCCCTCGACGGCATCGATGCCCTGCTCGTCGGCCCGCACCTGGCCGCACGATTCCCCGAGATCCGGGCGCAGGCGGCCGAACACGGCGTGGGCTGCGCGCTCCTGGCCGACACGATCTTCACGGCCCGCGACGGCGTCGAAGCACTCGACGCGGCGCTCGCAGCCGTGGCATGACCAGTACAGCACTCCACTCTCCACCGGAAGGAACCCCACCGATGATTGAACGCACAGTTCGAATCGGCTCGGCGAACGGCCTGCACGCCCGCCCCGCGAAACTCTTCACCAAGGCGGCAGCCGAATCCGGCGTCAAGGTCACCATCGAAAAGGCCGGCGGCACGGCGGTCAATGCCGCCAGCATCCTCGCCGTGATCTCCCTCGGCCTCGGCAACGGCGACGAGGTCACCATTGCGACCGTCGACGACGGGGCCGGGGCCGCCCTCGACACCCTCGTGTCCCTGCTCGCCGCAGATTACGACCTGCCGGCCGCGGACGCGGCGACCTCCGAAACGCGGGTCGCGGTATGAGCCTCGCGACGGCATCCGCCACGTCCGGAACCGACCTGACCGGAACCGGCATCGGCCAGGGCGTGGCCATCGGCCGGGTGCTGCGGATGCCCGAACCGCTCCCGGAGCCGACCGACACCCCCAGCGCACTCACCCCGCAGGACGAAGGCGCCCGCGCCGCGTCCGCGCAGCGTTTTGTCGCCGTCGACCTCGAAGCTCGCGCCGAACGCGCTGGCGGAGCGGCCCAGGAAGTCCTCGAAGCCCAGGCCATGATGGCAGAGGACCCCACCCTCGTCGACGATCTCACCGAACGGCTCGCGACCGGCAAGACCGCGGAACGTGCCGTGTTCGAGGCCTTCTCCGCATTCCGCGACCAGCTCACCGAACTCGGCGGGTACCTCGCCGAGCGTGCGGCCGACCTCGACGACGTGTCCCAGCGGGTCATCGCCCAGCTCGGCGGCCGGGCAGCCCCCGGCGTGCCGGAGCAGGAGGAACCGTTCATCCTCGTCGCCCATGACCTCGCCCCCGCCGACACCGCGCTGCTCGACCTCACTCGCGTGCTCGGTCTCGTCACGAGTGACGGCGGCCCGACCTCCCACACCGCGATCCTCGCACGCGACAAGGCGATCGTCGCGATCGTCGGCGCCACCGGGGCAACCGACCTCGCCGACGGCACCCTCGTGATCGTGGACGCCGCAGCCGGCACCGTGACCGTCTCCCCGACGGAGGCCGAGGTCGAAACGGCCGAAGCACGCATCCGTGCCCGCGCCCTGCGCGCCCAGGCCCCGACCGGCCCCGGCGTGCTCCGGGACGGCACCCCGATCCCGCTCCTCGCGAACCTCGGCTCCGCCGACGGCGCCGCGAGGGCCGTCGAACTGGGCGCGGAAGGTGTCGGCCTGTTCCGCACAGAGTTCCTCTTCCTCGGCTCCCGGAACGCACCGACGATCCTCGAGCAGGCGGAACAGTACGCACGCCTGCTGCACGCCTTCCCCGGCAAGAAGGTCGTGGTGCGTGCGCTCGACGCCGGAAGCGACAAGCCGCTCGCGTTCCTCAACGACGCAGAGGAGGAGAACCCAGCACTCGGCCTCCGCGGCCTGCGGGCCCTACGCGCCTCCGAAGACATCCTCCGCGAACAGCTGACCGCGCTCGCCGAAGCGGATGCCGCGACCGACGCCGACGTCTGGGTGATGGCGCCCATGGTCGCAACGGTCGAGGAGACCACCTACTTCGTGGAACTCGCCCACAAGCTCGGGCTCAAGACGGCCGGCGTCATGGTCGAGATCCCCTCGGCAGCACTCCTGGCCGACCGCATCCTGCAGCACGCGGACTTCGCGTCGATCGGCACCAACGACCTCACCCAGTACACCCTCGCCGCCGACCGCCTCCTCGGTTCCGTGGCGGGCTACCAGAACCCGTGGCACCCTGCGGTCCTGCGCCTGATCGGAGAGGTCGGCAAAGCCGGCCTCTCCCGTGGCAAACCGGTCGGGGTGTGCGGAGAGGCGGCGGCGGACCCACTGCTCGCCGTCGTTCTCGTCGGACTAGGGGCCACGAGCCTGTCCATGTCCTCTGCGGCACTCTCCGACGTCCGGGCGGAACTCGCCCGGTTCAGCGCGGAGGAGGCCGGGCAACTCGCCGCGGTCGCCCTCGCGGCAGACGGCGCGGCATCCGCTCGCGCGGCGGCGACGAAGCTGGCCGCCACCTTCTCTCACACGGACTAGTCCGTGCGAGTCGTTTCACCGCTCACCCGCAATCACAACCCGAACACACAACGAAAGGCAGAGAAATGACGACGACGTCAACTGACACGAAGAGCGGAGGCGGAGCGCGCGTCCACGTGCAGCGCTTCGGCACCTTCCTCAGCGGCATGATCATGCCCAACATCGCGGCGTTTATCGCGTGGGGCCTCATCACCGCGTTCTTCATCCCGACCGGCTGGACCCCGAACGAGACCGTCGCCAAGATGGTCGACCCGATGATCTTGTACCTGCTCCCGCTCCTGATCGCCAACACCGGTGGCCGCATGGTCTACGGCGTCCGCGGTGGGGTCATCGCGTCGATCGCCACGATGGGTGTCATCGTCGGCAGCGCGATCCCGATGTTCATCGGTGCGATGATCGTCGGTCCGCTCTCCGCCTGGCTGCTCAAGAAGCTCGACAGCCTGTGGGCTGGCAAGATCCGCCCTGGTTTCGAGATGCTCGTGGACAACTTCTCCTCGGGTATCCTCGGCGCCATCCTCGCCCTGGGCGCGTTCTTCGGAATCGCCCCGGTCGTGACCGGCTTCAGCACCACGCTGGAGGGCGGAGTCAACTGGCTCGTCTCCAACAACCTGCTGCCGCTCGCGAGCATCCTCGTCGAGCCCGGCAAGGTGCTGTTCCTGAACAACGCCATCAACCACGGCGTGTTCACCCCGATCGGCGTGCAGCAGGTTGCTGAGTCCGGCAAGTCGCTGCTCTTCCTGATCGAAGCGAACCCCGGCCCCGGCCTCGGCCTGCTCCTCGCGTTCTCCTTCTTCGGGGTCGGACTGGCCAAGGCCAGTGCACCCGGCGCGATCATCATCCAGTTCCTCGGTGGAATCCACGAGATCTACTTCCCCTACGTCCTGATGAAGCCGATCCTCATCCTCGCCACCATCGGCGGCGGCATGACCGGCGTCGCGATCAACGTCGCGTTCCACACCGGCCTCCGCGCCCCGGCCTCGCCCGGCAGCATCTTCGCCGTGCTTCTCCAGACCGCACCGGACAGCTACGTCGGCGTCGTCCTCTCGGTCATCGGCGCCGCGGCCGTGTCGTTCCTGATCGCCTCCGTCATCCTCCGTGCCAGCCGCAAGCGCGACATCGCCGCCGGGCTCGACAACGACCTCACCGAGGCCGTCGCGAAGACCGAAGCCCTGAAGGGCAAGTCCTCGAGCGTTCTCGGCAACCTCGCCGCTGCGGGCACCACGGATGCCGCCACCGCGGCCGCCGCAGGCCACCAGCTGAAGAACATCGTCTTCGCGTGCGACGCCGGCATGGGTTCGAGCGCCATGGGCGCTTCGGTCCTCCGCAACAAGATCAAGAAGGCAGGCATCGAAGGCATCACGGTGACCAACCAGGCCATCGCGAACCTCGACGGCACCGCCGACCTGGTCATCACCCACCAGGACCTCACCGCGAGGGCTCAGCAGAAGTCGCCGGCATCCGTGCACGTTTCGGTGTCGAACTTCATGAACAGCCCGAAGTACGACGAGGTCGTCGAATTGCTGCAGAGCAAGGCGGACTCAGAGGCCACACTGTGACCGATCAGATCCTCGAGCCCGGCAACGTGATGGCCGCGGGAACGGCCACCACGAAGAACGACGCCATCAGGGAGGCCGGCGCGCTGCTGGTCGCCGCGGGTGCCGTGACCCAGGCGTACGTCGACTCGATGTTCGACAGGGAGGCGAGCGTGTCGACGTACATGGGCAACTTTCTCGCCATCCCGCACGGCACGAACGAGGCGAAGGAGTCGATCCGTCATTCGGCGCTCTCGCTCGTCCGCTATGACACGCCCATCGACTGGGACGGCAACCCTGTTCGGTTCGCAGTCGGGATCGCGGGACTCAACAACGAGCACCTCGCGATCCTCTCGAAGATCGCCATCGTCTTCTCGGACGAGGACGAAGTACAGAAACTGATCGATGCAGGAAATGCAGGAGAGATTTACGCTCTCCTCGAGGAGGTCAACGCAGAATGAAAGCAATTCACTTCGGTGCAGGCAATATCGGTCGCGGATTCGTCGGCCTCCTGCTTCACGACGCCGGATACGAGGTGGTCTTCGCCGATGTGAATGCTTCCCTGATCGACGCCCTCAAGGCCGCGACGACCTACTCGGTGCATGAGGCGGGGGAGGAGTCGACCACTCGCGTGGTCGACAACTTCCGCGCCATCAACAGTGCGACCGACGAGGCCGCCCTGATCCAGGAGATCGCGACGGCCGACATCGTCACGACCGCCGTCGGCCCGACCGTGCTGCGCTTCGTGGCCCCGGTCATCGCCGCCGGACTCGCGGCCCGCGAAGCGTCGCTGCCCCCGCTCGCCGTGATGGCGTGCGAGAACGCGATCAACGCGACTGACGTGCTCGCGGAACAGGTCTGGCTCAACGTGGCAGAGGGAGATCGTGCGGCCATCAATGCCCGCGTCGCCTTCGCCAATACAGCCGTCGACCGGATCGTTCCCGGGCAGGCGGACGGCAGTGGCATCGACGTCACCGTCGAGGCCTTCTACGAGTGGGTCATCGAACGCGGCGCCTTCAACGGCGCCGTGCCCGTGATCCCCGGTGCGACCTTCGTCGACAACCTCGCGCCCTACATCGAGCGCAAGCTGTTCACGGTCAACACGGGCCACGCAACGGTCGCTTACCTCGGCTCCGTTGCCGGCGTCACGAAGATCTCGGACGCCCTCCTGGTACCCGAGGTGCTTGACGGCGCCCGGCGCGTCCTGGAGGAGACCAGCGCCCTCCTGGTGGCCAAGCACGGGCTCTCCGAAGCCGCCCAGCGCGCCTATCGCGAGAAGATCCTGGTTCGGTTCAAGAACCCGGCCCTTCCCGACACAGTGCAGCGCGTCGGACGCCAGCCGCTCCGCAAGCTCAGCAGGCACGAACGCTTCATCGGCCCCGCCGCGGAGATCGCCGAACGCGGCACCCGCCCGACGGCACTGCTCGAGGCGGTCGGCGCAGCCCTCCGCTTCGATGTGGCGGACGACGAGCAGAGCGTCGAACTCCAGGCCAAGCTTCGCAGCCTCACGGCCGCGGGCTTCGTGACGGATGTCTGCGGGCTCGACGCGACGCATCCGCTCTTCTCGGACGTGGTCACCGTCGTCGAGGGCGTGCAGCGCACGCTCTAGGCCCATCAGGCTCAAAAAAGCACAATCGGCACTGAAGCGACACAACAGCACGATTCCGCACTGAAACGGGCGGCGGCAGCAGCAATTGCCCAGGGATTATAGGGAAGAATTGCCAAAAGGCAACTTCATACCATAGAGTAAATCCTTGGTGTCTGATGCCGTCGCCTGCGGCGTGTCTAGAGCACCATATCCCCGCACGACCAGCAATCAATACCTAGTGATAGTGAGTTATGGCCAAAAAAGACGGTGTCATCGAAATCGAGGGCGCAGTAGTCGAAGCTCTTCCCAATGCGATGTTTCGCGTTGAGTTGACGAACGGCCACAAAGTTCTTGCCCACATTTCGGGCAAGATGCGTCAGCACTACATCCGCATCCTTCCTGAGGACCGCGTGATCGTGGAGCTGAGCCCTTACGATCTGACTCGCGGCCGGATCGTCTACCGCTACAAGTAAGAAGTTGCTGTAAGTAACGGCCCGCGGCATTCCGCGGGTACGAAGACAGCGAATACAAGGACACACCATGAAGGTCAAGCCCAGCGTCAAAAAGATCTGTGACAAGTGCAAGGTCATCCGCCGCAACGGCAACGTGATGGTCATCTGCGAGAACCCGCGTCACAAGCAGCGTCAGGGTTAGCCGGTGGGAGTCTGTCACCCGACAGACTCACCCTGGTGAACGATTCAACTGAATACAGAAAATAGCAGTGCCAGGAACCCCGCGAGGGGGGACACCATCGGTTGGAGGCCGATGAACGGGCACTGCTACAGACCTCCACTCATATACAGGAGAAGCCATAATGGCACGTCTAGCCGGCGTTGATATTCCCCGCGATAAGCGCGTGGAAGTTGCACTGACTTACATCTTTGGTGTTGGCCGCACGAGGGCACTCAAGACCCTCGCCGACACTGAAATCGATGGAAACATCCGAGTCAAGGACCTGACCGACGAGCAACTCGTCGCCCTCCGTGACTACATCGAAGGAACCTTCAAGGTTGAGGGTGACCTCCGCCGTGAGGTTGCCGCCGACATCCGCCGCAAGGTCGAGATCGGCAGCTACGAGGGAATCCGCCACCGCAAGGGCCTGCCCGTCCGCGGCCAGCGCACCAAGACCAACGCTCGCACCCGCAAGGGCCCGAAGCGCACCGTAGCCGGCAAGAAGAAGGCGCGCTAGGCCTCGGCCTGGCCCGTCTCGCCTTTAGGATTCAGGAGAAATTCATGGCAGCACCCAAGTCGGCCGTTCGGAAGCCGCGCAAGAAAGAAAAGAAGAACGTCGTCGTGGGCCAGGCCCACATCAAGAGCACGTTCAACAACACCATCGTCTCGATCACCGACACCACCGGTGCGGTCATCAGCTGGGCATCCTCAGGTGGAGTTGGCTTCAAGGGTTCGCGTAAGTCGACCCCGTTCGCCGCACAGCTGGCAGCCGAGTCGGCCGCCCGCCAGGCGCAGGAGCACGGTATGAAGAAGGTTGACGTGTTCGTCAAGGGACCCGGCTCAGGCCGCGAAACCGCGATCCGCTCCCTTCAGGCCGCCGGCCTCGAGGTTGGTTCGATCAACGACGTGACGCCCCAGGCTCACAACGGTTGCCGTCCGCCGAAGCGTCGCCGCGTCTAAAGCACCCGCACTGTCCGGGTTCGTCCTCGTGACGACCCCGGTCGCCGCGGATCGCCGGGCCTGGACGGCTCCTCACGGAGCGGTCCAGGCCCCGCGCGATTCTTTTTTCTTTCACACTCAACACCTCGCCTCGCAAGTGTCATATAGCGGACACTTTGCCGAAAGGAATCAATAGTGCTTATCGCACAGCGCCCCACGCTCACCGAGGAGAACATCTCGGAGTTCCGGTCCCGGTTCATCATTGAGCCGCTCGAGCCTGGCTTCGGTTACACCCTCGGCAACTCCATGCGCCGCACCCTGCTCTCCTCGATCCCCGGAGCCGCTGTCACCAGCATCCGTATCGACGGCGTGCTGCACGAGTTCAGTACGGTTCCCGGTGTCAAGGAAGACGTCACCGAGATCATCCTGAACATCAAGGGACTCGTCATCTCGAGCGAGCACGACGAGCCGATTACCGCGTACCTGCGCAAGCAGGGTGCCGGCCAGGTCACCGCCGCCGACATTTCGGCTCCGGCCGGCGTCGAGGTGCACAACCCCGAACTGGTCATCGCCACCCTGAACGACAAGGCGAAGTTCGAACTCGAACTGACCATCGAGCGTGGCCGCGGCTACGTGTCGGCCACCCAGAACCGCAACGAGTACTCCGAGGCCGGCCAGATTCCGGTGGACTCGATCTACTCGCCCGTGCTCAAGGTGACCTATCGCGTCGAGGCAACCCGCGCCGGTGAACGTACCGACTTCGACCGCCTCGTCGTCGACGTGGAGACCAAGTCGGCGATTTCGCCTCGCGACGCCATCGCATCCGCCGGTCGCACCCTGACCGAGCTGTTCGGTCTGGCCCGCGAACTGAACACCGCGGCAGAGGGCATCGAAATCGGCCCCGCGCCGGTCGACGCCGTGTTGTCGACCGAACTGTCGATCCCGATCGAAGACCTCGATCTGTCGGTTCGTTCGTACAACTGCCTTAAGCGTGAAGGCATCAACAACGTCAGCGAACTGGTCGCCCTCTCGGAGACCCAGCTGATGAACATCCGCAACTTCGGACAGAAGTCGGTGGATGAGGTCAAGGACAAGCTCGTCGAGCTTGGCCTGTCACTGAAGGACTCGGTGCCCGGATTCGACGGCGCCCACTTCTACAGCGGCTACGACGAAGAAACCATCTAAAAGCAGTCTCCCGACTGACTTTTGACTTTTGATACTGGAGATTACTAATGCCCACGCCCACTAAGGGAGCCCGCCTCGGTGGCGGCCCGGCACACGAGCGCCTCATGCTCGCCAACCTTGCCGCCTCGCTGTTCACCCACAAGTCGATCAAGACGACCGAAACGCGGGCCAAGCGCCTTCGTCCGGTCGCAGAGCGACTGATCACGTTCGCGAAGAAGGGCGACCTGCACGCCCGTCGTCGCGTTCTGGCCACCATCGGCGACAAGACCGTCGTGCACGAGCTCTTCACCGAGATCGCACCCCAGGTCGCCTTGCGCGAGGGCGGCTACACCCGCATCACGAAGCTCGGCTTCCGTAAGGGCGACAACGCTTCGATGGTCCAGATGGAACTCGTCCTCGAGCCCGTCACCCCGAAGGTCAAGTCCGCGAAGACGTCCGCCGCCGCAGCTGCTGCAGTCGCGCCGGTCGTCGTCGAGGCCCCCGCCGAGACCGAGACCGAGGCCGTCGTCGACGCCCCGGCCGTGGACGAGGTCGTTGCCGAGGCTCCCGTCGAGGAAGCCAAGTAACCCACGCTTCACCCGCTTTACCTGGAAGGGCCCGACTTCGGTCGGGCCCTTCTTCTGTGTCTCCCCGTCGTGAGGCATAACTCCTGCACATTCTGACCAGGACAGAAAACAGTGGCGTGATTCCGCGGTTCCCGGGCGCCGGCCCCGGAACCTGCAGGAGTTATGCCACGGGGCGGAGGACGACAGGGTCCTGGCCGAGCCGGAAGGGGTCCCGGCCGTGCAACGGATGCTGAGGGGCGAGCCAGTCGAGCGCGGACGCGATGCAATCGGCGTAGATCCGCCCTCCGGTGGGACCGGGGTGGATGTTGTCCCCAGCCAGGACATCGGTGTGCGGCGCGATCGCGTCGTGCCAGCCGGCGATGCCCACGAGGCGGTGGTCGGCCGCGAAACCGGCGAGTGCCTCGTTCACGCCGGCCGTCCAGTCCCGGTCGGCGAAGGCGGTCACGAGCACGAGCTTCCGGTCGGGGCCGATCGTGGCCTCGATCGCGAGCAGCTCATCCCTGGTGATCGGCCCGTTCGTGCCGAGCCCGACGACGACGACCGGACGCAGTGTTCCGGCGGCGGCCTGGGCGGCAAGGATGTCCGGAGCCGCGCGCATGCCCCGGGACACGGCGGCGTCGATCAGGATGCCCGGGAACCGGCCTTCGAGCTCGGGGGCCGAGGCAAGCATCACGGAATCGCCGACGGCCGAGATCAGGTCGCCCGGTGCGGCCGGCGCCGGCGCCGCGGTCGGGTCGCTCTTCCGCTCGGCGTCCTCGCGCTTCCGGTCGGCCTGGGCGGCTTCGAGCAGGTGCCGGCCGCTCGTGATCCGTGCCTGCGCACTCGTCTCGGCGGGTGCGACGACGACGGCGGCCGTCGTGCCGCCGACGAGGATCAGGCCGACCATCGCTGCGACGCCGACGACCGCGAGCCGGGACCACGACTCGGTCGCGAAACGCGACAGGGAGCGGATGCCGCCGCGCAGGCCCCTGCGCCGCACCGGCTGCTCGAGCCACCGGTACGAGGCTGCGGCCACAAGCACGGCGACGGCGGCGACGAGCAGGTGCACCTCGACGCCGGCGGCCGGCCAGGCGACGCCGGCGAGCACGAAGAGGGGCCAGTGCCAGAGGTAGATGCCGTAGGACCGTTCGCCGGTCCACCGGAGCACCGGGGTGTCGAGCCAGCGGCCGAATCGGGCGCCGCGGACGGCGGCCCAGATCACGACGCAGGACAGCAGGCTGATGGCGGCGAGCCCGCCCCGGTACGCCAACGGCCCCGCGGCGGGCAGCCACGCCGCAGCCGCACCGATGCCGAGCAGTGCGACGAGGCCGAGCCAGGGGCGCAGCCGGGCGGGGGAGGCGAGCCGGGAGGCGAATCGGGTGAAGCCCGCTGGGCCGGTGCGGGCGGCACTGGCGTTGGCGTTGCTGGTCGGTGTGACCAAGCCGTTCGGGTGCCGCAGCAGGAGCGCGAGGGCCGCGCCGGCGAAGAGCCCGAAGCTGTGCGTGTCCGAGCCGTAGTAGACCCGGGTCGGATCTGCGCCCGGCTGGAACAGGAACCCCATCCAGAGCAGGGAGAGGACGCCGAGGGTGCACACGACCGCCAGGCGAATCCGGGCGCTCCGGATCAGCAGCACCGCGAGCAGCGCAAACGGCCAGACCAGGTAGAACTGCTCCTCGACGGCCAGGGACCAGAGGTTCCGGAACAGCTCAGGACTCGTCGCCGAGAAGTAGCTCGTCGAGCCTGCGATCGACACCCAGTTGTAGCCGAACGTCACCGCGCCGAGCACTCGCCAACCGAGGCCGACGAGCACGTCGCCCCCGAGCATCCACGCCACGGTGCAGCAGAGCAGCACGAGGGGAACGAGCGGCGGCACGAGCCTGCGCACCCGGCGGCTCCAGAACCGGCGCAACGAGATCCGGCGGGACCTGGCATATTCGTCCACGAGGAGACCGGTGATCAGGAACCCGCTGATCACGAAGAACACGTCGACGCCGACGAAGCCGCCGGGCAGCATCTGTGGGAAGAAATGGAAGACGAGCACAACGCTCACGGCGATGCCGCGCAGGCCGTCGAGGCCGGAGAAACGGCGCGAATCCCGAGTCTCAGAGTCCGGGCGCAGGGATGCGGGAGTGCGGTAACTGAGTTTCATAGCGGTGAGCGGAGCCGATCCGGGTTCTACGATACCCGGCCCGGCACTTACACTTACCTCCGTGAATCTTCCTGCCGCCCCCGTTGTCTCCCGGCTCCCGGAGAACACCCGGATCAGGCTGGACATCGCCTACGACGGCACCGATTTTTCGGGATGGGCGATTCAACCAGAGCTCCGCACCGTGCAGGGCCAGATCGAGGCAGGGCTCGCCGCGATCCTGCAGAGCTACCCGCCGTATCCGTCCCTCATCGTCGCCGGGCGCACGGATGCGGGGGTGCACGCCCTCGGTCAGGTCGCGCACTTCGACCTCACCCCCGACCAGGTTGGGGGCCTGCTCCGACGGGGAAGGGGCCGGACCCCTGCGACGCTCGCGGTGATGGTGCAGCGGAGGCTCGGGGGGATCCTGGTGACCCAGCCGGAGATCGTGATCAAGGCATCCGCAGTCGCACCCCCCGGATTCGACGCTCGGTTCTCGGCGAACTGGCGCCGCTACGAGTACCGGATCGCCGACTCGGTGCTCGGGCACAACCCGCAGGACCGGCTGCGCACGACCTGGCACGGCTTCGCGCTCGACCTGGAACCGATGCAGGTGGCCGCGGCGTCCCTGCTCGGGCTGCATGACTTCGCGACCTATTGCAAACCCCGGCCGGGCGCCACGACGATCCGCACTCTGCAGGAGTTCAGCTGGCGGCGGGACCCGGACGGCGTGCTCGTCGCGACGGTGCAGGCGGACGCCTTCTGCCACAGCATGGTGCGGGCGCTCGTCGGGGCGTGCGTCGCGGTCGGAGAGGGACGGCTCGCGGGGGAGCGGCTTGCGACGCTGCGGATCAACCGGGCCCGCACGAGCGAGTTCAAGGTCATGCCGCCGCAGGGCCTCACCCTGCTCGCGGTGGACTATCCCGCCGACGACCAGCTCGCGGCCCGCGCCCTCGAGACCCGTGCCCGGCGCGCCCTCGACGAGGACGAAGAGTAGAGCAGCGCGCCGCCGAATCGCGCAGCCGAATTGCGCCGACGCTCCCGGCGGACTACCATTGACCCTTGGTGTCTGTGCGTTGCAGCCAGGCATGCGAACGTGAGCCCTCCATCGATCGTGTTCCCCGTCGGGGAACACACCCGGAGCGGGATTCACGAACACCTCCGTTCGAACAAGAAAGCAGCACAACAGTGACGCGCACTTATACTCCCAAAGCAAGCGAAGTCCAGCACGACTGGGTCGTCATCGACGCCACAGACATCGTGCTCGGTCGTCTTGCCAGCCACGCCGCCGTTCTCCTCCGGGGGAAGCACAAGGCAACGTTCTCTCCCCACATGGACATGGGAGACTTCGTCATCATCGTCAACGCCGAGAAGATCGCCCTCACCGGCAAGAAGCTCGAACTGAAGATCGCATACCGCCACTCCGGTTACCCGGGCGGCATTTCCGCCCAGAACTACTCGGAGATGCTCGAGAAGCACCCGACGCGTGCGGTTGAGAAGGCGATTCGCGGCATGCTGCCGAAGAACTCGCTCGGTCGCGCCCAGCTCGCGAAGCTCAAGGTCTACGCAGGCCCGGAGCACCCGCACGCTGCGCAGCAGCCCAAGCCGTACACCCTCTCCCAGGTCGCTCAGTAGCGCCGGCCACCAGACTTCTCGACTCTAAGAAAAAAAGGATTCACACCATCGTGGCGAAGATCGCAGATCAGATTGACCAGGCTCCGGAGAGCTATTCCACCGAGACCCCGGCCGAAATCGTAACCAAGGCGCCCCGCGCCGTCCTCAACGTTCCCGGCGCAGCCGTGGGCCGTCGCAAGCAGGCCATCGCCCGCGTGCGCATCGTTCCCGGCTCCGGCACCATCACGGTGAACGGTCGCGAATTCGGGGACTACTTCCCGAACAAGCTTCACCAGCAGCTCATCAACGACCCGTTCAAGGTCCTCGACCTGATCGGTAGCTACGACGTCATCGCACGCATCACCGGCGGTGGCCCCTCCGGCCAGGCCGGCGCCCTGCGTCTCGGTATCGCGCGTTCGCTCAACCAGATCGACGAAGAGAACAACCGCGCCATCCTCAAGAAGGCCGGCTTCCTCAACCGTGACGCTCGCGTCAAGGAGCGCAAGAAGGCCGGACTCAAGAAGGCCCGTAAGGCGCCTCAGTTCTCGAAGCGCTAGAACGATAGTCGGCGCCGACATGCCTCGACTTTTCGGCACCGACGGTGTTCGGGGCCTGGCCAACCGTGATCTCACGGCTGGCCTGGCCCTGGGCCTCGCTCAGGCGAGTGCCGCAGTGCTCACGCAGGGTCGCAGTGCGGAATCGCGCCGTGCCGAGGGCCGCCGTCCGGTGGCCGTGCTCGCACGTGACCCGCGCATTTCCGGCGAATTCCTCGCCTCGGCAGTAGCCGCGGGCCTCGCCAGTTCCGGTGTCGACGTCCTTGACGCCGGCGTCATCCCCACGCCGGCCGCGGCATTCCTGATCGCGGACATCGGCGCGGACTTCGGCGTGATGATCTCCGCCTCCCACAACCCCGCCCCCGACAACGGCATCAAGATCTTTGCCTTCGGCGGCACCAAACTTCCCGACGACGTCGAGGATCGCATCGAGGCCCACCTCGACCACGACAAACTCACACCGATCGCCGGCGACGTCGGCCGGATCTCACGCTTCGCGGACGCAGAAGACCGCTACGTCGTGCACCTGCTCGGTACCCTCCCGCACCGCCTCGACGGTATCCACGTCGTCCTGGACTGCGCCAACGGCGCGGCCGCCGGCGTGTCCCCGCAGGTCTTCACGGATGCCGGCGCGCGCCTGACCGTCATCGGCGCCAACCCGAACGGGCTCAATATCAACGACGGGGTCGGGTCGACCCACCTCGACAACCTCGCGAAGGCCGTCCTCGAGCACGGTGCCGACGTTGGCATCGCCCACGACGGCGACGCCGACCGTTGCCTCGCCGTCGACCGGCACGGCAACATCGTGGACGGTGACCAGATCATGGCGATCCTCGCCGTGTCGATGGCTGAGCGCGGTGTCCTCAAGGACCGCACTCTCGTGGCCACCGTGATGAGCAACCTCGGCCTCCGGAGGGCCATGGCGGCCAACGACATCCGCATGATCGAGACCAAGGTCGGCGACCGCTACGTGCTCGAAGAGCTCAACGCGCACGGCCTGTCCCTCGGTGGGGAACAGTCCGGTCATGTCATCATGACGGCCTTCGCGACCACCGGCGACGGCATCCTCACCGGACTGCACCTCGTCGCCGAGATGGCCCGCACCGGCAAGCCGCTCCACGAGCTCGCCGCCGTGATGACCGTGTTCCCGCAGATCCTCGTGAACGTGCGCGGCGTCGATCACCACGCGCTGAAATCCGACGAGGTCATCGCCGTCGCCGTGCGCGAGGCCGAAGCCGAACTCGGCGACACCGGCCGGGTGCTGCTGCGTCCGTCCGGCACCGAGCCGATGGTGCGCGTCATGGTCGAGGCGGCCGACCAGGCCACCGCCGACCGGCTCGCGCATTCGCTCGCCGACATCGTGCGCGTGCGCCTCGCCCTCAACTCCCTCTAGGACCCGGGCCCGGTCGCAGCGAACGCGCGGTAGAGGATGCCGCGTTCGAGGAGCGTCCAGGCCGTGCTCACCGTGAGGTAGAGCGTCGCGGCCAGCGGGACCACGCTCGCGAACACAAGCGTCAGGAACGGGAGCCAGCTGAGGATTGCGGCGAGCCGTGATGCAGCGGGCTGGGCTGTCGGCACGACCGGAGAGGCGTATCTCGCAGCCAGTCGTCGAGAGAGCCCCGCGGTCAGAGCGATGACGGTGAGGAGCGCTCCGAACAGCATGAGTCCGGGCCAGAAGACCGGGGTGGTGCCCAGAAACGCAAGGAACGACGTGCCGAGCGGGACGCCGCCGAGCTCCTGAGCGAGGAGCGGATTCGGATGTCCGTTGATGCTGGCGAGGACGAAGAGCGCGTACACGGTGGACACGATCGGCGCCTGCAGGAGCGTCGGCAGGCATCCGGCCAGGGGCGACGCCTTCTCAGCTGCGTAGAGCTCAGCTGTCCTGCGGCTCAGTAGCTCGGGGTCGGTCCGGTACCGGCGTTGCAGCTCCCGGAGTTTCGGGGCGAGGCGCCTGCGGACGAACTCGGCGCGCACCTGGGCGCGGCCGACCGGTACGAGAGCTGCCCGCAGCAGAAGCGTGACCAGGACGATGACGAGTGCGGTGCTGCTCGCGCCGGAGAGAGGTGCGAGCGCGGAGGAGAAAGTGGTGATGGCCGCCGAGGCGGCTTGGAGCAGGGCTGCGACGGGCGCAACGGAATAGAGGTCCACGGAGGATATCCCAACGGTCGGAGGAAGAGGGGCGCGTCTGCGGTCGCGCGGCCTCGCCCTGCGTTGGAGTTGCCGGCTGAGGACTAGGCGACCGCGAGCGGCCGGGCCGGTGCGCGCGGGCGTGGACGCCCGGCGGTGTTGGGATGACTCGGTGCGGCGAGTTCGCTGAGCACCTCGCGGTGTCGGTGGGAGCGGCGGCCGACTGTGATCTCGAGGGCGTCGGCGGCCGTGAGCCGGCAATTGACCGCGATCACGAGCGCCAGGCCGAGTACGGCGACGCCGGCGAAGAACATCATCCCCGGTTCGGTCGGCACGAGGATGAGCGCGAGCAGCGGACCGGCCAGGTACAGCACCAGCGCGGTGTAGGCGGCTCTCACGATCGCGCCTCCAGGCGGGTCGGCCAGAACGAATGTCACGCCGACTCTACGCCGCGGGCCGAACGAATTCGACGGAGTTTTTCCGTTCTGAACCGGTTTACCCGGTCTCTCACGTGTTTAAACCCCAAAATCTCCGTCGAATCGGTCCGGGCGGCGGGCGGATGACGCACCGTTCAGAGCTTGCGAAGCAGCACCTTCGACACGGCGTGGTTCTCATCCTTGCGGAGCACCAGGGTCGCCCGGGAGCGCGTCGGCAGGATGTTTTGCACCAGGTTGGGCTCGTTGATCTCGTCCCAGATGCGGCGGGCCTCACGGCGGGCCTCATCCTCGGTCATCGTCGCGTACCGGTGGAAGTACGACTTCGGGTTACTGAACGCGCCGCGCTGCAGGCGCAGGAACCGGTCGACGTACCAGCGGGCGATGTCCTGGGTGCGGGCATCCACGTACACAGTGAAGTCGAAGAGGTCGCTGACCGTGAGCCCGTGACCCGTTGTCGGCGGCGCGAGCACGTTGAGGCCTTCGACGATGAGGACGTCCGGCTGGCGCACCACGATCTGCGCGTCGGGCACGATGTCGTAGTTCAGGTGCGAATAGAACGGAGCCCGCACCTCGGCCGCGCCGCCCTTGACGGCGGACACGAAGCGGAGCAGGGATCGCCGGTCGTACGACTCTGGGAACCCCTTGCGAGCCATCAGTCCGCGCCGGGCCAGTTCGGCGTTCGGGAACAGGAACCCATCGGTGGTCACGAGTTCGACCCGGGGGGTGTCCTCCCAGCGGGCCAGCAATTCGCGCAGGAGCCGGGCGATCGTCGACTTGCCGACGGCGACTGACCCGGCGACGCCGATCACGAACGGGGTGCGCCGGGCGCGTTCGCCGAGGAAATCGCTCGTCGCCCGGTGCAACTGGCTTGCTCCAGCGGCATAGAGGTTGAGCAGGCGGCTGACGGGCAGGTACACATCGGTCACCTCGCCGAGGTCGAGCGGCTCGCCGAGGCCGCGCAACTGCACGATCTCGGTCTCACGGAGGGGGAGCTGGGTGGTGGGTGCAAGGGCCGCCCAGTCCGCTCGATCCAGCTCGACGAACGGTGTGGTGTGGCCGTTGTTCCAGAGGCTCGCGGCTGGATCGGACATTCCACACAGCTTAGTCGGACTAAAATCGGGGCTATGTGCGGAATCGTGGGTTATGTCGGTGAAGATAAAAGCGTCGAGGTCCTGATGAGGGGGTTGCGGAGACTGGAATACCGGGGGTACGACTCGGCGGGGATCGCGGTCATCGACGATGACGGCGTTCTGAACACCAGGAAACGGGCCGGTAAGCTCGCCATTCTGGCCGGGGACCTCGAAGGCAACCCGATGAACAACGGCCGTACCGGCATCGGCCACACCCGCTGGGCCACCCACGGCGGACCGACCGACGCGAACGCGCATCCGCACCTCGGTGACAACGGCAAGCTCGCCCTGATCCATAACGGCATTATCGAAAACTTCTCCGTTCTCAAGGAGGAGCTCCTCTCCGAGGGCTTCACCTTCGAGAGCGAGACCGACACCGAGGTCGCCGCGGTGCTGCTCGGCCGCGAATACCAGCGCCTCGGCGATCTGAGCGCCGCGTTCCTGAGCGTCGTCGGCCGCCTGGACGGCGCATTCACCCTCCTCGCGGTGCACCAGGACCAGCCCGGTGTCGTCGTCGGCGCCCGTCGCAACTCTCCGCTCGTGATCGGCCTCGGCGACGGGGAGAACTTCCTCGGCTCCGACGTCGCAGCGTTCGTCGAGTTCACCCGCCGGGCCGTCGCCGTCGGCCAGGACCAGATCGTCACGATCACCCCCTCGCGCGTCACCATCACCGACTTCGACGGAAACGCCGTCGAGTTCGAGGAATTCGACATTGCCTGGGACGCCTCCGCCGCCGAAAAGGGCGGTTGGTCCAGCTTCATGGCCAAGGAGGTCTCCGAGCAGCCTGACGCCATCGCCAACACCCTCCTCGGCCGCATCCACGAGGGCCAGGCCGTCGTGCCCGAGCTCGAGGCCTTCGGCGACAACGTGCTCGCCGGCATCCGCCGGATCGTCATCGTCGCCTGCGGCACCGCGGCGAACGCCGGCTACGTCGCCAAGTACGCGATCGAGAAGTGGACCCGGGTACCCGTCGACGTCGAGCTCAGCCACGAGTTCCGCTACCGCGACCCGGTGCTGAACCCGGAGACCCTGATCATCTCCATCAGCCAGTCCGGCGAGACCATGGACACCCTGATGGCGGTCAAGTTCGCCAGGGAGTCCGGCGCCAAGGCCATCTCGATCTGCAACACCCAGGGTGCGACCATTCCCCGCGAGTCCGACGCCGTGATCTACACACACGCCGGTCCCGAGGTCGCCGTGGCCTCGACGAAGGGCTTCACCGCCCAGATCGCCGCCCTCTACCTCTTCGCCCTGCACCTCGCCCGCGTGCGCGGCAGTATGACCGAAGCGGATGCCGCGGCCCAGATCGTCGAGCTGCAGGCCATTCCCGCAAAGATCGCGACCACCCTGCTCCAGGAGAGCGCCGTGCACGAACTCGCCGCCTGGATGTCGGACACCCGTGCCGTGCTGTTCCTCGGCCGCCACGTCGGTTTCCCGATCGCGCTCGAGGGTGCGCTCAAGCTCAAGGAACTCGCGTACATCCACGCAGAGGGCTTCGCTGCCGGCGAGCTCAAGCACGGCCCGATCGCGCTGATCGAGCCCGGCCAGCCCGTCTTCGTCGTCGTGCCGAGCCCGCGCGGTTCCGCGCACCTGCACCCCAAGGTCGTCTCGAACATCCAGGAGATCCGCGCCCGTGGCGCCCGCATCATCGCGATCGCCGAAGAGGGCGACGTGGCCGTTCTGCCGTTCGCGGACACCGTGCTGCGGATCCCGCTCGCCTCGCCGCTCTTCGAGCCGTTCCTCGCGGTCGTGCCGATGCAGATCTTCGCGATGGAGCTCGCAACGGTCAAGGGCCTCGACGTCGACCAGCCCCGCAACCTCGCGAAGTCGGTCACGGTCGAATAAGCGCTGGCGGAGTGGGGACGGGCAGGCGGTCGCGGGCGTGATTCGTGGCATCGGCGTCGACATCGTCGACCTCGACCGGTTCGACCGGCAGGTTCTGCGCACGCCCGGACTCGTTCCCCGGCTGTTCGCGGCCGCCGAACGTGACCTGCCCATCCACTCCCTCGCGGCGCGGTTCGCGGCCAAGGAAGCATTGATCAAGGCGCTCGGCGACAGTGCAGGCACGAGCTGGCAGGAGATGGAAGTCGTGAGCGACGCGCACGGTAACCCCGGATTCCGGCTGAGCGGGGTCATGGCCGAGGTGCTGCGTGCGCGCGGCGTCGACTCCGTGCACCTCACGATGACCCACGATGCGGGCGTAGCCTGCGCCTTCGTGGTGCTCGAGGGTGCATCGTGAGCGAGTTCCGCGAGGCCGTCATCGACCTCGGTGCGATCGCCGCGAACGTCGCCCACCTGCGCGCCGCGATCGGCACCCCGCATTTCATGGCCGTCGTCAAGGCCAACGCCTATGGCCACGGCGCGGTCCCCGTCGCCCGCACCGCCCTCGCCGCCGGGGCAGACTGGCTCGGCGTCGCCGACCTCACCGAGGCACGCTCGCTCAGGGACGCAGGCATCGGCGCCCCGCTCCTCGCCTGGCTGCACGGGCCCGACACGGATTTCGCGGCCGCGATCGCCCGGGACATCGACCTGGGTATCTCGTCCGCCCGCCAGCTGCGAACCATAGCGGATGCCGCCGGCAGGCTCGGCCGCGTCGCGAACGTCCACCTGAAGCTCGACACCGGCCTCAGCCGCAATGGCCTGAACGGGCCGGACTGGGCCGAGGTCTTCGCGCTCGCCTCCGGCTTCGAACGGGATGGCCTCGTGCACGTCCGCGGCATCTTCAGCCATCTCTCCAACGCCTCCCCGGCCGCGGACGACGAGGCTGTCGCCCGCTTCAGCTCCGGCCTCGACCTCGCCGCAGCGGCAGGGCTGACCCCGGAGCTCGCGCACCTCGCGTCGACCGCGGCCGCCCTGCGCCTGCCCGCCGCCCGGTTCTCCATGGTGCGGATCGGCATCGGCCTCTACGGGCTGTCCCCCTTCGACGACGCGAGCCCGCGGGAGCTCGGCCTTTCGCCGGCGATGACCCTGCGCGCGAGCGTCGCGGCCGTTCGCCGGGTGCCGGCGGGAGCGGGCGTGTCCTACGACTACCTGTGGCGTGCCCCTGAGGACGGCAATCTGGCCCTCGTCCCGCTCGGTTACGCGGACGGTGTGCCCCGCGCGGCATCCGGCTCTGCGCGAGTCAACATCAACGGCCGCGGCTATCCGATCGTCGGACGCATCGCGATGGACCAGTTCGTCGTGAGTCTCGGCCAGGACGGTGTCGACGTCGGAGACGAGGTCGTGCTCTTCGGCGACCCCGACGCCCGTGGGGGAGCGACGGAGCCGGTGCCGAGCGCGGCCGACTGGGCGGATGCCGCCGGCACGATCAACTACGAGATCGTCACCCGGATCGGGCACCGCGTTCCGCGCAGCTACCGGGCTGTCTTCAGCGAGAGCGGGGAGCCCGAACGATGAGCCGCCGGGTGATCCCCGACGCCGCCGCGATGAACTCCTGGGGTGTCCAGGTCGCCGCGGAGCTCCGTGCGGGCGACCTGCTGGTGCTGACCGGTCCGCTCGGCGCGGGCAAGACCACGTTCACCCGCGGCCTCGGCGTCGGCCTCGGCGTGCGCGGCGCGGTGACGAGCCCGACCTTCGTGCTCGCCCGCACGCATCCGAGCCTTGTCGGCGGCCCGCCGCTCGTGCACGTCGACGCCTACCGGCTGCAGGATGCGATGGAACTCGACGACCTCGACATCGACTTCGAGCATTCCGTCGTCGTGGTCGAGTGGGGTCGCGGGCTGCTCGACGGGGTCGCGGACTCCTGGCTCGACATCGAGATCGAGCGGCCGACCGGCGCTCTTCAGTCCGGCCGGCCGGGCGTGGCCGGCCCGGCCCTGGCATCCGTTGCTCCGGGGGCCGCCGCCCCCGGCCTGGACCTCGACGTCGACCTCGACGAGCCGCGCACCGTCACCATCACCGGGTTCGGCCCCCGCTGGGCCGCGTTCGAGGGCGCATGGCCCGGGGAATAGGCTGAACAGGTGCTTCTCGCCATCGATACCTCCGCCGGAACCAGCGTCGCGGTCCTCGACGGGGTCCGCGGCGTGCTCGCGGACATCGACACCGCAGACACCATGCGCCACGCCGAGGTGATCGGCACCCTCATCGCCGAGTGTCTCGACCGGGCGAACGTGCGGGTCGCCGACCTCACCGGTGTCGTCGGCGGCATGGGCCCCGGCCCATTCACCGGCCTCCGCGTCGGCATCGCCGCCGCCCGCGTCTTCGCTCTCGGTGCCGGCCTGCCCTTCCTCCCCGTGATCAGCCACGACGCCATCGCCCTGAGCCGCTTTCGGGCCGGCCACACCGGCGGCCTCGTCGTCGTGACCGACGCCCGCCGGCGCGAGGTGAACTGGTCGGCCTACAGCGGGGCGGATGCCGCCGGCCTGCCCGTGCGCCTCGCCGCGCCAGGGGTGGCCAAACCGGCCGTCCTCCTCGAGCCCGACTGGGTCTACGCGGGCCTGGTCCGCGCGGACGCCGTGACCGTTCCGGCCGCCGACCTCGGCAGGGTCGCCGAACTGCTGCTGGCCAACGACCGTGTCTTCGCGACCGACGCCGCCTTCTACTTGCGCTCGCCCGACGTCACCCTCTCCAACGGTCCGAAACGGGTGAGCTGAGTGACCTGGCAGCTGCGCCGCGCCCACGCGGGCGACCTCGACGGCATCATGGCCCTCGAGACCCGCCTCTTCGAGAACGACGCCTGGTCCGCGGAGGGCATGCTCCGGGACGTGACCGACCCCGACTGCTACTACCTCGTCGCTGTCCCGCCGGACGAACAAGACCGCATCGAGGCATACGCGGGGCTGCTCGCGCCGCGCGGGGCGCTCGAGGGCGACATCCAGACCATTGCCGTCACCGAGACGGCCCGCCGGCACGGTCTCGGCGGCACCCTCGTGCAGAGCCTCGTCACCGAGGCCCGCAAGCGCGGCATCCGCGAGGTATTCCTCGAGGTCCGCGCTGACAACCCCGGCGCCCAGCGGGTCTACCTCCGGCTCGGCTTCGAGGAGATCGGTGTGCGGCGCGGCTACTACCAGCCGGACAACGTCGACGCGCTCGTGATGCGACTCGCAGTGCCGCCCGCGGAGGCGGCGCTCGCCGCGCCCGACCCGGTGCAGTCCCCGACCGACCCGACGGATCCCGCGGAGGCGACCGAATGAACCGCGACAACCCCCTGGTGCTCGGCATCGAAACCTCGTGCGACGAAACCGGCATCGGGATCGTCCGCGGAAGCCGGCTGCTCTCCAACACGATCGCCTCCTCGATGGACGAGCACGCCCGCTACGGCGGCGTCGTGCCCGAGGTCGCGGCCCGCGCCCATCTCGAAGAGCTCGTCCCGATGATCCGCGCGGCAACCGTCGACGCGGGCATCCGCCTCGAGGACGTCGACGCGATCGCCGTCACCTACGGCCCCGGCCTGTCCGGCGCCCTCATGGTCGGCGTCGGCGCCGCGAAAGCACTGGCGATCGCCCTCGGCAAGCCGATCTACGCGGTCAACCACCTCGTCGGCCACGTCGGCGCCGACGTGCTCCAGACCGACACCGACCCGGGCACGGAGCCCCTCGAATACCCGACGATCGCCCTCCTCGTCTCCGGAGGGCACACCTCGCTTCTCCTCGTGCGCGACCTCGTCTCCGACGTCGAACTGCTCGGCGAGACGATCGACGACGCGGCGGGGGAGGCCTTCGACAAGGTCGCCCGCATCCTCGGCCTGCCATACCCCGGCGGCCCGCAGATCGACCGCGTCGCGCTCGGCGGCGATCCGGCGTACATCCGCTTCCCCCGCGGCCTCAGCCATCACAAGGACATGGAACACCACCGCTACGATTTCTCCTTCTCCGGGCTGAAGACCTCGGTCGCCCGCTGGGTCGAGCAGACCCGCGACGCGGGGGAGACCGTGCCGCTCGCGGACGTCGCGGCGAGCTTCCGCGAGGCCGTCATCGACATCCTGCTCACCAAGGCCGTCGCAGCGTGCACCGACCTCGGGGTGCCGCGCCTCCTCCTCGGCGGCGGGGTGATCGCGAACGCGCGGCTCCGCGAGGTCGCCGTCGAGCGTACGGATGCCGCAGGCATCGCCCTGCGCATCCCGCCGCTTTCGCTGTGCACCGACAACGGCGCCATGATCGCCGCGCTCGGCGCCCAGCTGATCATGGCGGGTCACGAGCCGTCCACCCTTGACTTCGGCGCCGATTCAACGCTCCCCGCCTCCGTTATCCAGGGCTGAAAACCGCGTCCCATCTCCGGTTCCTATGCATCCGCGATACGCTGGACGCAACAGACATGGCTCGTCATGGGCGTTGACACCCGTTCAATGGGGGTGCCACTATGGCACCGCCAGCTGATCGAAGCCCAAAGGAGCCGTTAGTCATGACCGACCCGAACCAGCCTCCGGTAACCCCGCCCCCGGTGAACCAGCCCCCGATCTACCAGCCGCCCGCCGCCCCCGCGTACCAGGCGCCTGCCGCCCCGGCGTACGGCGCTCCGGACACCCACGGTCAGCAGCAGTACGGCCAGCAGCAGCAGTACGGCCAGCAGCAGCAGTACGGCCAGCAGCAGGAGTTCGGCCAGCAGGCATACGGCCAGCCCCTCGCCCAGGACAAGTACAACGTCCTCGCGATCGTGTCGCTCGTTTCGGCGTTCTTCGTCTCTCTCGCGGCGATCATCACCGGCCACATCGCGCTCAGCCAGATCAAGAAGACCGGGGAGAAGGGCCGAGGGCTCGCAATCGCCGGCCTCGTGCTCGGCTACCTCGGCATCGTCGCCGGGATCATTGGCGCGATCCTCTTCGTCGTCCTGATCAGCACGGCCTCGACCAACGGGTACTCCAGCTACTGACCCACTGGATCGTCCCTGCTGGCGTCGTCACGACTGACCTGTCGTCACCGTTGACCCGTCAATGAAGTGGAAAGGAACAGCTCATGAGTGATCTGAACGCCCCGGGCGCTTCGGGAATCCCTCCGGTTCCCGAGGTTCCGCAGGTGCCCGACGTGCCGCACGTGCCCGAGGTTCCCGAGGTCCCGCAGATTCCGCGCGGCGAGTCCACCGTGGCCGCTGCAGGACCGCCCGGAACGGAGTCCCTGGCATCCGGCGGCGTTGGGTTCGCCGGCCCGCCGTTCACGGATGCTCCGACCGCCGGTCCAGCGCCCGGCGGTCCTCCCTCCGCCGGACCGCCGCCGCCCGGTTCCGGGTATCCGTACCCGCCCGCCCCGGGGACGCAGGCTCCCACCCGCCAGCCGCTGCTCAGCATTCTCTCGCTCGTCGCAGGTGTCGTCGGACTGCTCGGCCTCCCGGTCGCCTTCATCCCCTTCGTCGGCGGGGTGCTCACCCTGCTGCTTCCGGCCGCGGCCATCGTGCTCGGGGCGCTCGGGCGCACGAGGGAATCGCGCGCACGTGCCCTGTGGCTCACCGGCCTGATCACGGGCATCGTTGGCGTCGCCCTCTCCCTGCTGAGCATCGTCGTCTGGATCATCGTCTTCGCAAGCATGCCGAGTACCTACTACTATCGCTGAGAGCCCGTTCCCCGGGCGAAGTGACCGGACCGGGAGGCCGCGATGACGGATGCACGCGCCGCCGGTGACGAGCTCCGCTTCGAACTGACGCGCCCGCCGGAGGAAGTCACCGGCGAACTCGACTACGCGTCGACCGTCACGGCTCCCACCGAATGGGTGCCGTACGTCTACACCGAGTCCGAGCTGCGCGCCCTCGCCAGCAGGCGTGCCGTCTCTGTCGCGTCCCTCTGCTTCGGCGCCGTCGGTCTCGCCGGCGCTGTCTTCGTGTTCTGGACCGCGCCGCTCTCGCTCGCGGCCGTCGTGCTCTCCGTCTGGGCGAGCCGCACCGAACGCGCGGCCGTCTCGATCTGGGCCTGGGGCCTCGGTACCGGCCTCGCGGGCCTCGTCATCGCCGCCGGCTGGATCGTGCTGATCAGCCAGGGCATCAGCCCCATCCCGCACTGAGCTCCGGGCACTGAACTCCGGGCACTCCAGTGTCCGGCACTGAGTGCTCAGCGCGGCGGCTGCACCCGCTCCACGAGCAGAGCAAGCCTGCGCCCGCCCGCCCGGGTGAGCACGAGAGTGGCCGACTCGGACCCGTGCAGCTTCAGCCGGGTGCGCAGCACGGCCGGGTCAACGTCCACGCCGCGCTTCTTGATCTCGAGCGTGCCGATCCGACGCTCCTTGAGCGCGAGCCGGAGTTTCTTCTCGTCCACCGGCAGGGACTCGAGCACCCGGAACGCCGTCGCGAACGGGGTCTCGTGCAGCGACTCTGAGCTCAGGTACGCGATGCCCTCCCCGAGCATCAGCGCGTCCATGCTGCGGGCCAGGTCGCCGATCAGCCGCGCCCGGATCACCGCGCCATCCGGCTCATACAGGTAGCTCCCTGGCACGCCTGCCTCTCCGGGCACGGTCTCGACGTCCAGACTGTCCGCGGCCGCGGTCAGCTCGTGCCGGCCGTCCCTGCCCAGGAGCAGGGCCGAACGGCGGATGCCCTCGCGAGCGAGAACGCCGAACCAGAGCCCCATCTCCACGAGCTTTCCGTCTACGGACACCCACTGCGCTTCCGCGGCGGCGGGAATGCCGTCGCGGTCGTGGCCCGGACCGAGTTTCACGCCGATCGGCATCCGCTCGCTCAGGCCGAAGACGAAGTCGAGGTTCGGCGAATAGTCTTCCGGGCGGGTCAGCCGGGAGGTGTTGCTGTGACCTGCCGTGCGGCGGGCCGGGTCGAGCCAGGCCGCGTCGAAGCCGGTGAGGTCGAAGGTCTCCGCGTCACCGTGCACGACGGTGGCATTGTCGAAGGGGGCGAGGTTGTAGCTCGCGACCGTGGCCGTGACCTCGTCGGTGTCCACTGCGGTCACCTGGATGTCGAGCGCGGCGAGGGCCATGGAGTCGCTGCCGATCCCGCTGCCGAGATCGGCGACCCGCTTCAGTCCGGCAGCGGCGAACCGGCCGGCGTGCAGCGCGGCGACGGGAAGGCGGGTGGCCTGTTCGAGACCGGCCTCTGTGAAGAGCATCCGCCCGGCGAAGTCGCCGAACTTGGCCACGGCCTTCGCCCGCAGCCGGGACTGGCCGAGCACCGCGGTCACGAGTCCCTGCGGGTGGCCGGCCTTCCGCAGGTCGCTCACGAGGCGCACCACATCGGAGGCGTTGTCCCAGGGCGGAAGCGAGTCCAACAGGCGCAGCCCCTCGGGGGACAACAGGTCAACAAGCTCGGAGCGGTCCATTGTCCAAACGATATCAAGCCGTGGCCGCCGCGCCCGGAACGCCCGAGTCTGGCACTCACGTTGCGTGAGTGCCAGAAGCGCCCTAAACTCGCTGTTAGCACTCTCGCTGTGAGTCTGCCAACCAAGTCTTAGCTAAGAAAGAGGTCAACCGTGTCGGTCTCCATCAAGCCGCTCGAGGATCGCATCGTCATCAAGCAGGTCGACGCCGAGCAGACCACCGCATCAGGTCTGGTCATCCCTGACACTGCCAAGGAAAAGCCCCAGGAGGGCGAAGTTGTCGCCGTCGGCCCCGGCCGTATCGACGACAACGGCAACCGCATCCCGCTCGACATTGCCGTGGGCGACAAGGTCATCTACTCCAAGTACGGCGGAACCGAGGTCAAGTTCGGTGGCGACGACCTCCTCGTCCTCTCCGCACGCGACGTGCTCGCCGTCGTCGTCCGCTAGGGATTCGTTCCAGGCGCCACGCACCACCGCAGTACACGTACGAACAACACAAAATCCCGGATGGCCTGATCATCCGGGATTTTGTTTTGCCAGGTGAACGCGGCCCGCACCACCGAGCACGTCAAAGCAGGGCATGCCCGCGAAGGGGAATCATTGTGAGCAGGACACGGAGTCAGTCGGCCGAGCCGACGAGCGGACTGGCCTTCGCGATCTCCGCGTACGGCCTGTGGGGCCTGCTCCCGCTCTTCTTTCTGCTGCTGCACCCGACGGGGCCCTTCGAGGTCGTTGCCTGGCGGGTGCTCTTCTCCCTGGTCTTCTGCCTCGCCCTGATCACCGTCACCCGCGGCTGGCCCGCCCTGCTCATCGTCCTCCGCCGCCCGAAGACGGTCTGGGTGATGGGCCTGGCCGGCCTCCTGATCTTCGTCAACTGGCAGACCTACGTCTTTGCGACGCTGACCGGGCACGTGGTCGAGGCCGCCCTGGGCTACTTCATGAACCCGATCGTCACGGTGCTGCTGGGCGTCTTCGTTCTGCACGAGCGGTTGCGGCGCATCCAGTGGATCGCGGTCGCGATCAGCGCGGCCGCTGTGCTCGTGCTGACGCTCGGCTACGGGGCGCTGCCGTGGATCTCGCTCGTCCTCGCCCTGTCGTTCGGGTTCTACGGGCTGATCAAGAAGAACGTCGGACCCGGCGTCGGCGCGCTCACCGGCCTCACCCTCGAGACCGCCTGGCTGATGCCGATCGCGATCGCGGAACTCCTCATCGTGGGCGCCGTCACCGGGCTCACCTTCGGTACCGTGTCGCCGTGGCACACCGTCGGCCTCGTCTCGACGGGTGTCGTGACGGCCGTCCCGCTGCTGTTCTTCGCAGCGGCCGCCCGCCGCCTGCCGCTCAGCCTGCTCGGTCTTGTGCAGTTCGTCGCGCCGGTGCTGCAGTTCCTCGTCGGGGTTTTCATTCTCGGCGAGCCGATGCCGCCGGAGCGCTGGGTCGGCTTCGGGCTCGTCTGGGTCGCGCTCGTGATCCTCACGGCCGACATGGTCGTCACCGGACGCGCCCCGCGGCGAGCATCCCCCGAACCCCTGTGACCGGCGATACGCTCAAAGCATCCCCACCTGTGAAAGGACCACGGATGCCCTTTCCAGCTCTGAACGTCACCTCGCGCCCCCGAGGACTCATTTCTGCCGGTCTCGCGCTCACCGTCGTCGCCGCCGCGCTGCTGCTTTCCGGGTGCACCGCGAGTGGAGCCCCGGTCGCCGTGACGAGCACCCCGACCGTCGCCCCGACTCTCGCGGCCACCGGTGACGGCACGCTGCTGATCGGCACGCTGTTCCCGATGACCGGGGAAGCGGGAGCCGCCGTGACCGGCGCCGCTCAGGTCGCCGGCACCGAGCTGGCCGCCCGCGAGATCCTTGAGCAGGCCGTGCCCGGCACGATGCCGATCCAGCTCGTGCATCGGAACTCGACGGGGAATGTTGCGGCCGCGGTTGCCGACCTGGTGGCGCGACACGTTGACCTCGTTCTCTGGGACGCGACGAGTGCGGTGCCCGCTGACGTCACGGCATCCGTCGCAGCAGCGGGCATCGCCCTGCTGCCTCTGAACGACTTCACGAACGGCGGCACTCCGCTCGCAGCGGACGAGGCCTTCGCAGTGCGCCTGCGCACCTCGGACCCCGGGCTCGCCGATACCGCCGGAGGCGGGGAAGCCTTCGACGGGGTGGTGCTCGCGGCCCTCGCCGCGATGGAGGCAGGCGACGACGGCGGGCCCTCGATCGCCCCGGCCCTCGACCGGGTCAGCCGCGGCGAGGCGGTGTGTACATCCTGGGCATCCTGCATCACCGACCTCGGTGAAAAGAAGCAGATCGCATACCAGGGCGTGACCGGGCAACGCTCCTAGTACAGCACCTCGTCCGACGGCGTCCCCCAGAGCAGGTGCCAGTGGTGTCACGAATCGCTAACGATGTTCTCTTTGCGCGGCAAGAAAACATCTTCGAAACAAAGTGATCCTAGGTTGGAGCCTAATAACGCGAGTAGGCCTCACCCGGAGGCGTACTTACGCGTGCAAGATGAAAGGGTACCCAGGATGATTAAATCCAAGCACGCCCTCCGGACCGCCATCGTGGCGGGAGCAGGCGTCATCGCCGTCATGCTCTCCGGTTGTGCATCCGGCGGCGGTTCAACCGCTACCACGACCTCGGCTGCGGCCGCGTCCTCGTACACCGACGCAGCTTGTGCGAGCGGAGCGTCCACGGACAAGTCGCTGGTCGTCGGCTCGATCCTCCCGATCACCGGTAGCCTCGCCTATCTCAACCCGCCGGAACTCGCCGGCGTCGGCCTCGCCGTCTCCGACATCAACGCCGCCGGCGGCGTCGGCGGCAAGGACGCCTGCGTCCTGGCCACCGACTCCGGTGACAGCACCGACCTGACAATTTCGACCGCGTCCGCCCAGAAGCTCATCGCCGCCAAGGTCTCCGTCGCTATCGGCGCCGCGTCCTCGAGCGTTTCGCTCAACGTCGTCGACTCCTTCGCTTCCGCCAAGATCGTCCAGATCTCTCCGGCCAACACGTCGGCCAAGCTCAGCGGCTACGGTCCGTTCTACTTCCGTACCGCACCGCCGGACTCGGTCCAGGGTTCCGCGCTCGGCCAGCTCATTACGGGTGACGGCAATGCAAAGGTCGCCTTCCTCGTCTTCAACGACTCCTACGGAACCGGCCTCCGCGACTTCACGCAGGCCAGCGTCGAAGCCTCCGGCGGAACCATCGTCTACGGCGGCAAGGGCAACGGCCAGGAATTCCCCCCCGGCCAGACTACGTTCTCGTCCGAGGTGACCGCCGCGAAGGCGACCAACCCTGACGCGATCGTCATCCTCGCCTTCGACGAGACCAAGTCGATCATCCCCGAGCTCAAGGCTCAGGGCGTCGACCTCTCCAAGGTCTACCTGTCCGACGGCAACACCGCCGACTACAGCAAGGACTTCGAAGCCGGCACGCTGACCAGCGCACAGGGCACGATCCCTGGCGCATACCCGGCAGATGACTTCAAGGCCAAGCTCGTCTCCTGGTACAAGGACACCCAGAACGCAGCTCTCGGAGACTTCTCCTACGCTCCTGAGGCCTACGACGCGACCACCCTCTCCGCCCTCGCGGCCCTGAAGGCCAAGTCCACCGTCTCCGCCGACATCCAGGCGCAGCTCGCGGCCGTTTCCGGCGCGAGTGGCAAGGGCACCAAGTGCAAGAGCTACGCCGAGTGTGCACCGCTCGTCACCGCCGGAACGGACATCCAGTACGTCGGACAGTCCGGCGTCGGCCCGTTCAACTCGCACAACGAGCCGTCGAGCGCCTTCATCGGCATCTACAAGTTCGACAAGGACAACAAGCCGGTCTGGCAGTCCGCCATCGAAGGACAGACCTCCTACTAGCAGGAGAGTGCTGATCGTCGGCTGAGGCCGCACGAACACAGGGAGCGGGGTCGGGCGAAAGCCCGGCCCCGCTCTTTCGTGCGCCCGCCCCCGTGCCGTGCGCGGCAGCATCCGCTCGCGTGCTAGTGCCGGTCGCGCCCGCGCCGGTTTCGGCAGCCCGCCGTTGCGGTAGCGGGCTGCGCAGACGGGCGCGGTGGCGGATGCCGCCGGGGACGCAAAAAGGCCCGTACCGGCCCCCAGGGGGCTGGCACGGGCCTCTCGGCGGTGCGGACGGGTCAGGCGATGCTGACGGGCTTCTCGTCCTTCTCGGCGTCAACGTCCTTGGCGAGGGTGCCGAGGTAGAGCTCGATGACCTTGGGGTCGTCGGCGAGCTCGCGGCCGGTGCCTGTGTAGGCGTTGCGGCCCTGGTCGAGCACGTAACCGCGGTCGCAGATCTGCAGGCACCGGCGCGCGTTCTGCTCGACCATCACGATCGTCACGCCGGTCTTGTTGATGCGGCGGGTGCGGATGAAGGTCTCGTCCTGACGCACAGGGGACAGGCCGGCGGACGGTTCGTCGAGGAGCAGCACGGACGGGTCCATCATGAGCGCACGCGCCATCGCGACCGACTGGCGTTCACCACCGGAGAGCGAACCGGCGCGCTGGGTGCGGCGGTCGGCGAGGGCGGGGAACAGGTCGAAGATCGCGTCGAGACGCTCGACGAGCAGCTTGGGCCGCAGGTAGAGGCCCATCTGCAGGTTCTCCTCGATCGTGAGGGAGGGGAACACGTTGTTGTTCTGGGGGACGAAGCCGACGCCGGCCTGCACGAGGCGGTTCGCCTTGAAACCGGTGATGTCTTCGCCCTTGAGCGTGACGCTGCCGCTGCGGACGGACACCAGTCCGAACAGTGCCTTGAGCAGCGTGGACTTGCCCGCGCCGTTCGGACCGATGATTCCGATGAGCTCACCGGGGTAGACATCCAGGTTGCAGCCGTTGAGGATATTGACCCCGGGAACATAGCCGGCGACGAGATCCGTCGCCTGCAGGACCGGAGCGGGAGAGCCTGTGGGTACAACCATGACTACGCGTCGCCTTCCGTGCGGTTTTCGAGTTCGACCTCTTTGGCCAGTTCCTCCGCGACTTCGTCCGTGAGGAGCGAGTCATCGCCGAGGTCGGTGTCGTGGTGCGCGCCGAGGTAGGCGTCGATCACGGCCTGGTCGTCCATGACGGTGGCCGACGGGCCCTCCGCAACAACCTTGCCCTCGGCCATCACGACGACCCAGTCGGAGATGTGCCGCACCATGTGCATGTCGTGCTCGACGAACAGGACGGTCATGCCCTCGTCGCGGAGTGACTTGATGTGCCCGAGCAGCGACTGGGTGAGTGCGGGGTTGACCCCGGCCATCGGCTCATCGAGCATGATCATGGTCGGTTCGCTCATGAGTGCCCGCGCCATCTCGAGGAGCTTCTTCTGGCCGCCGGAGAGGCTCCCGGCCATGTCGTTCTTCTTCTCGAGAAGCTTGAAGCGCTGCAGGAGGTCCTCGGCCTGCGCCGTGATCTCCCGTTCGCGCGCCGCCCAGAGCGGCTTGATCACCGCGGCGAAGAGGTTTTCGCCGGGCTGGTCCTTCGCGCCGAGGAGCATGTTCTCGAGCACGGTGAGCCTGCTGAGCGCCTTGGTGAGCTGGAAGGTGCGCACCATGCCGCGCTGGGCGACCTTCGCTGCACCCATGTTGTTGACCGAACGCCCGTTGAACATCGAGCGGGCGGCGTGGTCGGACTTCGGCCCGCCGATGAGGCGCGGGGCGGAGCTCGGCTTGTCGAAGCCCGTGATCAGGTTGAAGAACGTGGTCTTGCCCGCGCCGTTCGGGCCGATCAGGGCCGTGATGATTCCGCGCTGCACCTCGAGGTGCGGCACGTTGACGGCGGTCATGCCGCCGAACTGGCGCACGATGTTGTCGACGACCAGGATCGGGTCGGGCTTGGGGACGCCGGGGAGGGGGGAGACGGCGGCGACGCTCGCGGTGGCGGCGGCAGCAGCAGCTGTCGGGGCGGCGGTGACTCCGAGATCAGTTGACATTGAAGCTCAGCTCCTTCTTGTTACCGAGTACACCCTGGGGTCTGAAGATCACCACGAGCATGAGCACCACACCGATCAGGATCCAGGAGAACTGTTCCGCCTGCTGGCCGTTCATGATGCTGTCCGGCACGAACTGGCCGGCGACGCCCTGCACGAACAGGCGCAGGGCGAAGAAGATGATCGAGCCGAGCACGGGCCCGAACACGGTCGCGGCGCCGCCGAGCAGCAGTGCGGTCCACACGAAGAACGTCATCGAGCGTCCCATGCTGTCCGCTTGAACGGATGCCGGCAGCACGTAGATGATGCCGCCGAGCGCTCCGATGGTGCCGCCGAGGATGAGCGCCTGCATCTTGTAGCTGTAGACGTTCTTGCCGAGGCTGCGGATCGCATCCTCGTCTTCCCGGATGCCGCGGAGCACGCGACCCCAGGGGCTCCGCATCAGCAGGAACACGAAGAGGCAGAGGATCCCGACGATGGACCACGCCACCAGGCGGATCCACCAGCCGTTGGAGCCGGTGTTGTCGTAGGTGAACGGGCCGAGGGTGGTCTGGCCGTCGCCGAGGAAGGAGAGGTCGGTGAACGGGCCGCGGTAGCTCTGACCGGTGAGACCGTTCGAGCCGCCGGTGATGTCGGTGAGGAGCGACGAGCGCCCGATCATCCGCACGATCTCTGCGGCCGAGATCGTGACGATCGCGAGGTAGTCACCGCGCAGCTTCAGCGTCGGAACGCCGAGGATGAGTGCGAATACCGCCGCGGCGACGAGTGCGATCAGCACGGCCGGGAACAGTGGGATCCCCGCGACGATGGAGATGGCGAAGGCGTATGCGCCGACGAGCATGAACCCGGCTTGGCCCATGTTGAGCAGGCCGGTGTAGCCGAAGTGGATGTTGAGTCCGATGGCGGCGATGGCGAGTGCTGCCGTCGATGGTGAGAAGGCGGAGGCGGCAATCGCCGTCAGGGTCGTCAGAAATTCATTCACGGTCTTGTCCTTCCTAACCGATGCGCTCTCGGCGCCCGAAAATGCCTTGTGGCCTGACGAGCAGGACGAGGATGAGAATGAGCAGTGCCGTGGCGTACTTGAAGTCGCCGGGGAGCACGAGGTTCGTGAGCTCGACGACCATGCCGATGATCATCGCGCCGGCGAGGGCGCCGAACGCGGTGCCGAGGCCGCCGAGGGTGACCGCGGCGAACATCAGCAGCAGCAGCTGCAGGCCGGTCTGCCAGTTCACGCCGTTGAGCACGAGGCCGAGCATCACTCCTGCGAGTCCGGCGAGTCCGGCGGAGGCCGTCCAGACCAGGCGGATGATGGCGTCGACGTCGATCCCTGAGGCCGCGGCGAGCGAGGGGTTGTCCGAAACAGCGCGGGTGGCCCGGCCGATCCGGGACCGGAGCAGGAACAGCCCGACGAGGATGATGACCGCAACGGCGATGCCCATCGCCCAGAGCGACTGCACAGAGAGGGTGATCGGGCCGATTTCGACGGTGACCGGGTTGGCCTTGTCGATCCGGACGGTCTTGGCCCCGATGAAGAACTGGAACGCGTACTGCAGCGCGATCGAGAGCCCGATGGTCACGATCATCAGCTGGGTGTTCGGCAGGCCGCGCTTGCGCAGTGGCTTCCAGATCAGCGCGTCCTGGAAGTATCCGGTCGCCGCGCAGACCGCGACGGTGAGGAAGGCGGCGAGGAAGAGGTTGAGACCGAGCTGGTTGGCGAGCACGAATGCCAGCAGGCCGCCGAGGGTCACCTGCTCGCCGTGGGCGAAGTTGCTCAGCCCGGTCGTCCCGTAGATCAGCGAGAGGCCGACGGAGGCGAGGGCGAGCAGCAACCCGAGGCGGATGCCCGACGCGGCCTGCTGGAGGAAGCGCTCCCACGTGACGGAGCCGCTCGTCGCGGAGTCACCCGTCGAAGGGGCAGAGGTCGAGATGCCGGTGCTTTCCCCGCTGACCAGCTTGAAGATGGTGCCGGCGTTGCGACCCAGACCGCCGTTGACGGTTGCCGGGTTGGCGATGCTCGGGTCGAGAGTGTTCCCGCTCGGCAGGCTCGTGGCGTCGAGGGTGACGGTGGATGGACCTGCGACCGTGATGGCCACGCCCCACTTGCCCGCGGCATCCGTCACGAGGTTCTCGGTCGTGTCACCGTTCGTGACCGTGAGCCTCACGCCGACGGCGGGGTCGCCGTTGCCCTGCTTGATCGTGCCCTGGATGCAGCCTGTGGTGGCATCGGCCACACATGCCGTTGTCGGGACGGCCGTCGCCGCGGATGCACTCGTCGCGCCGAGGCCCATCAGGCCCAGACTGGCGACTCCGATGAGCAGGAGACCGGCGAGCATCCGCCGGGACGACAGGAGGCCTGCCGTACGCGTTCGCTGCATGAATGGTGTCAAAACGTAACCTCCGTGAACGGGCGGGGCCTTGGGGTGGTCGAGGGGAAAAAACTCGGGTGAACCGGCCCCTGCCAACTTCTTCGTCGACAGTACGTCCCGATTATGTCGCAAATGTTTCGGAGTGATCCTCGGAATCGTTTCCGTCCTCAAGGAATGCGCGCGCGGAGAAGTCGCTTAACATTGGGGAACCGGTCGTTTCAATGAATTCCCGGACTTTTCTGTTATTTCTCTGCACCAGCAAAAAGGGGTTTCATGGATCAGCCAGATCCGTTCGGTTTTACCGGGCTTACCTACGACGACGTCCTGCTCCTGCCAGGCCACACCGACGTCATTCCCAGTGAAGCAGTGACAATGTCGCGGTTGACCCGAAGAATCAGCGTCGCGACGCCCCTGCTTTCGAGCGCCATGGATACGGTCACCGAAACCAGGATGGCCATCGCCATGGCCCGCGAAGGGGGGCTCGGTGTCCTGCACCGCAACCTGTCGATCGCGGACCAGGCCGAACAGGTCGATCTCGTCAAACGCAGCGAATCCGGGATGATTACCAATCCGGTAACAACTTCGCCGGAGGCCACCGTCGCGGACGTCGACGCCCTCTGCCGGCAGTTCCGGATCAGCGGACTCCCCGTCGTCGATGGAGACGGCGTGCTCGTCGGCATCATCACGAACCGCGATATGCGCTTCGTCACGGCCACCCAGAAGCACACGATGCGGGTGCGCGAGGTGATGACGCGGATGCCGCTCATTACCGGCAAGGTCGGCATGGCGCCGATGGACGCGGTGGCCATCTTCGCCACCCACAAGATCGAGAAGCTTCCCCTCGTCGACGACGCCGGCCGGCTCACCGGCCTGATCACCGTCAAGGACTTCGACAAGAGCGAGGAATACCCGCACGCGACGAAGGACGACGCCGGTCGGCTGCGCGTCGGCGCGGCCATCGGCTTCTTCGGCGACGCGTGGCAGCGCGCGACCGCGCTGCTCGACGCGGGGGTCGACGTGCTCGTCGTCGACACCGCCAACGGCGACAGCGCCGGCGTGCTCGAGATCATCCGCCGCCTCAAGACCGACCCCGCCTTCGCCGCCGTGGACGTCATCGGCGGCAACGTCGCCACCAGGAGCGGCGCCCAGGCGCTCATCGACGCGGGCGCGGACGCGATCAAGGTCGGCGTCGGCCCGGGCTCCATCTGCACGACCCGCATCGTCGCCGGCGTCGGCGTCCCCCAGATCACGGCGGTCTACCAGGCCTCCCTCGCCGCGCGTGAGACCGGGATCCCTGTCATCGCCGACGGCGGACTGCAGTACTCCGGTGACATCGCCAAGGCGCTCGTCGCCGGCGCGGACACCGTCATGCTCGGCTCGCTCCTCGCCGGCTGCGACGAGAGCCCGGGAGAACTCGTCTTCGTCAACGGCAAGCAGTTCAAGACTTACCGCGGCATGGGCTCGCTCGGCGCGCTGCAGACCCGCGGTAGCAAGACCTCATATTCGAAGGACCGCTACTTCCAGTCGGACGTCCCCTCCGACGACAAGCTCATCCCCGAGGGCATCGAGGGGCAGGTTCCGTACCGCGGTCCGGTATCCGCCGTCGCGTACCAGCTCATCGGCGGCCTCCGCCAGTCGATGTTCTACGTCGGCGCGCGCACGATCGACGAGCTCAAGCAGAAGGGCAAGTTCGTGCGGATCACCTCCGCCGGGCTCAAGGAGTCGCACCCGCACGACGTGCAGATCGTGGTCGAGGCCCCGAACTACCGCCGCTGACCGGGTCGCGCAGGCGCGCCCACCCGGGTGCCGCTCGCGGCTCAGGTTAGCGCGGCGATCCGCGAGACTGCCTCGCTGAGCACCTCGGGTGAGCAGCCGAAGTTGAGCCGGGCGAAACCGGCGCCGGGAGTGCCGAAGAGCAACCCGGGCAGCAGCGCGACCTTCGCACGCTCGAGGGCGACCGCCGCCGGATCATCGCCCCAGCCGAGCGAGCGCAGGTCCAGCCAGGCCAGATAGCCCGCGCGCGGCTGCTCGTAGCCGACCCCGCCGAGATGCGCGTCGAGGAGCCCGGCCAGCAGTCCCCGGTTCGCCTCGAGCGCGGCGAGCACGCCGTCGAGCCGCAGGCCGCCGTCGCGGAGCGCGGCTTCGAGGTCGTCGAGGTCGAGCGTCCAGCCGGTCTGGCCGTGCAGGAGCAGAACATCGACGACCCGGCCGCCCGCCGCGGGCACGAGGTCGAAGAACGCCGGGTAGACCGGGGGAGTGATCACGACCTCGTCGCCCGGCTCGAGGATCATCCGCAGCACCTCGACGACGGCCGAGCCCACTTCGTTCGTCACGACGACCTGCCGGGGGTCGACCGGCCAGCCCCAGCGGCGCGCGGCGAAGGCGGCGAACGCCTCGGCGAGCGGCTCAGCGGATGCGGCGTAGCCGGTGTCGCTCCGGCGCACGGCCTCGAACAAGGCGTCCCTGATCGGCTCGGCGAGCGGGTAGTCGAGTTCGGCGACGAAAAGAGGGAGCACGTCGTCGGGAACGCCCGCCACTTCAGGCTCGTGCGTTCGCGCAGCAGGGACAGCGGTTCGGCTTCAGCGTCTATGACAGCAGCGTGCACCTCCTGTGCTGCCGGCGCACCCGTCGCCCACCCGCCGCGCGACACCCCACGACAGTGCGGGCAGCGGATGGCGGGACGCGAGGGTCAGGGGACGGCGGCGGTGCCGTTCACGGTGGCGCTGTTGCCGCCGAAGTCGGTCACGGTCAGGTCGACCTGCAACCGGCTGCCGGAGGGGAGCCTGGCGAAGGCGTAGTGCAGGGCAGGGAGGTCGGCGTGGAGGCCGTAGTCGCTCGTGCCGACCCAGCTCTCGGTACCGTCGCCCTGCACGTTGAGCCGCTCGGGCACGATCATGCCGTCCGGGTCCGCGGTGAGCTCGCCGTAACTGCCGAGCTTGTCGTCATAGGCGAAGTAGGTCTCGTTGAGAATGTCTCCGCTCGCGCCGTCGAGGGTGAGGCTCAGGAGCACGTCCTGGTAGGTCTCTCCCGCGACGTCACCGGGCGAGTAGTACGCCATCGGAACGTCGATCGTGACGGAGCCGGACCCAGCCGTGGCAGTTCCCGTTTCGTTGCCGAGCTGCGCGTATGCGGGCGTCGTGTCGGTGCCGTCGGCCAGGGTGAGCTGGGTGAGGTCGTAACCGCCCTGCACCCGGCCCGACCCGCCTGCGTCCACCGTCGCCGCCCGCTCACCGAGGTAGGTGACCGAGCCGTCTGCCTCAATGAGGCCGTACCGGACGGATGCGCTCGCCGCGTTCCCGAGCCCGGCCGGGTCGAGTGTGGCGCTGATACTCAGGCCGTCCGCGCCGAAGGAGACTTCGGCGTCACCCCCGGTGAACCGGGCCTTCTCGGCGCCGGGGATCGCACCGCCGGCGGCGTAATAGGAGGTCAGGAAGTCGAGCCAGCCACCCGCGGTGCCGAGTGCGCGGTAGTCATCCGCGAAGTACGCTTTCTGGGGCGGGAAGTAGATCGACAGCCCGGTGGCACCCGCGGTGGACTGGCCGTCGACCTTGTCGACCACCGCGGCACTGATCGCCCGCACGAGCGTCTCGGCAGCGTCGGCTTCCGCCGTGTCGCCCTGCCCGATCTCTCCGGCGAGGAGGCCGAGGTCGGTCATGAACGAGTCCTCGGCCGGATCGGGGCTGCGCCCGAAGCCGAGGGTTCTCGCGAGCGTTCGGCCCACCACGGGAGCGAGACCGGCCCCGCGCCCGACCAGGCCGCTGCTGAAGGCCGCGAGCGCGGCATCCACCGCGGGCAGCTTGCCGAGGTCGATCAGGGACAGGGTGATCTCAGCCGCGTCGCCCTCGGTTTCGGCCTGGGAGGAGAACCCCGTGATCAGCGCGGCGCCGAGCTCGTCGACGGTGGCGCCGTCGGCGGCCATCTCGAGGGCCGTGTAGTTCCAGCCGTGACCCGGCTCGAGCTCCTGCGAGGCGAGCAAGCGGTCCGCGCGCGGGGCCAGGGCGCTTGCGACCTCGTAGGTCGCCATCAGGCAGGCGTCGAAGCCGAGCAGGTCGAGCTTCGACACACCGGCCGCGCTCAGGCCGCTGCCGATGGCGTCGTTCAGTTCTGCGAGGCTCAGCGAATCACCGCCGGCCGACTCGTAACCCCCGACGCCCGGCCAGGATGCGCCGTGATCGGAGATGATCACGGCGTAGTGCTCGGCGGGGTACGCGCTGATGCCGCGGGTGATGAAGTCGGAGAGCACGGCGGGGTCGCCGGTGTCCACGGGGCCGAGGTCGTCCATCACCTCTGCGCCGCCGGGCAGGACGTGCAGGAGCTTCCCGCCGGTCCAGTCGGGCTGTCCGAGCACGGGTTCTGCGCTGTAATCCGCCGAACGGTCGACGAGGGCGACGAGATTGAGGCCGTCGTGCGAGCCGACCTCGCCCATCTCGCCGAGGTCGGCCATCATGAACGGCTCGAGGTCGGTGTCGGCGATCGAGTACGTGAGAACGGTCCAGCTGCCGGCGGCCGGGCCGTCGCCGCTGTTCGGCTCGACCGGGCTGCCGGTCGTGCACGCTGCCAGGCTGACAACCAGGGCCAGTGCGGCCAGCGCTGCGACGGTCCTGCGTGCCGCTCGTGCCGCTCCTACCGCTTGTACCGCTCCTACCGCTTGTGCCGTTCGCACAGCGTGCCCCGCTACAGGCCGACGTAGGGGATCATCGCGGTCAGCGCGGCAGCGGTGAGGAAGATCACCACGCCGGTCGACATCAGCACGAGCTGCACCTTGAACTGGCGCACGAGGGCGGCGATGCCGAGCAGGAACAGCGAGATGGACATCAGCACAGTATTGAGGGTGAGCCGGTCACTGAGGCTGTTGTACTCGTCGCCCTGGCCGATCGTCGCGACCGACTTCGCCTGCGTCTCGGAGTAGCCGCCGAAGAGGGTGCTCTGGTATTCCTCATCGTCGAGCGGGCTGTGGTACACGGTGGCGTCGGCGGTGTTCTCGGCTTCGGCCCGGGCGATGGCCGCGGCGAAGTCCGTCGAGACCGCCTGGAAGGTCAGGGTGTCGTACTTGCCCGTCGCGTCGGCGGCGACCGCCGCATCCGTGCTGTCCTTCTCGATGTCGAGCTCGGCGAGGCGGTTCCAGACCTGGGTGTCCTCGAGGAATTGCTGGTTGGCCTCGAGATAGAGCGACTCCGCCTCGGTGGACTGCGTCGAACCCTTGGTGTACGCCCCGGCCATCTGGCTGTCGTAGAGCGCCGCCTGGAAGGAGGCATAGGCCGTTGCGATGGAGACGAGGCCGAGGAGGACCGCGATGACGAGCTCCAGGTTGCTGAACATCAGGTTGAGGCGAGGCCTCGCGGACTCGGTGGGCTTGTCGGACGACATCGGGTACTCCTGGTGCATCGGGCAGGTTTGCGGGTCTCACCTGCGGGATTTGCGCCAGCCTAGCGGTTCACACCCTCCGGTTACGGGCTGCGCCTAAGCTGGGGTTATGGAAATCGAGATCGGCCGCTCCAAGCGCGCTCGCCGCGCGTACGCCTTTGACGACATCGCGGTCGTGCCCAGTCGGCGCACCCGCGATCCCGAAGACGTGAATGTCAGCTGGACGATCGACGCGTACGAATTCGCGATCCCGTTCCTCGCCGCCCCGATGGACTCCGTGGTCTCCCCGACCACGGCGATCATGATGGGCCAGCTCGGCGGCATCGGTGTGCTCGACCTCGAGGGCCTCTGGACCCGCTACGACGACCCGGAACCGCTCCTCGCCGAGATCCGCGAACTTCCGGCCGACCGTGCGACCGCCCGCATGCAGGAGATGTACTCCGAACCGATCAAGCCGGCCCTCGTCACCGAGCGTCTCGCCCAGATCCGCGCCGCCGGGGTCACCGTCGCCGGAGCGCTCTCCCCGCAGCGCACCCAGGAACTCTACGAAACCGTCGTCGCCGCCGGCGTCGACCTCTTCGTCATCCGCGGTACCACGGTGTCCGCCGAGCACGTCTCGCTCAACCAGGAGCCGCTCAACCTCAAGAAGTTCATCTACGAGCTCGACGTACCCGTCATCGTCGGCGGTGCGGCCACATACACGGCGGCCCTGCACCTGATGCGCACCGGCGCGGCCGGCGTGCTCGTCGGCTTCGGCGGCGGCGCGGCGTCGACCACGCGGGCCTCGCTCGGCATCCACGCCCCGATGGCCACGGCCGTCGCCGACGTCGCCGGCGCTCGCCGCGACTACCTCGACGAATCCGGCGGACGCTACGTGCACGTCATCGCCGACGGCGGCCTGAGCACCTCCGGTGACATCGTCAAGGCGCTCGCCTGCGGCGCGGACGCCGTCATGCTCGGCACCACCCTGGCCAGGGCGACGGATGCCCCCGGCGGCGGATTCCACTGGGGCGCCGAGGTGCACCACCCGCAGCTGCCCCGCGGCAAGCGAGTCGAGGTCGGCACCGTCGCCCCGCTCGAGACCATCCTGTACGGCCCGACGCCGATCGCCGACGGCACCGCCAACCTCGTCGGCGCCCTGCGCCGGTCGATGGCGACCACCGGTTATTCGACCCTCAAGGAATTCCAGCGCGTCGAGGTGGTTGTCGCGCCGTACCGAACGAACTAGCGTCGAGGTACGCACCACCACCTCGATGGGAGTACGCACATGGCAACAGGGAATTCGGTCACGCGGTCGAACAAGCTGGGACCGGCGGAACGCGCCGCGGCCATTGACAGGCTGAAATCCAAGGAGGTCGACATCCTCGTCGTCGGCGGCGGGATCGTCGGCGCGGGCAGCGCCCTCGACGCCGTCACCCGCGGACTGAGCGTCGGCATTCTCGAGGCACGGGACTGGGCCAGCGGCACGTCGAGCCGGTCCTCCAAACTCGTGCACGGCGGCATCCGCTATCTCGAGCAGCTCGACTTCCGCCTCGTGCGGGAGGCCCTCACCGAGCGGGGGCTGCTCCTCCAGCGGATCGCCCCGCACCTGGTCAAGCCCGTGCGCTTCCTGTACCCGCTGAAGAAGCGCGTCACCGAGCGTTTCTACGTGGGCGCCGGCATGCTGCTCTACGACATCTTCTCCTACACCGGCGGCCGGCCGCCGGGGGTCCCGCACCACCGGCACCTGTCCAAGCACCAGGTGATGGGCATGGTGCCGAGCCTCGACGCCGACGCGACGGTCGGCGGTATCACCTACTACGACGCGCAGGTCGACGACGCGCTGTACACGGCGTCGCTCGTGCGCACCGCCTCGTTCTACGGCGCCCACGCGGCGAGCCGGGTGCGGGTCGAGGGCTTCATCAAGGTCGGCGAACGGGTCGTGGGCGTGCGCGCGCACGACCTCGAGACCGGCGAACGCTTCGAGGTGCGCGCGAAGCAGGTCGTCAACGCGACAGGCGTGTGGACCGACGACACCCAGCGGATGGTCGGCGAACGCGGCACCTTCAAGGTGCGCGCGAGCAAGGGCATCCACCTCGTCGTGCCCCGCGACCGGTTCCAGTCGGCGATGGGGCTGCTGCTGCGCACGGAGAAGAGCGTGCTCTTCGTGATCCCGTGGGGCAGGCACTGGCTCATCGGCACCACCGACACCGACTGGCACCTCGACAAGGCTCACCCCGCGGCGACGGCCGCCGACATCGACTACCTGCTCGAGCACGTCAATTCGGTGCTGCAGGTGCCGCTGACCCGCGAGGACGTCGAGGGTGTCTACGCGGGTCTCCGGCCGCTGCTCGCCGGGGAGTCGGAGCAGACCTCGAAACTGTCCCGCGAACACCTGGTCGGGCACTCCGTTCCCGGTCTCGTCGTGATCGCCGGCGGCAAGTGGACCACATACCGGATCATGGCGAAGGACGCCATCGACGCGGCCGTTGACGCCCTCGACGGGAAGATCGCCCCGTCCACGACGCACGAGATCCCGCTGCTCGGTGCGGAGGGGTACAAGGCCGCGTGGAACAAGCGCACCCGCATCGCCACGGCATTCGGGCTGCACACCGTGCGGGTCGAGCACCTGCTCAACCGGTACGGCACCCTCACCGACGAGCTCCTCGACCTCATCCGGGACCGCCCTGAGCTGATCGAGCCGCTCCCGGGAGCCGACGACTACATCCAAGCCGAGGTCGTGTATGCGGCCGGCCACCTGGGCGCCCTCCACCTCGAGGACGTCCTGGCCAGGCGCACCCGCATCTCGATCGAGGCCTGGGATCGCGGGGTCTCCGCGGCGCCGGTCGCGGCCAGGCTGATGGCCGGGGTGCTCGGCTGGGACGCCGAACGCGAGGAACGCGAGGTCGCGGTCTACCTCAAGCGCGTCGCCGCGGAACGCGCCTCCCAGCTCGAACCCGACGACGAGTCCGCCGACCGGGTGCGCCTCGAGGCTCCCGACATCGTCCTGACCGAGCGGTCGGCGATGGGCGACTCCGCCACGCACTGACACAGGCGGTACCGCCACCGGGCGGATGCCGGGCGCATGCCGTGCGCCCGGCATCCGCCTCGGCTGTGTCGCCTCCTCGCCCGCCGGTGCCCGCGCCGGTTTCGGCTCGTCGCGCCGGTGTGTGTGTTCGCGCTCGCGTCCGCGCCCATTTCGGCAGCCTGCGCCCGCGGTTTCGGGTGCGGCCTGCCGAAACGGGCGCGGGCGCGGCTGGCGGATGTCGGGCGCGCCAGCGTCGTCGGGGGAAGTCCGCGTAGTTCGAGCGTGCCCGTGTGCCCGCGCAGCGCTACTGACCTTCTGCTCGCGCCCGTCCGGCATCCGCTCGCGTCCGCGCCCATTTCGGCAGCCTGCGCCGGTTTGTGTTCGCGCCCGTGCCTATTTCGGCAGCCCGCGCCCGCCGTTTCGGGTGCGGCCCGCGCAAATGGGCGCGGCGGTAGTTGGCGGATGCCGCCGCGCCGGCGCTCGCGACCGGCCCGCGCTCGCGACCGCGCTCGCGCCGTCGTACCGGGCTGTCACCGCGCCTGCGGAACACCACGTGCGGTGAGGAATCGGCCGAAGACGGAGGGGACCTTGAGTAGGTCCCAATCCCAGCGAGAGACCGTCGGACCGCAGGCGCGCACCCGGTCTTCGCGTCGCTTTTCGTCCATGATGACCTCGACCGTCGTGCGTCCCTTGGTGAATTCCTCTTTGACGTATTTGCCGAAACCGTCGAACTCGCCGACCTTCGAGATTTTGCGCCAGAAGAAGTCGACGAAGGCGATGAAGCCGGCTTCGTCGTCGAAGCGCACCTGCAGTTCCGGCACGAGGAAGCCCAACATGAATATCAGCGCGCGGCTCACGGATTCGCCCGCTGAACCCGATTCGGAGCTGGTGAAGTCGACCGCCCGGAATGCCGCGGACCGACCGATCACACGTGCACGGCGGGGAAGCCCGTCGAGGGCGGTCTCGAGTTCCTCCCGGGTCGCCAGGGCCGTGCCGTGTCGCGGTTTGTGGATCGCCCTGTCGACGATCGCGACGGCGGCAGGGAAGGAAACCACGCGAGCGAGTGCGACGGCGGTGTCAGCCGGGGCAGTGACGAGGAGGCCGTCGTGTTCGACTATGGAGACCGGTCCGTCCTGGAACCGCCGGATCGTGCCGTGTTTCGACCGGCCACCGCTTGCCGTAGCCGTCAGGACCTCGATTCCCGCCGGCCAGCGGCCCACGACCGGGAGGTCCCAGATCGCGGCCGCGGAGTGGTGCGAGAAGACGACCGGCGCCTCGCTCATCGCGGCCAGCGCGCGAACGCGGAGCAGGTATTGCTTCTCCGGCTTGAGCAGCCTCCATTCGACGGTGAGCGTGTACGCGCCCCACCGCAGCCGAATGAGGTGGCCGCGCTCGATCTCGGAGCGCAGTTCGCGCTCCAGGCCGACCGCCCGCGCATCGCGGCTGAGGAGTATCCCGTCCGGGCGGGCGATGGCGACGAGGAGGGAGAGGGGCGTCACGGCCGAGATTGACATGTGCCGAGGTTCCACCTCAGAGGCCGCACCCGAGGGCGCGAGCTCCAGGACTGTGCAGAAAATCCCCGTCGGGAGCCCGGTTGAGGAGAGCCCTGCCAGCCTCCCGTCGCCGTCGCCGCGGCGTCCGCGCCGCCGCTCCCGGGCGCCCGCGCCGGTTTGCGCGGGCCGCGCCTGCCGTTTCGGGGGCGGCTAGCCGAAACCGGCGCGGCGGCGAGCGCGGCGGCGAGTGGCGGCGGCGAGCGCGGCGGCGAGTGGCGGCGGCGAGCGGCGGCGGCGAGCGGCGGCGGGGCCAGCGCAGCATCACGACCGGCCGGATGCCGGGCGCACGTCGTGCGCCCGGCATCCGCCTGCGCCCGGCCGGGGTGACGGGCGGCTTCGATAGACTGGGCCCACTTGCCCTTAATCTTCAGGAGTCGTAACCATGGTTGACGTTCGGCGGGTCAAGCTTCCCGGAGTGGGTGTGCTGCACACCTTCATCACCGATGACGGCGGCAAGGTCGGCGTCATCGCCCACCGCTCCGGGCACAGCGACCTCATCACCTTCGCGGACGACGAGGGCGGCCCCGACGCGAGCAAGGTCTCCCTCCGCCTCAACGAAGACGAGGCGCACACCCTCGCCGAACTCCTCGGCGGCACCCAGATCACCGAGTCGCTCACTGCGCTCGACCAGATCCCCGGTCTCAGCATCGACTGGTTCACGGTCGACTATGAGGACCACATCGCCGGCCAGACCCTCGGCAACCCCGCCGACCGCGGCATCGCCGGCCTCACGGTCGTCGCCGTCGTGCGCGGCGAGTCCGCCAACCCTGCACCGGCCCAGGACTTCCGGGTCTTCCCCGGCGACACCCTCGTCGTCGCAGGGTCACCGGAGAAGGTCGCCAAGGCCTTCACGTTCTTCCGCACCGGTGAGCTCAAGGCCAAGACCGTCGACGCGCCGCCTGGGGGCTAACGGATGAACCTCGGCACGGACCTGATCACACTCGGCATCCTGCTGGTCGTGGCCTATGTGCTCGGGCGCGCCGCAAAACTGATCGGCCTGCCGTCCATCCCGATCTACATGATCGTCGGCCTGCTCGCGAGCCCGTACACCCACTGGTTCCCGCTCGACTTCCACTCCGCCGACATCGAGCTCATCGCTGTCTTCGGGCTCATCCTGCTCCTGTTCAGCCTCGGCCTCGAGTTCGACCAGGAGGAGTTCTTCAACGACGCCGGGAAACTGCTGCTATCCGGCGGCTCATACGTCGTGATCAACATGGGCATCGGGTTCGCCTTCGGGATGATGGTCGGCTGGGGCACCCGGGAGGCCCTCGTCATTGCCGGGATGACCGGCACCTCCTCGAGCGCGATCATCACCAAGCTCCTGATCGAGCTGCGCCGCCTCGCCAACAAGGAGACGCCGATGATCCTCGGCGTGACCGTGGTCGGCGACATCTTCATCGCTGTTTACCTGTCGATCGTCTCGGTAGTGCTCAGCGGCAAGACCGAGATCTGGCCGATCGTGCTCCAACTGAGCATCGCGTTCCTCTTCCTCGTCGTGATGTTCTCGCTCGCCCGCTGGGGCGGCCGGGTCGTGTCCCGCCTGGTCCGCACCAAGGACGACGAACTCTTCACGATCCTGTTCTTCGGGCTTGCCGTGCTCTTCGCCGGGATCGGCGAGATCATCGGAGTGACGGATGCGATCGGCGCGTTCCTGATCGGTGTCGTCCTCGGCGCGAGCACATACCGCACCCGGCTCGAACGTGTCGCCGTCCCGTTGCGGGACATCTTCGCCGCCTTCTTCTTCCTCAACTTCGGCCTCGCGCTGCACATCGCCGAGTTCGGTTCGGTCATCCTCGTCGTGCTTGCGGCGGTCGTGATGACCTTCGTGCTCAACCTGATCTCGGGGATGCTGCTGGCCCGGTTGCACTCGATGGGAATCTCCGAGGGGCTCAATGCCGCCGCGATCCTGGTGAACCGCGGAGAGTTCACGCTCATCCTCGCGACCCTCTCGGTCGGAGCGGGCCTGAACGGCCAACTCCAGCCGTTCGCGGGACTCTACGTGCTCACCATGGCCATCCTCGGTCCGCTCTTCGCCGCGAACTCCGAACGGCTCGGCGCCCTGCTGCCCGGACGTCGCCGGAAGCGCGCCGGAATCCGGCCAGACCGCGACCCGATGCACGCCGAGGAGTTCCGGCTTGTCGACGCGGCGACAGCAGGCGGACTGAGCGACCAGGACGCCCAGCGCGCCGCCGCCCACCTCGGCGAACAGCCGCTGCCGCCCCTGCGGCCGGAGCCCCGGAAGCGCGCCGACCACGACGGGCGCGCCGACCACGACGAACGGGCAGAGCAGGCCGAGCGCGGCGAATACGCCAAGCACGTGCTGGACGACGGGATCGACGAACTCGACGGTCCGACGCCGCTGCCGTCCCTCGGCCGCCCGAACGCCGCCCAGCGCGCAACCGCAGGCGCCGATGCACAGGCCGACGCGCATCCGGCTGCCGACGCGCATCCGGCTGCCGACGCGCATCCGGCTGCCGACCCGCAACCGACTGCCGACCCGCAATCGCACACAGCTCCCGATTCCGGTTCCGATTCCGACTCCGGCTCCGATTCCGTCTCCGGCTCCGACTCCGGCTCCGGCTCCGGCTCCGACCGGGCCGCGGACGCCGACCCGATGGCCGACTACGCCAAACGACTTTCGCGCACTCGCGCCCAGAGGGACAAGCCGGCGCCCGACGCCGGGACAGGTGACTACCAATGATCCGCATGATGCTCCGCCCTCGCTGGATTCTCGCGCTCCTGCTCGCCCTCGCCGTCGCGGCCGGCTTCGCGGCGCTCGGGCGCTGGCAGCTCGAACGCGCCGTCGCATCCGGTGTGGTCGTCGAGAAGAGCACCGAGACCGTGAAACCCCTCTTCGACGTCGTGACTCCCGGTGGCGCCCCACGTGACGCGGCGACCGGCCAGCTCGTCACCGTCGACGGCAGTTACGTGCCCGGCGACGAGCAGCTCATCAGCGACCGTTCCAACGACGGAACCTCCGGCTACTGGGTGGTGAGCCACTTCATCGTCGGTGCGGCAGGCAGCGGCAACAGCAGCGCGGGCGCGAGCATCGCCGTCGCCCGCGGCTGGGCGCGGGAGGAGGCGACGGCCCGGGCGACGATGGAAGGCCTCGCGTCCGCCCCGGCCAACCAGGTCGTCACCCTGGCCGGCCGGCTCCTCCCGACCGAAGCCCCCGTCGTTCCCGCAGACGGCCGTGACCCGCACAGCATGACGACCGTGTCCACCGCTGCCCTGATCAACCTCTGGGCCGGCTTCGACGGCACAGCGGTCTACCCTGGCTACATCGTCGACGGGACCGCGGCCTCCGGTCTCACGGGAATCGATTCGCCGGCACCCCTCACGGATGCCTCCCTCAACTGGCTGAACATCTTCTACGCCATCGAGTGGGTCGTCTTCGCCGGCTTCGCCGTGTTCCTCTGGTACCGCCTCGTCCGGGACGCCTGGGAGCGCGAGGAGGAGCTCCGCGAGGAAGCGGCGATATCCGCCGGTTAGAATTGGCGCATGCCACTCGAACCCAAACGCGCTGATATCCCCAGCATCCCGGGGGCGTTGAAGCTCTACCAGACGTCCTCGATCATCACCGGCGTCTTCCTGCTGCTGCTCTGCGCCGAGGTCATCCTCAAATTCGGCTTCCAGTACGAGCTCGAGCTCGGCGGCCCGTACGGGCTGCTCGTCCCGCGCGACACCGTCACCGCGTTCAACCTGAGCACCGCGATCCTGATCATGCACGGCTGGTTCTACGTGCTGTACCTGTTCGCGGACTTCCGGCTCTGGAGCCTGATGCGCTGGCCGTTCAGCCGGTTCCTCCTGATCGCCCTCGGTGGCGTGATCCCCACACTGTCCTTCTTCCTCGAGGGCCGCGTCGCCCGCGAGGTCCGCGCCTGGCTTGCCGCCAGGGCACTTTCCGACGCCGAGGGTGCGGAGGCCCGTTCATGACTGCAGTTGCCGACCCGACCGTGGTCGTGACTCCGACGGAGGCGTCCGGGATCGACCGACCCGTGCTCGTGGTGGACTTCGGCGCCCAGTACGCCCAGCTGATCGCGCGCCGCGTGCGCGAGGCATCCGTCTACTCGGAGATCGTCGCACACTCGATCACCGCTGCGGAAGTCGCAGCCAAGAACCCGGTCGGGATCGTGCTGAGCGGAGGACCCTCGAGTGTCTACGCCGAGGGCGCCCCGACCTTCGACCCCGCGATCTTCGACCTCGGCATTCCCGTGCTCGGCATCTGTTACGGCTTCCAGGTGATGGCGACCGCCCTCGGTGGCGAGGTCGCCCACACCGGGCTCAGCGAATACGGGTCGACCCCCGTGACGGTCGCGAGCGGCGACAACGTCCTCCTCGCCGGGCAGCCGAACGAGCAGACCGTGTGGATGAGTCACGGCGACTCCGTCTCCCGCGCCCCTGCCGGCTTCGCGGTGCTCGCCTCAACCGGCTCGACCCCGGTCGCCGCGTTCGCGAACGACGAGCGCCGCCTCTACGGCGTGCAGTGGCATCCCGAGGTCAAGCACACCGAATTCGGCCAGGACGTGCTCGAGAACTTCCTGCACCGCGCAGCCGGGATTCCCGCCGACTGGAACAGCGGCAACGTCATCGCCGAACAGGTCGCGAAGATCCGCGCCCAGGTCGGCACCGGCAAGGTCATCTGCGGGCTCTCCGGCGGCGTCGACTCCGCCGTCGCAGCGGCGCTCGTGCACAAGGCCATCGGCGACCAGCTCGTCTGCGTCTTCGTCGACCACGGCCTGCTCCGCCAGGACGAACGCCGCCAGGTCGAGGAGGACTACGTCAAGGCCACCGGCGTGCGCCTCGTCACCGTGGACGTACGCGAGCAGTTCCTCGCAGCGCTCGAGGGTGTCAGCGACCCGGAGACCAAGCGCAAGATCATCGGCCGCGAATTCATCCGCACCTTCGAGCAGGCCCAGGCCGAGCTCATCAGGGAGGCCGCGGAGAAGGACGGCGACCCGATCCGCTTCCTTGTCCAGGGCACCCTGTACCCCGACGTCGTCGAGTCCGGCGGCGGCAGCGGCACCGCGAACATCAAGAGCCACCACAACGTCGGCGGCCTGCCGGAAGACCTGAAGTTCGAGCTCGTCGAACCGCTGCGCACCCTGTTCAAGGACGAGGTGCGTGCGATCGGCGCCGAACTGGGTCTGCCGCCGGAGATCGTGCAGCGCCAGCCGTTCCCCGGACCAGGCCTGGGCATCCGCATCGTCGGTTCGATCACCTTCGAACGGCTCGAACTGCTGCGGCACGCGGATGCGATCGTGCGCGCCGAGCTGACCGCCGCCGGCCTCGACGGGGTCATCTGGCAGTGCCCGGTCGTGCTGCTCGCGGATGTCCGTTCCGTCGGAGTCCAGGGCGACGGCCGCACGTACGGTCACCCGATCGTACTGCGCCCGGTCTCCTCTGAGGACGCGATGACGGCCGACTGGACCCGCCTGCCGTACGACCTGCTCGCCCGCATCTCCAATCGCATCACGAACGAAGTGGATGGCGTCAACCGCGTCGTTCTCGACGTCACGTCGAAACCGCCGGGAACCATCGAGTGGGAGTGAGCGCTCCCCGCTGAGCGACTCCCGCTTAGTTGCGGACAAAGCACCCTCGTCGTCGAGACGGGGGTGCTTTTCCCGTAACCGGGCGAAGGCGTGGCGTTTCCGGCGCGCGCCAAGTGGCGATCACCGGAACGTGACAGCTGTCATGGGGCAGCGGTGACAGGAGGGACTTCCGGCGACGCGGCATCCGCGTGAGGATGAGTGCGAAGCGTCGACGGGAGCCGCTTCGGCTCTCCGTCGTATCCCGCGGAAGCCTCCTCGCGGCGGCAGCCGGCCGGGCATTCCGGTCGGGGCGTCGTCCCCGGACGAAGGTGACGACCATGGATTCCACGGTTTCGGAAACACGCGGGTTCGATGATGAGCCGCGCTCGTCGGTCGCTCCGCCCCGGAGCGTCCGTGCCGAGGAATCCGCACCCCGGCACCGCGTCCTCCCCGACGGCGATGAGATCGCCGCGGAGGCCCTCGCCCTCTTCCGAAACGCCGCTGCGCGGCCGCACGTCGAAGCCGTGTACACCGGCGCGAATGGCTGGGTCGACGTGCCGGGACGCGCCGTGTTCACCCGTGCGCTCGCCGATCACTACCGGCAGGCGGGCGTCGCGATGGTCCGGTTGGCCTGGCGGTTTCGCACCCGTACCTTCTCGATGAGCCGGGCGACCTCGCGGCCCGGCGGGCCGGACGGGCAGTGGCGCGTCGAGGCTTCGTCCTCCCAGCCCTGACCGCTCCGGCGCTGACCGCTCCGGCGTTGACCGGGACTTCTGAGCGCATCCCCACCCCGTTCGGGGGGTTTTTCGATGTCGGTGTTTGCTAGAGTCCATACGCGACCTTCCATTTCACAACTGCCGTGATCGCGGGCAGTCGTCCGACGTCGGGAGGGGGGGGCAGGGATGAGCTTCGAAACCACCCAGCCCGCACTTCCCGCCCCGGCGCGGGGGCAGGGCTCGCTGATCCGGGTGCTGCTCGTCGAGGATCACGTCCTCCTGCGCACGGCTCTCCAGGCTGTCTTCTGGCTCGAAGCCGATATCGAGGTCGTTGCCGCGATCGGCGAAGGCGCCGAGGTCCTGTCGGCTGTGCGTCAGACCGCTCCCGATGTCATAGTCCTCGACATCCACCTGCCCACGATCGACGGCCTGGGGCTGTTGCCACTGATCCAGGCCGCCGACCCGCGGGTCAAGGTGCTGCTGCTCTCGAGCCATCCGCGCCCCGGTGACGTCCGCCGCGCCATCCAGGGCGGCGTGGATGGCTTCCAGAAAACGGACCTGGCCTCAGGGCGCCTGATCGCGGTCATCCGGAAGATCCACGCCGGCGACCGCGTGATCGACCCGCAGCTCGCGATCAACGCGATGATGCACGGAGAATCACCGCTCACGGCGCGGGAGACCGAGGTCCTGTTCCTCGCGGCCGGGGGACGGAGTGCCCCCGAGGTCGCACGCTCGTTGCACCTGAGCCCAGGGGCCGTCCGGAACTACCTCTCGGCGGCATCCGCCAAGCTCGGGGCAAGCAACCGGTCAGAGGCGATCCGAACCGCGACAGACATGGGCTGGATCTGAGCCGGACTCCGGCTCTGCGACCCCTGCATTAACGACGTGAAGTCGGAGATATTCCTGGCGAAAATCTCCGACTTCACAGTGTGTGCGGAGAGGGTTCTGCTCTCGCGAGGGCGCGAGCGAGCTAGTTTCGCGAGATCGCGAAGAGGCGGAGCAGCTCGACGTAGAGCCAGACGACTGTCACCATGATGCCGAACGCGCCGGACCAGCCGTACTTGCGGGCGACCCGATTGTTGACGCCGCGCTGGATGAAGTCGAAGTCGAGCACGAGGGAGTACGCGGCCATGAGCACGGCGAGGATGCCGATCGCGACGCCGAGCGGGATGCCGAAGATCTTCACGTTGCTGCTGAGGCCGAACGGGCTGTCGATGGCGCCGAAGGCGACGAGGCCGAAGTTGAGCATCGAGAACACGAAGTAGCCGACCATCGCGATCAGGAAGACCTTGGTCGCACGCTTCGAAGCACGGATCTTGCCGCTCGCGAACAAGGCGAGGGTCACGCCGACGACCACGAGGGTCGCGAGCACGGCCTGGACGACGACGCCAGGGTAGATCGCCTCGAAGATGTACGAGATACCGCCGACGAAGAGGCCTTCAGCCGCGGCGTACGCGAGGATCAGGCCCGGTGACGGCTCCTTCTTGAAGGCGTTGACGAGGCCGAGCACGAGGCCGACGATCATGCCGAGGAACGGCAGGAACGGCATCGTCGGGCTGAGCAGCCAGGCCGCGGCCGCTGCGACGAGCAGCAGGGCGAAGCTCAGCGTGGTCTTCACGATGGTGTCTTCGTAGGTCATCCGGCCGGTGTCTTGCGAGCCTGCGGACGGCGCTTCGTAGATGCGCTGCAGGTCAGCTTCGGTCAGGCCGGTCGCTGCCGCGGATCCTTGTGCGGCAAAGGCGGGATTGCGCGAGAATGCGGGGTTTGAGGATGCCATGTTCCTAAGATCTCAATCAGCTCGGGTGTTGTCAACGCCGGGGGCCCGGCATGTCGCCGGTTAGCGTTTCTGAGAGTCTATTCAGCCCTGCTGGGCGTCTGCCTTGTAGATCCTGAGGGACTGTCCCCGGCGTCGCCTGTCCCGGTCGTTTCATCGGCCGACGGCGGATTGAGCCGCGCCCAACGCCTCTGGGCGATCCAGCGTGCGACCCAGGCGGATGCGATCACCGTCGCGGAGCCCACGACGTCGCCGACCCAGTTCTGCGACGAGTTGTGCAGCGACAGCTTGAGGACGAAGCTCACGACGACGGGGGCGAGCAGCACGAGGTAGCTGATCCCCGGCCGGTGCCGCACGAACAGCCAGCACGCGAGGAGTACGGCGAACGCGCCGGTGAAATCGGGGCCGGCCAGGAGTGTGAGCGCGGCGATTTCCGCGGGGAGGATCACCAGCAGTCGCCGCCAGAGCTCCCCGGGCAGCGCGAGCCAGCCGAGCAGCTGCATGGCGGGCCCGATGGCGAGGAAGAAGAGACTGTAGGTGCTCGTGAGGTTCGTCGCGGCAATGCCGAGCGCGATCGCAGAGACTCCGAGCGTCAGGCGGGCGCGATACACCGCCGGCGTGTGGCGTCGGGTGTCGGGTTCCCTCCAGAGTGTCATGGCTTCGAGTCTGCCAGCAGCGCGTATGGTCAGGGAATGCAACCGATCGTGATCGGTCACCGCGGGGCGAGCGGTTACCGGCCGGAGCACACCCGCGGCGCCTATGAGCTCGCGGTTGCCCTCGGTGCTGACGCGGTCGAACCCGACGTCGTCGTCACCCGCGACGGCGTGCTCATCGTGCGTCACGAGAACGAGCTCTCCGCGACGACGGATGTTGCGGCCCACCCCGAATTCGCCGCTCGCCGCACCCGGAAGGTCATTGACGGCATCCGGACGACGGGCTGGTTCACCGAGGACTTCACCTGGGCCGAGCTGCGCACCCTGCGAGCGCGCGAACGGCTGCCGGCCCTCCGCAAGGCCAGTGCGTCCTTCGACGGCCGATTCCCGCTGCTGCGGTTGCGCGACGTTTTCAAGCTCATGGACCGGGTGTCCAGCCGGGCGAGGCGCCCGGTCGGCGTCGTCGCCGAGATCAAGCACGCGAGCTATTTCGAGTCGATCGGCCTCCCTGTCGACGAACTCTTCGCCGCCGAGGTGAACACCGCCGGCTGGAACGCCGGCGACGGACGGCTCACGATCGAGAGCTTCGAACGCACCCTGCTCGACCAGGTCTACGCACGCGGCATCTATGGCAAGCGGATCTTCCTGCTCGAGGCGACGGGGAAACCGGCCGACCAGGTGCGCCTGCTCGGCCGCTCGGCCCCCGACTACGCGGACTACCTGACCGACCAGGGCCTCTACGGGCTGAGCGGTCTCGTCGACGGCGTCAGCGTGCCGAAGTCGCTCGTCCTCGAGATCGGGGCGGACGGACACGTCACGGGCGCTTCCGACCTCGTCGACGCGGCCCACGCCGCCAACCTCGAGATCTATTGCTGGACCCTGCGCCCGGAAAACGTGTTCCTCGCGAAGACCTTCCAGCGCGGGCGGTTCCGCGCCGACTTCGGCGACTGGCAGACCGAGTTCCGCACCATCATGGGCACCGGGATCGACGGGGTCTTCGCCGACCACCCCGACCTCGCCGTCGCGGTCCGTGACGAACTCGCCGCAGAGGCCCGCGAAGACCGCTGAACCGGGCGGCCGCCGATCGACCTGCCTCCGGTACTGCCGGCAACGCTGGCAAGCGGCCGGGCGCCCCGGCCGGTGTCAGGGGCACCGCTTAGACTTGGAGGCGAGATGATGACGCCCTTCGACCCGGACAACACCCCCGCACGCACTTCTTCGGCAACGCCGATAATCCTGGACGGCTATGGCGACGGCTTCGGCCCCGGCCGCCCCGATGGCGAGCCCGGCCAGCGGCAGAGTCCCCTGCTCGACGGGCTGAACCCGCAGCAGCTCGAAGCCGTCGAGTACCGCGGGCCGTCCCTCCTCATCATCGCGGGTGCAGGCAGTGGCAAGACGAGCGTGCTGACCCGCCGCATCGCGAGCCTGCTCGAGACCAGGGAGGCCTACCCGAGCCAGATCCTCGCGATCACCTTCACCAACAAGGCCGCCGCCGAGATGCGCGAGCGGGTCAAGGTCCTCCTCGGCGAGGGTTCAGAGGGCATGTGGATCTCGACCTTCCACTCGTCCTGCGTCCGCATCCTGCGCCGCGAGGCCGAGAGTGCCGGCCTCTCCTCGAGCTTCAGCATCTACGACTCCGCGGACACCAAGGTCACCCTCAAACGCATCATCAAGTCGCTCGACGCCGACACGTACGGATTCACGCCCGGCAACGCCGCCGCGAAGATCTCCAAGCTCAAGAACGAGCTCGCCGACGTCGATTCCTACGCCCGCAACGCCAACCTCAGTGACCCGCAGGAGGTCATGTTCATCGAGATCTTCCGCCAGTACACGCAGCGCTTGCGTGCGGCGAACGCCCTCGACTTCGACGACCTGATCGGCGAGACGGTCTACCTGTTCCGCGCCTTCCCCCGCGTCGCCGCAACCTATCGGCGGCGCTTCCGGCATATCCTCGTCGACGAATACCAGGACACCAACCACGCCCAGTACTCGCTCGTGCGCGAACTCACGCTACCCGTCACCGCAGAACTCGCCGACGAGCTCGAGGCGACCGGCGTGCACGTGCGCAACCTGCGCGAGCCGACTGGCGGCATCCCCGGTGCCTCCCTCACCGTCGTCGGCGACTCCGACCAGTCCATCTACGCCTTCCGCGGCGCCGACACCCGCAACATCAGCGAATTCGAACGGGACTTCCCCGGCACGAAGGTCATCCTGCTCGAGCAGAACTACCGCTCGACCCAGAACATCCTCTCGGCGGCGAACGCCGTGATCGGCCACAACTTCGACCGCAAAGACAAGAAGCTGTGGAGCGCGGGCGGCGACGGCGAGAAGATCGTCGGCTACACCGCGTACAACGGTCACGACGAGGCCCAGTTCGTCGCGGACGAGATCGAGACCCTGCACGGGGCAGGCATGGCTTACCGGGACATGGCCGTGTTCTACCGCACCAACGCCCAGACCAGGGCGCTCGAGGAGATCTTCGTCCGCGCCGCAGTGCCGTACCGCGTCGTCGGCGGCACCAAGTTCTACGAGCGCGCCGAGATCAAGGACGCGCTCGCCTACCTGATCGCGGTCGCCAACCCCGACGACGAGCTCGCCCTGCGGCGCATCCTGAACACCCCCAAGCGCGGCATCGGCCCCGCAACGGAGACCGGGCTCGGCAGCTTCGCCGAGGCCAACCAGATCAGCTTCCGCGAGGCGATGCGCGATTCCGCATCACTCGGACTCGGCCAGAAGGTCACCGGCGCGATCCTGCAGCTGGCCGGCGTGCTCGACGAGGCCGCCCTCAAGATCGACCCGGCGTATCCCGGCGGCCCGGTGAACGTCTCCGAGCTGCTGACCTTCGTGCTCGAGGGCAGCGGGCTGCTCACGGTGCTGCGCAACAGCCGCGACCCCCAGGACGAAGCGCGGGCGGAGAACATCGAGGAACTCGTCGCCCAGACGAAGGACTTCAACCGGGAGAACCCCGACGCCGGCCTCGTCGACTTCCTCACCCAGGTCTCGCTCGTCGCGGCAGCGGACGACCTTGACGACGCCTCGGGCACCGTCTCCCTGATGACCCTGCACACCGCAAAGGGCCTCGAGTACGAAGCCGTGTTCCTGACCGGGGTCGAGGAGGGGCTCCTGCCCCACCAGATGTCGGCGAACGAGCCGGGGGGCCCCGCCGAGGAGCGCCGCCTCTTCTACGTGGGCATCACCCGGGCCCGGCAGCGCCTCTACCTCTCGCTCGCGATGACCCGCGCCCAGTTCGGCGAGATCAACGTGGCCATGCCGAGCCGTTACCTTCAGGAGATCCCGGCCGCGCTGATCGACTGGAAGCAGTCGCCCGGCATGGCCAACTCCCGGAACGGCACCCAGTCGCGTGCGCTCAATCGCAGGGACGGCTTCGGCGGCGGCTTCAACTCCACCCGCAGCGGCTTCAGTGAGCTGCCGCCCGCCCCGAAGCCGAAGACCGAGTGGGCCAACGCCCTCACCCAGGTCCGCGACAACGGGGATCTCGAGCTCGCGGCCGGCGACCGGATCCGGCACTCGAGCTTCGGCGACGGTCGCGTCAACCAGGTCACCGGTGAGGGCACCAAGCGGGTCGCACATGTCCAGTTCGATACGGCGGGCGCAAAGAAGCTTCTGATCAAGATCGCGCCGATCGAGAAGATCTAGTGTCGGAGGGACTCATCGAACGGGTGCGTTCACTGCGTACGCTCGACGTCGAGGTGGCCGTGCGAGCGAGCCTCGCGATGGCACTTCCACTGGTGCTCCTCGTGGCCTGGGGGCGCCTCGAGTGGACCGCCTACGCGTCTTTCGGTGCGATGACGGCGCTCTACGGCCGCAACGAGCCCTACCGGCTGCGCGCCCGCACCATCAGCATCGGCGGGGGATTCCTTCTCGTGAGCATCACCCTCGCGCTTATCGTGGCCATCGCCGGTGCGAGCCTTCCCCTCCTGACCGCCGGACTGCTGTTCGTCGTGGCCGCCGGCATCCTGATCGCCGTCACCGCCGGGCTCGTGCCCGGCACCCCGCTGTTCTTCGTATTCGCGTTCGCGGTCTGCGCCCAGGTGCCGACGCCAGCGGCGGAGTTCGGCCCGCGGCTGCTCGTGGCGGTGTGCGGTGCGGCCTTCGCCTGGCTGCTGACGATGTCCGGCTGGACGCTCCGGCGGCTCTCGGGGGACCGGTCTGCCGTGCTGTTCAAGGGGCTGCCCCGGCGGCCGCGCCTCTGGCCGCGCGCCGTCACCGATCCGCAGGTCTGGCTGACGATCCTGCAAAACGTCGCGGGCGTGCTCATCGCCGGCGGTCTGGCGATCGCCGCCGGAATCGGGCACCCCTACTGGGCCGTTGTCGCCGTCGTCGCCGTGCTGCCGCCGCCCCGGGCGGCCCACTCGATCTCCCGGGCCGTGCACCGCGTGGTCGGGACCGCACTGGGCGTGGTCGTGACGGGCCTCGTGCTGTTGCCGGGGCCATCCGTCGCGTGGCTCGTGGTCGTGATCGCGGTCAGCCAGTTCGGCGCCGAGATCCTGGTCGGAAAGCACTACGGGGCCGCGCTGCTCTTCATCACCCCGCTCGCCCTCTCCGTCGTGCACCTCAGTAGTCCCGTTCCGGTGCCCGCCCTGCTCGTCGACCGCATCGTCGAGACGGCACTCGGGGCGGGGGTCGCGATCCTGCTCGTGCTGCTATTCCGGTTCGGCTCCGGCAAGCGGACCGGCGCAGCAGCATAAGCGGCAGGTGAGGTGGATTCCATAGCCGGTACATAGGCTTCCGAAAGGCTCCACATGGGAAGTGGCCCGATGCTCGGAACATGAGCCTCGACACCAGACCCCTGCGCCTCCAGCAGCGTCTCTCCGAGAAGACGCGCACCCGCCGTCAGCCCGCCCCACGCGTCAACCCGAACTACCCGAGACGGATGCGCCTCGCCGACACCCTGCAGGTGTTCTGCATCGTCTCGCTCGCACTCGCCGTCGCCCTCTTCCTCGGCTGCGGCGGGGCCGCCCGTTTCGGCACCCCCGCGGACGCCCTCACCTCGATCGGCATCGTCACCGGCCTCGTCGGCACCGACCTGCTGCTCGTGATGACACTGCTCGCCGCCCGGCTGCCCGCGATCGACCGCGCATTCGGCCACGACAACGCGATGGCGCTGCACCAGTCCCTCGGTAAGCCGGCCCTCTACCTGATCCTCGCCCACGCGGTCTTCCTCATCATCGGGTACGCCCTCTCCAGCGAGGTCACCGTGTTCGCCGAAACGTGGAGCATGCTCACCCAGATGCCGGACATGCTCCTGGCCTTCATCGCGCTCGGCCTGCTCGTGCTCGTGGTCGTCACCTCGCTCGTCATCGTGCGCCACAAGCTGCCATACGAGGTCTGGCACATCGTGCACCTGCTCTCGTACGTCGCCGTGCTCGCCGCACTGCCGCACATGCTGACCGCAGGCACGGTCCTCGTCGCCGGATCGCTGCAGTGGTACTACTGGCTCGCCCTGTACGTCGGCGTGGCCGGATCCATCGTGGTCTACCGGGTTGTGCTCCCGATCGTGCGGTCGCTGCGCTCCCGGCTCGTCGTGGCAGGCGTCGATCGTGAGGCGCCCGGTGTCGTGTCGATCCGCCTCTCCGGCCGCCGGCTGCACCACCTGCAGGCGACCGCAGGCCAGTTCTTCATCTGGCGGTTCTGGACGCCGGGGCAGTGGTGGCAGGCGCACCCTTTCTCGCTCTCCGCCGCGCCGGCCCACAACTCCCTCCGGGTCACGGTGCGTGCGCTCGGTGACGGTTCGACCGACCTCGCCTCGGTGCCGGTCGGCACCCGGGTGAGCTTCGAAGGCCCGTACGGGCTGTTCACCGACCGGGCCAGGACGAGCCCGCGGATCGTGCTCCTCGCCGCAGGCATCGGCGTCGCCCCGATCCGGGCGCTCCTGGAAACGGCGACCTTCGCGCCGGGCCAGGCGACCGTGCTGTTGCGCTCGCACTCCGTCGCGGACAGCTACCTCGTCGACGAGATCGCCGAGCTTTGCCGCCTGCGGGGAGCCGAGTTCCGTATCATCGCGGGCAAGCGTGCCCCCGGAGCCCACAGCTGGCTGCCCGGCGACGCCGTCAACGCGCGGATCACCCTCAAAACCCTCGTCCCGAATCTCAGCGAATCGGACGTCTACATTTGCGGTCCACGGCGGTGGACCGACGAGGTCGTGCGGGATGCCCGCTCGGCCGGACTACCCACGCAACAGATCCACTTCGAAAGGTTTGACTGGTGAGAAAACGAGCAGCGGCTGCGGCCGCAACAGCGTCCCTGTCCGTACTGGCAATCGGGTGGCTGGTCGGAACGCCGGCCGTCGCCTCCCTGCAGAACACCCTGGGCGGATCCGCGACGGATGCGACGGTGTCTGCCGCCGCATCCGCCCCGGCCGTTTCGACCTCCACGGCCACGGCGCCGGCGGTCGCCACCGCGACTCCGACCGCGACTCCGACCGCGACTCCGACCGCGACCGCTACCCCGACCGCGGCCGCCCCGGTGGCCGGCGTCACCGGAACCTTCACCGGTTCCGTCGTCGCCACCCGGTTCGGGAACATGCAGGTCTCCGTCACGATCGCGGACGGTACGATCACCGACGTCACGGCGCTCCAGCTGACCGACAAGGATTCCAAGTCGGTTCAGATCAGCAACCGGGCCGCCCCGGTGCTCAAGGCCGAAGTGTTGCAGAAGCAGTCCGTCGCGGTGGCGAATGTGAGCGGCGCGACCTACACGACCCAGGGGTACCTCACCTCGTTGCAGGCGGCGCTCGACGCCGCCGGGTTCTAGCCGAGGGCATCCGTTTCGCCCTGCGCATGGGAACCTGTGAACTCGTGCAGCGCACATTGGCGACGCACAGGTTCCTTTCAGGTCCTCGATAGAGATTCATTGGATTCGCCGGGGATGCTCACCTTATGAGCCTCGACACGCGGGCACGCCCGCACCAAGCCAGGTCGCGCATCCACCCGAATTATCCGCGGCGGATGCGACTGGCCGACAGCCTGCAAATCCTCGCGGTGGTCTCGGTGGCGCTCGTCGTCGCGGTCTTCCTCGCCGACGGGGGAGCGGCCAGGATCAGCACACCCGCCGACGCCATCACGGCACTCGGAATCGTCACCGGGCTGGTCGGCACCGACCTCCTCCTCGTCATGATGCTGCTCGCCGCGCGGCTGCCCGCGATCGACAGGGCTTTCGGCCACGACAGTGCGATGGCGCTGCACCAGTCGCTCGGCAAACCGGCGCTCTACCTGATCCTCGCCCACGCCGTGCTGCTCACCATCGGGTATGCGCTCGTGCAGCCCGCCGGGTTCTTCGACGAGGTCTGGATCATGTTTTCGTCGCTCCCGGACATGCCGCTGGCCTTCCTCGGGCTGGGCCTGCTCATCGCCGTCGTGGTCACTTCGCTCGTCGTCGTGCGGCACAAGTTCCGCTACGAGGTGTGGCACCTCGTGCACCTGCTGTCCTACGTCGCCGTGCTCGTCGCGATTCCGCACCAGCTCAGCGTCGGCACCCTGTTCCGCGAGGGATCGCTGCAACGCTACTACTGGCTCGCCCTGTATGCGGGCGTTGCCGGGTCCATCATCCTCTTCCGCTTCATCGTGCCGATCGTGCGATCGCTGAGGGCCCGGCTCACCGTGGTCGGAGTCGACCACGAGGCCCGTGGGGTCGTCTCGATCCGCCTGTCCGGCCGGCAGCTGCGCAGCCTCAAGGCGAAGTCCGGCCAGTTCTTCATCTGGCGGTTCTGGACCCCCGGGTTGTGGTGGCAGGCGCACCCGTTCTCGCTCTCTGCCGCGCCCACCGGCTCGTCCCTCCGCATCACCGTGCGCGGGCTCGGCGACGCGTCTTCCACGCTCCCGCGCGTGCCCGTCGGCACTCGGGTGAGCTTCGAAGGCCCGTACGGACTCTTCACCGACTTCGCCCGCACCTCGCCGCGGATCGTCTTGATCGCCGCGGGCATCGGGGTCGCACCGATCCGCTCGCTTCTCGAGACCGCCACGTTCGCACCCGGGCAGGCGACCGTGCTCCTCCGGTCGAGCACCGTCGACGACACCTACCTCGTCGATGAACTCGCCGCCCTCTGCCGCGCCCGCGGCGCCGAACTGCGCATCATCGCCGGCAAGCGCGCCCCGGGAACCAGCAGCTGGCTCCCCGGCGACGCTGTCCAGGCCCGGATCACCCTCGCAACCCTCGTGCCCAAGCTCCGCGAGGCCGATGTCTACATCTGCGGGCCACGCAAGTGGACGGACGAGGTCGTGCGGGACGCCCGGTCGGCAGGCTTGCCGACCCGGCAGATCCACTTCGAAAGGTTCGACTGGTGAGGGCCCGCGCAGTCACCCTGGCCACCCTGGCGTCCCTGTCCGTGCTCGCAGTCGGTTGGCAGGTCGGCGCCCAGGCGAACGCCTCGATGCAGGCGCTCTCGGCGCCGCAGGCCGCGCCCGCGACCATCCCGCCTCCGAGCGTCGGGCCGGCAACTCCTACGCCGGCCGCCTCAGCACCGGCCGTGTCCGGTCCGGCGACGACGTCTGCCGGTTCCACGACCACCGTGCCGACAGCGGCGACCCCCGCTCCGGCAGCGCCTGCCCCCGCGGTGCCTGCCCCCGCGGCGCCCGCCCCGGCGGCCCGGCCGACCGGAACGTTCACGGGATCAACCGTTCAGACCCGATTCGGCCCTGTCCAGGTCTCCGTCACGATCGCCAACGGCACGATCACCGAGGTCACAGCCCTGCAGCTGACCAACGACGGCGGCCGCTCTGTCGCGATCAGCGCGCAGGCCGCCCCGATCCTCCGCTCCGAGGTGCTCGCCGCCCAGTCCGCGAAGGTCAGCAACGTCAGCGGAGCCACATACACGACGAGGGGCTACCTCACCTCTCTCCAGGCTGCGCTCGACACGGCCGGGTTCTAGATCGTGCACCCGGCAGGGGTCGCCGCTAGCGTTGGTGCCATGGACGCGCAGACCTTCGAGACCATGGGCACCGTCGTGAGCCTCCGCATCGGCAGCACGGCACACGGCAGCGCCACGGGTGACGGCGTGATCGGTGACGGCGGGACCCGCGCCGTCACCGAGGCCGCCACCCCGGCTGCCGGCCCGGACTCGGCCCTCGCCGCCGTCCGCTCGGTGTTCACCCGCTGGGACGAGCATTTCAGCCTGTACCGACCCGACTCGGAGATCAGCAGGATCGCGCGGGGGGACATCCGTCTCACCCAGGCGAGCGCCGAGCTGCGGGACTGCTACGCGATCGCGCTCGACTGGCGCGACCGCACGGACGGCGTGTTCACGCCGCACCGCGCCGACGGCGTGCTCGACCTTTCCGGGGTCGTGAAAAGCCTCGCGATCGCGGAGGCGGGGGAGGCCCTGCGGGGTCTCGGCCTCTCGGCGTGGTCGGTCAACGCGGGCGGCGACCTGCTCGTGAGCGGCGACCAGTCACCGGGCCAGGACTGGGTCGCCGGCATCGTCGACCCGGCAAGCCGGCATGAACTCCTCGCCTCCGTGCCGCTCGTCGCCCCGGTGCGGGCCGTTGCGACCTCGGGAAGTGCCGAGCGCGGCGAGCACATTTGGACCAGCGCGGGCGGCGGCCCCTCGCCCTACCGGCAGGTCAGCGTGATCGGTCTCGACATCGTGACCGTCGACGTGCTCGCCACCACGATCATCGCGGGCGGCGAGGCGGCACTGGGCCGCAGCATCGAGACCTTCCCGATCGAGGTTCTCGCGGTCCTGCGGGACGGTTCGCTCGTCGCCACCGCCGGGCTTCGCTCCGGCCAGAGCTGAGCCGCCGGAGGGTTCCGGACGGTTCCGCGCGGTTCCGCACCGATTTCCACCGGTTGTGCACAGGGACGACCCGGTCCTTGTCAGTGGCGGGGCGGGAGCGTACCGTTGCTCGCGCGGGGGCACCCAGCGGGGGGCGTCCCTCTTCCGACGAGGAGGCAGCCACAATGAGAATTGATCCGGACGGGCTCTGGCCGCGGCGAACGGACTCCGGCAGCGACGGTCTCGACGAAGACCGCGACATCGACGACGTCGCGCTCACCCTCGAGGAGGACCTGGTCCCGGAAGACGACCAGGACGATGATCTCGACTGGTCGATCGACGCCGACGACCGCGTTGTCGACCAGGACGACGAGGACGAGGACGACCGCGGTGTGGACGAGCACAGCATCACCGAGATCGATGATGCCGAGGAGTTCGACGACGTCGACGACTACGAACGGTAGACCGGGGCGGTTCAGCTCGGGCGGAGCAGGCGGTGGTCCGGGTCGAGGGTGCCGAGCAGGCTGCCGCAGATCTCGGAGAGTTGGCTGACCTGACCGGGCGTCAGGGAATCGAAGACGACCGAGCGCACCTCCTCGACATGGCCGGGCGCGCTCCCGACGACCTTGGCCCAGCCGGCCTCGGTCAGTTGTGCGATCGAGGTACGACCGTCGCTCGGCGAGGCGCACCGGGTGAGCAGGCCCTGGACTTCGAGCCGGGCGATCACGTGCGACAGGCGGGAGAGAGATGAGTTCGTGCGTGCAGCGAGCTCGCTCAGGGCGAGGGAGCGCTCGGTGCTCTCCGAGATCATCGCGAGCACGTAGTACTCGAAGTGGCTTAGCCCGGCATCCCGTTTCAACTGCGTCTCGAGTCGCCCCGGCAGGAGCATGGTCACGGCCATCAGGCGCAGCCAGGCCTCGCGTTCGTCATCTGTCAGCCAGCGCGGTTCGGTCATGCCGAGAATTCTACCGGTTAACTTGACGGTTCAACTAAAGAGTCGTAGTCTTTAGTTGTTGCTTCAAGTAATTGTGACGGGAATCCCGCCGGAGGCAGCATCCATCTGACACTCTTCCGGAGGAAAATGACTATGACGAACATCACGATCATCGGCAGCGGCAACATGGCTCGCGGTATCGGCACCCGTGCCGTCGTCGCCGGAAGCGGACTCCAGATCCTCGATCGCGACCCGGCCAAGGCCGCGTCCCTTGCCGCCGAGCTCGGCGGCCAGGTCACTTCGGGCACTCTCACCGGCCCGCTCACCGGTGACATCGTGGTGCTCGCGCTCCCGTTCGACGCAGCCAAGGAAATCGTCACCACCCTCGGTGCAGCCCTGTCCGGCAAGACCGTGATCGACATCACCAACCCCGTCGACTTCAGCACCTTCGACTCCCTCGTCATCGCCCCCGGTACCTCCGCCGCCGAAGAACTCGCCGCGCTCGCCGCGCCCGGAGTGACCATCGTCAAGGCGTTCAACACGACCTTCGCCGGCGCCCTCGTCACGGGCACCGCCGCGGGCCTCCCGCTCGATGTGTTCATCGCGTCCGACTCCGACGAGGCGAACGCGACCGTCTCCGCCTTCGTCACCGCCGCAGGCCAGCGTCCGATCGTCGTCGGCCCGCTGCGTCGTGCCCGCGAGCTCGAGGGCTTCCAGTTCCTCGTGATGACCCTGCAAGCCAACCCGGCATTCGAGGACTTCAACTGGAACACTTCGCTCAAGGTGCTCGTCTAACCGTCAGATCCCCCCACAGCCCGCATCCGCGGGGCGCTGGCTGTGGCGTTTCCGCTGTTACTGGGGCATAACTCCTGCACATTCTGCCGGAGCGTCGACCGAGGCCCGGAAAGACGCGTCGAACATCCCGCCGCCCGGAAATTTGCAGGAGTTATGCCAACCGGCGCGTACGGACCCGGCGCACGAGCACCGCGATGCCGCGCCAGCCGACCAGGAACACACCGAGCACGATCGCCGTCACGACGATAAAGCTCGGCTGAACGCCCTGGCCGCTCACGACCCTGAGCAGAAACCCGACCGCGACCGTCCACAGCCAGACACCGAGCCCGGTGTAGACGATTCGCTGCGGGGCGTGCCAGGCGCGCATGATCAGCCAGCCGATCGTGAGGCCGCCGAGGAACGGCCACCAGGTCGTCAGCACGCCGAGCAGGTCCTCGCCGTGGCTCGCGCGGCCGATCGCCGCGAAGACGAGTACAAGGGCGGCGTCGATGCCCGCCGCGAGCAGAGCGGATGCTGGGAGCGTGCGTGGTGAGGACATGGCACCAGCCTACGGTCAGACCGAGGTGCCGATCAGGCCGCCGATCGCCCAAGTCACGCCGAGGGCGAGCAGGCCTCCGACGACGACCCGCGAGATCGCCCGGCCGCGGGGGCTGCCGCCGAGGTAGGCGCTCAGCCAGCCGGTAATCGAGAGGGCGACCGCTACGGCCAGGAACGTGGCAGACAGCCGCCATGCCGGCGGTGGCAGCAGCACAGCGAGAAGCGGCAGGATCGCGCCGACGGTGAACGCGAGCGCGGACGCGAACGCCGCATGCCAGGGGTTCGAGAGTTCTTCGGTGCCGATGTGCAGTTCCACCTCGAGATGCGCGGCAAGGGCGTCGTGCGCGGTGAGCTCGTCGGCGACGCGCCGGGCCGTCTCAGCGCTGAGCCCCTTGGCCCGGTACATCTCGGCGAGCTCGGCGAGTTCCTGCTCTGGCAGGTTGGCGAGCTCCCAGCGTTCCTTGGCGATCAGGGTGCGCTCGGTGTCGCGTTGGCTGCTCACCGAGACGTATTCGCCGAGGGCCATCGAGATCGCCCCAGCGAGCAGGCTCGCGACTCCGGCGATCAGGATCGCCGCGGAATCCGGGGTGGCCGCGGCCACGCCGACGACGAGTGCGGCGACGGAGACGATGCCGTCATTCGCGCCGAGCACACCGGCGCGCAGCCAGTTGAGCCGTTCGGCGTGGCCGGGGGCGTGCGGTTCGATGCCGTGGTCGAGTTCAGTCATGCCGGAAGTCAAGCAGCCCCGGGGCGTTCGCGCTACTCGCGGAGGCGCGGGTCCGCCCCCGATCCAGTCGTCCCACTCTCCACCGTCCCGATCCTCCCCGCCCTGACCGTTCGTGGTGCGTCAGTCGCGTACGTCGCATTGCCGCGCCGGGCCGTCGTGCTGGAGGATGGACTCGTGATCCTCGTGGTCGTGCTGACGCTCGCCTCCGCCCTGTCCTATGGCGTTTCGGATTTCTTCGGAACCCTCGGCGCACGGCGGTTCGGAGTGATGCCCGCGACAACCCTGACCTACCTGTGGGCGACGGTCGCGCTCGGCGCAGGCCTGCTGGTCGTGGGCGGAACCTGGTCTGAGGGCGCCGTCTTCTGGGGTGCGGTCTCGGGGGTGGCGGCCGTCGTCGGCTTCGGTCTATTCTACCAGGCGCTCACCGTGGGTCCCGTGAGCGTGCTCTCCCCGGTGATCGGCCTCCTGGTCGCCGGAGTGCCGGTAGGCGTCGCCACCGTGGGCGGCACGCGGCTCTCCGGTGCGGCCTGGGTCGCCGTCGGCCTCGCCCTCGCGAGCGCGGTATTGGTGTCGACCTCGCGCCGCGCCGGGAGCGTGCGGGTGTCCCGGCAGGCCTGGATAGTCGGTATCGGTTCCGGGATCGCGTTCGGCGTGTCCGTCGTCGCGCTCTCCTTCGCCCCCGGATCCGCCGGGCTGGTCCCTGCATTCGTGGAGATCGCACTCGGTCTCCTGCTCCTCCTGGTGCTCGGGATGTGGCGCCGCGGGTCCGCCGGCCGGCTCCCGTTCTCGCTGGGTCCGCTTCGGTCGGCCGGGCCGCGCTGGATCGCCGGGAGCATGGTCGCCGGCGTGTTGCTCGGCGTCGGGGACGCCCTCCTCCTCATCGCCCTGTACTCCGGCAACCTCGCCGTGGTAGGCGTGCTGGTCGCCCTGTACCCGGTAGCGACGATCCTGTTGTCGATCGCGGTCCTCGGGGAACGCCTCACGCTGCCGCAATCCATCGGCGTCGGCACCGCCCTCGCCTCCTCCGCCCTTTTCGCGCTCGGCTGATCCCCGCATCCGCCCCCCCCATGCAGACGACGGCTCCGGCCGAACGCGCCAGTTGCGCCGCTCCGCGCCAGGCATGCCAGGCGCGCAACGGCGCAACTGGCGCGCCCGAGGCGGGAGGCCGCGCGGGAGGGGGCGCAGGCTAGCCGGGAAGGGCGGTGCCGGCGAGGGCGTCGTGGTATTGCCGGGTGCGGTAGTACTCTCCGTGAGTGCCGACCGCGCCCGTGTACCCGCTCGTATCGATCTCATCGGCGAACCGGTCGATCGGGTTGCCCGGCGCCCGGTTCGACCAGGCCGGGAAGCCCAGCGGATCGGTGGCCCGCCACAGGCTGATCCAGCGCCGCACCGGCAACGCGGCAGCGGGCGAGGCCGGTTCCGGGGCGGGCGGCGTCGCCAGCGCGTCGGACAGCCACGGGTCCGTGCTCCACAGCCGCGGGCGCAGGCAGGGCAGGGTGCCGAGCACGTCCGGCCCGAGGATCTCGGGAAAGAACCGCCCGAAGTACGGCCGCACCTGCACGCCGAAGCTCAACAGCGTGACCCGGTCCCGCCGCACCGACCAATCCGGGTGTGCGGCGAGGGAGAAGAGGGCGGCGACCGCGACGACCGACCCCATGCTGTGGGCGGCGAGCACGACCTCCCGCCGGCGCGGTGGTGTCCCTTCCGCCCGGCCGTCAAGCCACCAGAGCACCCGGCGGCAGACCTCGGGGACGGCGCGTTCGGTGTAACAGGGAGCCCCGAGCGGATGCCCGGCGCGCGGCAGGAAACAGGCGAGGTCCCAGACGATCGCGAGCGGCCTCGTCGCCCGCCCGGGAGCCGGGGGGATGACGAGCCCGGCGAGGACGAGCACGGCGACGCCCGCCCAGCCGGCCATCGACACGTCGAGCCACGCCAGCAGCCCGGGCGGTGCGGTGATGCCGCCGGTCGGGACGGACCCCGGTGTCGCTGCCGCGGAATCCGCCGGCAGCAGCCGGGGCACGACGACGGTGAGGACCTCCGTCGCGAGGAGGGCGAGGAAGCCGGCCGAGGCGACGATCCCGGTGACCGGTTCGACGAGGTGCAGACGAGCCGCGAGCGCGCGCTTGCGGTCACGCACGGGGCGGAGCAGCGTCACGAGTTCGGCCTCGGATCCCGCCGGCATCGGGGTCTCGCCGCCGGGGACGCCGGGGCCGTCGGGTTCTCCGAAGCCGGGCTCTCCCGCGTGGTCGCCGGACGCTCCCGCTGCGTCCGTTCCCGTGCCGTCGCCGGACCCAGGCGAGACATCGTCCGGGCTCCACTTCGCGACGCGGGGGCCGACCCGGCGCGGCCGGATCAGGGCGCAGGCAACGGAGAGCGCCGCGACGGCGAGGAGCGCGAATGCGAGCCCGCCGAACCACGGGTACACGCCCGGCACGGTCAGGAGGGGCGTCGCCGGCGACCCTGCCGCATTCGTCGGCGCACCGAGGAGGGCGCTCGCACCGGCTCCGCCGTTCAGCCAGGTGCCGACCCCGACGGTGAGGAGGCTCGACAGGATGAGCCCGACGGTGAGCGCGAGGGTCAGGAACACGGCGGGCGCGAGGCCGTGCCACGCTTCGAACCGGAGCCGGCCGCGTGGGGCGGGGTAGCGGAACACGGCGCTCGCCACGACGCAGGCGAGCATGCCGCCGAGGAGTGCGAGCAGCGTGATCGAGGAGACCGGGGAGACGGAAGCGACCGCGGCTGCCGTGCCCTGGGCCGATCCGGGGGCCGCTGCGCCGTCGTCTCCCGGGAAGGGCGGGGCGAGCCCGAGGACGAGGAGCACCGCGAGGTGCGTCCCGATGCCGAGCAGCACGAGCGCGGTGTGCCACCGGGCGCCTGGCGTGCGAGCGATGGGCTCGACGGGAAGGGTGCGCGTGCAGACCGCGGTCACGAGGGCGGCCAGGAGCAGGGTCCCCGCGACCAGGAACACGACGCCCGCCGCCGTTCCGGACGCGCCCGCGCGCACCCCGCCGCCCCCGCCGGCCAGGGCGGCGCAGGAGAGGAGCGACGTGAGGCTCAGCCCGGCCGCGAGGTGGGCGAGCGAGAGCCGGTGCGTTTCACCGCGCCGATTCCAGAGGTGCGGGGACTCCAGCAGCGGCCGGGGCGTTTCGGCCGAAGTGCCGGGTCGCCCGTCCGCCGGGCGGGCGCCCGGTCGTGCCGCCGCTGCCGGCCGGGCGGCGAGATAGCGGTCGGCGACGTCATACCGCAGCCGCGCGCCGTTCGAGAGCTGCCAGATCCCGAGGATCATCGCGATCGGCGCGAGCGAGAAGACGGCCATCCGCTGCCCGGTCGTCCACGCGGCGAGGCCGCCGAGCGCGCCGGGCAGCCCGGAGCAGACCAGCGCCCCGTCGACGTAGCACTGCCGGGCGAGCAGGTCGATGCCGAGGTTCGCGACCGTCGCGACGAGCAGGAGCGTCAGCAGCACGCCGAACAGGCGGATGACCCCGGCCCGGACGCTGAGGCCGCGCGGCACCGCCTGGGTCGGGAGCCGCCAGCACCAGGCGGCAGCGTTGGCGATCGAGAACGGGAGCAGCAGGGCCCAGCCGATCCGGGCGAGTGCGGCGATGACCGCCCAGACCGGCCCGGCCCCACCGGGGGTGCTGCGCACCAGTCCGCCCCAGGAGTATGCCTCGCGGCGGATCCGGCGAGGGACGTAGCCGCGCTCCTCCGCGGCATCCGCTGCCCGGCGATGACGCCGGAGGGAATCTGGAGTCGGTGTCCAGAAGCTGCCGAGCACGTCGCCGGCGGCGAGCTCTACCTCGTCCGGCGGCAGGTCGAGCAGGGCGAACGGCGAGGTGTTGTTGATGCCGTGCACCCGCAGTTCGAGAACGTGCGGGGGAGCGGATGTCCTGAACGGTCCGGCCATGCGCGGTCCTTCCGGCGGCGGGGGTGTGGCTGGCATGGTACTGCCGTCCGGAAGGTTTGGCGAGGCAGCGGCATCTGGGACGCTAGAGTTTGAACTGGTCAGATTGTCTCGACGTCGAGCTACATTCGATGGCGGACGCTGTGCCGGCACACCCCTCGTACCCTGCAGGAACGCTAAGACGCGGATTGGACAAAGCAGCGTGGACCTTTACGAATATCAGGCAAGAGACCTGTTTGAGCAGTATGGAGTCCCGGTTCTGCCGGGCATCATCGCGGACACACCCGAGGAGGTGCGCGCCGCAGCGGAGAAGCTCGGCGGTGTTGTCGTCGTCAAGGCCCAGGTGAAGGTCGGCGGTCGCGGCAAGGCGGGCGGCGTCAAGGTCGCCAAGACCCCCGACGACGCCTTCGCGGCCGGCCAGGCGATCCTCGGACTCGACATCAAGGGCCACACCGTCAACCGGGTCATGGTCGCCGGCGGCGCGCGCATCAAGCAGGAGTTCTACTTCTCGGTGCTGCTCGACCGGTCCAACCGCTCGTACCTCTCGCTCGCGAGCTACGAGGGCGGCGTCGAAATCGAGGTTCTCGCCGTCGAGAAGCCCGAGGCGCTCGCCTATGTCGCGATCGACCCGAACCTCGGGATGGACCTCGAAACGGCCCGGCGCATCGCGGTCGAGGCGAAGTTCCCCGCCGAGCTCGTCGAGAAGGTCGCCCCGGTCTTCGTGCAGCTCTACAACGTTTTCACGGGCGAGGACGCGACTCTCGTCGAGGTCAACCCGCTCGTCCTGACCGAAGAAGGCGACATCATCGCCCTCGACGGAAAGGTCACCCTCGATGAGAACGCCGGCTTCCGCCACCCGAAGCACGCCCTGCTCGAGGACGCGGCAGCCGCCGACCCGCTCGAGGCCAAGGCCAAGCTCAACGACCTCAACTACGTCAAGCTCGACGGTGTCGTCGGCGTGATCGGCAACGGCGCCGGTCTCGTGATGTCCACGCTCGACGTGGTCGCGTACGCGGGCGAGAACTTCGGCGGCGTCAAGCCGGCCAACTTCCTCGACATCGGCGGCGGAGCATCCGCTGAGGTCATGGCGGCCGGGCTCGACGTCATCCTCGGCGACCCTCAGGTCAAGAGCGTCTTCGTCAACGTCTTCGGCGGCATTACCGCCTGCGACGCGGTCGCCCGCGGCATCGTCGGCGCGCTCGCCGAGCTCGGCAGCGCCGCGAACAAGCCCCTCGTCGTGCGCCTCGATGGCAACAACGTCGAGGAAGGCCGCCGCATCCTCACCGAGGCCAACCACCCGCTGGTCACCTTGGCCGCCACCATGGACGAGGGCGCCGCCAAGGCCGCCGAGCTCGCCTACGCCGCGAAGTAAGGGATTTTCGAACATGTCTATCTTCCTCAACAAGGACTCCAAGGTCATCGTCCAGGGCATCACCGGCGGTGAGGGCACCAAGCACACCGCCCTCATGCTCACGGCAGGCACCCAGGTCGTCGGCGGCGTCAACGCCCGCAAGGCCGGCACCACCGTCGTGCACGGCGACGTCGAGCTGCCCGTCTTCGGCTCGGTCGCCGAGGCCATCGAGAAGACCGGGGCGGATGTTTCGATCGCCTTTGTCCCGCCGGCCTTCACCAAGGACGCCGTCATCGAAGCCATCGACGCCGAGATCCCGCTGCTCGTCATCATCACAGAGGGCGTCCCGGTTCAGGACTCCGCCGAGTTCTGGGCATACGCCAAGGCCAAGGGCAACAAGACCCGCATCATCGGGCCGAACTGCCCCGGCATCATCACGCCCGGCGAAGCGCTCGTCGGCATCACGCCGGCGAACATCACCGGCAAGGGCCCGGTCGGCCTCGTCTCCAAGTCGGGCACCCTGACCTACCAGATGATGTACGAACTGCGCGACCTGGGCTTCTCGACCGCGATCGGCATCGGCGGCGACCCGATCATCGGCACCACGCACATCGACGCCCTCGAGGCCTTCGAGAACGACCCGGAGACCCTCGCGATCGTGATGATCGGCGAGATCGGCGGCGACGCGGAGGAGAAGGCGGCGGACTACATCCGGGCGCACGTCACCAAGCCCGTCGTCGGCTACGTCGCGGGCTTCACGGCGCCGGAGGGCAAGACCATGGGCCACGCCGGGGCGATCGTCTCCGACGGCGCAGGCACCGCCCAGGGCAAGAAGGAGGCCCTCGAGGCCGCAGGGGTCAAGGTCGGCAAGACGCCGAGCGAGACCGCGACCCTGCTGCGCGAGGTTCTCGCCGCACTGTAGCCCGGCATCCGCTCGCAGAGCCCGAAGAGGGGGCCCGCCACCACGGCGGGCCCCCCTTTTTTTTCGCGCGTCACGGCGGGGGCGCGCGGGCCGGTCAGGCGGGCGAGGTAGGCTCCCACCGGATGAACCGCTTAACGACAGCCCTGCTCGCCGCACTCGAGGCGCTCATTGTCGTAGCCATCGGAGTGGGCGTCTCCCTCGTACCCCTGACCATCCTGTGGGCCACCCAGTACGGCCTCGCGGTCGACTGGCTCGTCTTCTGGCGTGCTTCGGTCACGGTCTGGCTGCTCGGCAACGGCGTCGACCTCGCCGTCCAGCTCGACCCCACCGTCGTCGCCGCGCTCGGTCTGCCCGGCGCCGAGGCGCCGTTCTCCCTCACGATCGCGCTCCTCGGCTTCGCCGTGCTCGCCCTGTTCCTCGGCAGGCACACCGGCCGCCGCGCGGCGGACTCGCCGCACCGCTGGACCGGCGTCCTGACCGCGATCCCCGTCTACGGGCTGCTCGCGACCCTGCTCACCCTCACCGTCGGCACGGATGCCCTGCAGCCGTCGATCCCGCAGGGCGTGCTCCTGCCCACGGCCGTGTTCGCCGCCGGGGTGTTCATCGGCGCCCGCCACCGGACCGAGTCGCCAGAGCATCCGGTTGCCGGCCAGGCGCCTCACCCGCAGGGAGCCTCCGCTCACCCGGCTCCGGCTCACCCGGCTCACCCGGCTCCTGGTCGCCCGGCAACCGGCCGTCCGGCCTGGCTGCGCGCCCTTCCCGCGCTCCCGGCCCTTCCACGACTGCCCCGGCTCCCCGACGTGGCCGCCGAATGGCGCTCGGTTCTTGCCGGAGCCCTCCGTGCCGGCTTCGGCGCCGCGACCGGAACGGTCGGCGTCGCGGCCCTCGCCGTCTTCGTGCTGATCCTCGGCAACTTCGCGACGATCATCGGCCTCTACGAGACCGTGCAGGCCGGGGTGATGGGCGGCATCACCCTGACGATCGCCCAGCTCGCGCTCATCCCCAACCTGGTGATCTGGGCGGCAGCCTGGTTCGTCGGGCCCGGCATCGCCGTCGGCCTCGGGTCGAGCGTGTCCCCGGTCGGCACCGTCCTCGGCCCGGTACCCGGCCTGCCGCTGCTCGGCGTGCTCCCGCACGGCAGCCTCGCCTTCGGGTTCCTCGGGCTGCTCGTGCCCGTTCTGATCGGCTACCTCACGGCTTTCGCAACCCGGCAGCGCCAGCACCGTGTGGGCGAGGCAGGCGCCGATCGCGGCCGGCTGGCTCTCACCGGAGCACTGGCCGGTGTCGTCGCCGGCATTGTCCTCGGATTACTGGCCTGGTGGTCCGGAGGGGCCCTCGGTCCAGGCCGGCTCGTGGACGTCGGACCGAACCCGTTGCTGGTCGGCGCTTTCGCAGCGCTCGAGGTCGGCGTCGCCGCTGTTCTCGGAATGCTGACGCCCCCGATCCGCCGGCTCGGAGCGTCCTCCGCCGCCGCCGCCGCAGCCGCCGCCACGGCCCCTGCCGCGGCATCACCGGCGAAGACCGGCAAACGATAGGCTCGTCCAGTGCTGTCATTGGTCGTATTGATCTCCGGCGGGGGATCCAACCTCCGTTCCCTCCTGGAAGCGTGCCAGGACGCCGAGTACCCGGCGCGGGTCGTCGCGATCGGCGCCGACAGGGACGCGGACGGCCTCGACCTCGGTGAAGAGTTCGGTGTGTCCACCTTTACGGTGCCATACAGCTCGTTCGCGTCCCGCGAGGAGTGGGGCGATGAACTGCTCGCCGTGATCCGGCAGTGGTCGCCGGATCTCGTCGTACTCAGCGGCTTCATGCGTCTCCTGCCCGCCAGGGTCGTCGCCGCACTGACCCCGAACCTGCTCAACACGCATCCGGCCTACCTGCCGGAGTTCCCCGGAGCCCACGGGGTGCGCGACGCGCTCGCCGCCGGCGTCCCCGAGACCGGAGCTAGCCTGATCGTCGTCGACACCGGTGTCGACGACGGGCCCATCGTCGCGCAGGAGCGGGTGCCGGTGCTTCCGGACGACACAGAGGACTCCCTGCACGCCAGGATCAAGATCGTCGAACGGCGCCTGCTCGTGCAGGCCGTTCTCGACATCGCCAACGGAAACACGAACCTCAAGGAGCACTCCCAGATATGAGCGGGCACAGCAACGACCAGAGCCTTTACCGCGAACGCGATGTCGTCCAGGTTCGGCGGGCGCTCATCTCGGTGAGCGACAAGACCGGCCTGGTCGAGCTCGCGGCTGCCCTCGTGGCGACCGGCGTCGAAATCGTGTCGACGGGGTCCACCGCGGCGAGCATCCGTGCCGCGGGCTTCGCCGTGACCGATGTCGCCGCCGTCACGGGATTCCCGGAATCCCTCGACGGCCGGGTCAAAACCCTGCACCCCGGAGTGCACGCCGGCATCCTCGCCGACCTGCGGCTCGCCGCCCACGAGGCCCAGCTCACCGAGCTCGGCATCGCGCCCTTCGAGCTCGTCGTGGTGAACCTCTACCCCTTCGTCGAGACCGTGAATTCCGGCGCCCCCGCTGCCGAGGTCATCGAGCAGATCGACATCGGCGGCCCCGCACTCGTGCGCGCCGCGGCGAAGAACCACCCGAACGTCGCGATCGTGGTTGACCCGGAGAACTACGGCGAGATCGTCACCGCCGTCTCCGCAGGGGGAACGACGCTCGAGCTGCGCCGCAAGCTCGCCTCGCTCGCCTTCGAGCACACGGCCGGCTACGACCTGAGCGTCTCCGCGTGGTTCACCGAGAACGTCTACGACCAGTGGCAGGACGACACCGAGGCCCTCGATGAGGCCATCCTCGACGAGTTCGACGCCGTGATCGGCACCGCCTTCGACGACGAGGGCCCCTTCCCCGGAACCCTCGCGATCGAGGCCACCCGCGGCAGCGTGTTGCGCTACGGCGAGAACTCGCACCAGGCCGCCGCGCTCTACCTCGGCGAAGGCGGAGAGGGCATCGCCCAGGCGGTGCAGCGCCACGGCAAGGAGATGTCGTACAACAACTACGTCGACGCCGATGCCGCCGTGCGCGCTGCCTTCGACTTCGCCGAACCCGCCGTCGCCATCATCAAGCACGCCAACCCGTGCGGCATCGCCGTGGCCAACCCCAAGGCACCGGATGCGATCGCCTCGGCCCACAAGCGGGCTCACGACTGCGACCCCGTCTCCGCATTCGGCGGGGTCATCGCGGCCAACCGCATCGTGACCCTCGGCATGGCCGAGACCGTCAGCCAGATCTTCACCGAGGTGCTCGTCGCGCCCGGCTTCGAACCGGCCGCGTTCGAACTGCTCAGCCAGAAGAAGAACATCCGCCTGCTCGAGCTTCCGGAGAACTACCACCGTTCCTCGCTCGAGCTTCGCCAGATCTCCGGCGGGTTGCTCGTGCAGGAGACCGACTCGTTCGAAGACTTCGACTCTTCGACCTGGACCCTTGCCGCCGGCGAGGAAGTCGACGCGGCCACCCGCGCAGACCTCGAGTTCGCGTGGAAGGCGTGCCGGTCCGTGAAGTCGAACGCGATCCTGCTCGCCCGCTCCGGCGCATCCGTCGGCGTGGGCATGGGCCAGGTCAACCGGGTCGACTCGTGCCACCTCGCCGTGCTGCGCGCCGGGGACAGGGCCGCCGGCTCCGTGGCAGCCTCCGACGCGTTCTTCCCGTTCGCCGACGGCCTGCAGGTCCTCCTCGAGGCCGGGGTCACCGCGGTCGTACAGCCCGGAGGTTCGGTACGCGACCCCGAGGTCATCGCCGCTGCCGCAGAGGCCGGCGTCGCGATGTACTTCACCGGAGAGCGCCACTTCTTCCACTGACCCGTTTCCCCTGACCAATTCGACGGACTTTTTGAGTTTTCGGAACGTGGGAGCGTGATTTAAGCGCTTTCCGCTCGATGTCAAGCTGTGTGGAGTCACGTGGGCTAGCTTTTGACAGTTTCCTTGGGGATGTTGATTCCAACGGTGCCGGCTGGTGCGGGTGTAGTCGGCCGCGAGTGGAATCGTTCCGGGTGGTTCTGGTGGTAGGTCTGCAGTGCCATGTCGCGGATGCGGTGGGCCTGCTTCCAGGAGCCGTCGTGGACTTGCTGGGGCGTGAATAACGCGATGCCGGAATGCTTGTGGGTCGTGTTGTACCAAGGCACGTACTCGGCCAGGTGGTCGCGGGCGGCCTGAAGACTCTCGAACGTTCCGGGGTAGTTGGGCCGGTACTTCATTGTGCGAAATTCAGACTCGGAGAACGGGTTGTCGTTGGACACATAGGGCCGGTTGTGGGTTTTAGTCACCTTGTGCTCGGCGAGGAGATCGGCCAGAGCGCCCGAACGCATCGCGGGCCCGGAATCGGCGTGCACGAACTTGGGGGTGCCGTATTGGTCGAACGCGCTCTGGAACATCTCCACGGCGAGGTGGTCGCTCTCGCGTTCCTCGACCCGCCAGCCGACGATCGTGCGCGAGTAGATATCGATGATGGAATACGCCTTGAACGTTGTGCCCCGCCACGGGCAGCGGAGGTCGGTGATGTCCCAGGACCACACCTGCCCAGGCCCGGTCGCTACCAGCACCGGCTTCTGGCGGGGTGTTCGAGACCCACGCCCGGTGGGCACGACGGGGCGGGTGCTCTGATCGGTGAGGTCGGCGGCGATCCGCCACCAGGACCGGCGCCCGGCGAGCATCACACCCTGGTCCCAGACGCTCGCAAAGGTGTGATCGACGGAATGCCCCGCCGTCCACCCCGTCGTGATCTGTTCCGCGATCACCTTCCGATCCGTCGTGGGGATCCGGGACAAGTACGCGCGGTCTTTCTGCGCGATGGGTTCGGGCACCCGGGCGCGGGGCTTCTGCCGGTACTGCCACGTTGAGCGGGCCACGCCCGCGAGGACCAAAGCGCGGCGTTGCGACCCCGTTAAACGCGTCAGGTCACCGACGAGCGTGTTCTCGAGCTTCAGGAACCGGACGGATCGGATGTCGTCGGGGTGGGTGCGGGCTCTTCCTCGCTCATCGCGTGCAAGAGCCCGATAGCTTTCCCCAGCGTGTTGTTCGTGTCCTCCAACTCGCGCACCCGCGCGCTCAGTTTCGCAACCTCAGCCGCGTGCGCCGCGCGCTCAGCGGCCCGTGATTTCTCCAGCGCCGTGCGCTTACGAGGGGGAACAGTCATAGCCCTACCCTCTCGCGGAACCAGACCCCGGTCCAGATCACCGCCATACACCGCGGCGCTCCACCGCGTCAGCATCGCATGCGAGACCGGCTGTCCCGCTAACCAGGCACCTTTCTGACCATGCGGTTGCCGGTGATACTCATGAACAAACTCGCGGATCTCCACCACAGTGAACCCTGGACTAATCGACATTCCTCTGACTCCTACTGATCGTGAACTGACTCACAACCAGCTTGACGCAGAGGGTTCCGGGAAGAATCTCCGTCGAATTGGTGAAGCGGGCCGCGGAGGCTCCTGCCAGCGGGGTCTGGCACGATGGAAGGGTCCGGTTCGCTAGTCGGCGGTCCGGTCGAAGGGACACCCGTGCCGCTGCTCGACGGTTTCATCGAACCCACCTTTCTGATCGCGCTCGTCGTCGCGGTGATAAGCGCCTTTGTGATCACCGCGATCGCCGCGTTCGTCTTCCGGATGGCCGCGCGTAAGCGGGCCTGGGCGCGCGCGTTCATCCGCCTGTGCCGGCGTCCGTTCCGGATCGTGATCCTGATCGGCGCCCTCTGGATCGTGACGTCCGTGTACCTGACGACGACGCCGGATCTGACCCTCGCGGTCGACTTCAGCATGCGCGCCCTGTTCATCGCGGCGGCGACCTGGCTCGTCGCGGCGCTGATGTACTTCTTCGAGGAAGTCATCGCCGCGCGGTACCGCATCGACGTGCGGGACAACCGGGTGGCGCGGCGGGTCCGCACCCAGCTGCGGATGCTCCGCCGGATCAGCGTCGTCGTGGTCATCGTCTGCGCGATCGGCACGGTGCTGCTCAGCATCCCAGGGGCCGCTGCGGTCGGGGCGAGCCTCTTCGCCTCGGCGGGACTCCTGAGCGTCGTCGCCGGCCTTGCCGCCCAGTCCAGCCTTGCCAACGTCTTCGCCGGCATGCAGCTCTCCTTCAGTAACGCCCTGCGCGTCGACGACGTCGTCATCGTCGAGAACGAGTGGGGCCGGATCGAGGAGATCACCCTCACCTACATCGTCGTGCACATCTGGGACGACCGCAGGATGGTACTGCCCTCGACCTATTTCACGACGACGCCGTTCCAGAACTGGACCCGCCGCACGAGCGAACTGCTCGGCTCCGTCGAGTTCGACGTCGACTGGCGGGTCAGCACCGGGGCCATGCGCGAGGAACTGAACCGGATCGTCGCACAGACGGAGCTCTGGGACCGGCGCGTCGCCGTACTGCAGGTGACGGATGCCGTCGGCGGCTTCGTCCGCATCCGCGTTCTGGTCTCGGCCGGGGACGCCGCGATGCTCTGGGACCTGCGCTGCATCGTGCGGGAGAACCTCGTCGAGTGGCTCGTCGCCGAGAACCCGGAAGCCCTCCCGCTCGGCCGCGTCGAGGTTCGGCAGCCGGCCCGCCGCCCCACTACGTCGGCCACGAGCGCCGCGAGGGGACAACGCCCCGTCACAGAGGCACCCGGCCTGTTCTCCGGAGACTCCGAGGCCGTGCACCGCGGCGAGGAATTCACCCGCTCGATGCCGATCCAGGAGATCAACGACCAGAAGCTCTGACCGCGGGGCACCTGCGAGCGGCCGGCGAAGCCGCACCCGTCGAGCCCATACACTGTCGGGATGGACATCCCCGCACTCGACCCCGCCGCTCGCCGGATCGCCCTGGTCCGTCGCCCCGCCGACAACCTCGCTGAGGGCCAGCTCACGCACATCGAGCGCGTCCCCGTCGACCTCGGGCTGGCCCGCACCCAGTGGGCCGGCTACGTCGCCGCTCTCGCCGCGGAGGGTTGGGACGTGATCGAGGTCGAACCGGCTCCGCTGCTCCCTGACTCGGTCTTCATCGAGGATGCCGTGATCTCCTTCGGCGACATCGCCGTGCTGACCAGCCCGGGAGCCCCGAGCCGCCGGGACGAGACCGCGGGGGCGGAGGCCGCCGTCCGCGGCCTCGGCATCCCGGTGCGCCACCTCGCGCTGCCCGGCACCCTCGACGGCGGCGACGTGCTCAAGATCGGCCGGACCGTGTACGTCGGCCGCAGCCTGCGCACGAACGACGCCGGCATCGACCAGCTCCGCGCCATCCTGGTCCCGCGCGGCTACACCGTCGTCGCGGTCCCGATCAGCAAGGTGCTGCACCTCAAGTCCGCCGTCACCGCGCTTCCCGACGCGACCGTGATCGGCTACCCACTCCTCGTCGACGACTCCACGGTGTTCGAACCCTTCCTCCCCGTCCCGGAGGAGTACGGCACCGCCGTCGTCGTGCTCGCCCCGGACGCGGTGCTGATGTCGAGCGCGGCCCCGCGCTCGGCTGCCCTGTTCGCCGCCCGCGGCTACCGCGTCGTCACCGTCGACATCTCCGAATTCGAGAAGCTCGAGGGCTGCGTCACCTGCCTGAGCGTCCGCATCCGCTGACCGGGGGCCCGTCCACCTGACCCTCAAAGAGGTGCTTGCGCCGACGAAGGGTGTGGCCGTAGTCTGGAAGGCTGCCTGACACGGGGAGCACAACGAGGATTCGACGCGCTCAGGAGGCCGACATGACACAGACAGCACAGCCACAGCTCGCTTGGAATGCGATCACCGGCGCTGGCTCTGCCGTGGGCGTCCACGACAACGCGGCCTAGCCACTCCATCCGCACCGCGCGCCGGCCAGCACCCCGCCCTTAACCCGTAGCCCGCGACCGGCGTCCCGCCGTCGCGACCGTATGGAAGCGCCCAGCTTCCCGCCCCACTGTCGAACGCGACTCCGACGCGACTTCTTCGACTGCTCGACGCCCAGCGCACCCCGCTGGCGTCCATCGGCACCATGTATCCGAACAGGCTCCACTCGTGACCCAGATCACACCACCCACTCCCATCGAAACCACACCACCCACTCCCATGGACACGACTCCGAACCCACCGACCGCCTCGACGACACCCACCACACCTGCTGTCACGCCGGCTGCGGCCCATGAGCAGCCCCGGAAGCGCGCGAGCACGCTGCGCATCCTGTTGCGCCTCTTTCCCTACGTGCGGCCCGCGTTGCCCCGGCTCGTGCTGGGCATGATCGCCGCGCTCCTGGCCGCGGTCGTCGCCCTCGCGATCCCGCAAGTTTTGCAGGGCCTCGTCGACGGCGCCCTGTCCCGTCAGGACCCCGCCGGGATCTGGCCCGCTGTGCTGGTCGTCCTCGGCCTCGGCGTGCTCGAGGCCATCCTGATCGCCCTCCGCCGCTGGTTCGTGCTGGTCCCGGGCACCCACGTGGAGGCGAGCATGCGCAACGCGCTTTTCGCGCGCCTCCAGGACCTGCCGGTCTCCTTCCACGATCGCTGGCCGAGCGGACAGCTCCTGTCCCGCGCGGTGAGCGACCTGAACCTGATCCGGCGGTGGATCTCCTTCGGTCTGGTCCTCCTGGTCGTCAATATCGTCACGATCGTGATCGGCGCCGCCGTGCTGGTCTCCATGAACTGGATCCTGGGCGTCGTCTTCATCGCCTGCTCGATTCCGCTCTGGATCGTCGGGTACCTGTTCGAGGAGAAGTACTCCGTCGTGGCCCGGCGCAGCCAGGACCAGGCCGGCGACCTCGCGACGGCCGTCGAGGAGTCCGTGCACGGAATTCGCGTGCTCAAGGCGTTCGGGCGCGGCGGTTTCGCGCTCAAGAACTTCTCGCAGCAGGCGGAAGACCTCCGCGGAACCGAGATCGAGAAGGCGCGCGCAATCGCCGGCATCTGGCTCTGGCTCCTGATGGTGCCCGATATCGCGTTCGCGCTCTGTCTCGTGGTCGGAGTCTGGCTCGCCGCCCAGGGTGAACTCAGCGTAGGTGGCCTCGTCGCGTTCTTCGCGACGGCGACGGTGCTGCGCTGGCCGGTCGAATCGATCGGGTTCCTGCTATCGATGACGTTCGACGCCCGCACGGCGACCGACCGGTATTTCGACGTGCTCGACGCCCCGAACAGCATCACGGACCCAGACAGGCCCGTCACGCTCGCCGAGCCGCGCGGCCGGCTTGCATTCGAGGACGTGCACTTCCGCTACCCCGACTCGCCGGCGCGCTTCCCCGACCTGCTCGACGGCGTCAACCTCGTGCTGCAGCCGGGGGAGACCATGGCCCTCGTCGGACTGACCGGCTCGGGCAAGTCCACCCTCACCGCACTCACCACCCGCCTCTACGACGTCACCCAGGGCGCGGTCACGCTCGACGGTGTCGACGTGCGCTCGCTCGGCCGCGAAGACCTGCGCGGCCACCTCGCGATGGCGTTCGAGGATGCGACGCTGTTCTCGGCATCCGTGCGCGACAACGTGCTGCTCGGCAGGCCGGAGTTCGCCGAGCGGTCGGCGGCAGCGGATGCCGCGCTCGAGGAGGCCCTGCAGGTCGCGCAGGCCGGCTTCGTGCGTGACCTGCCCGACGGCGTCGACACCCTCGTCGGCGAGGAGGGCATGAGCCTTTCCGGCGGCCAGCGCCAACGGATCGCGCTCGCCCGTGCGGTCGCGGCGAAGCCGGCGGTGCTCGTGCTCGACGACCCGCTTTCCGCGCTCGACGTGGACACCGAGTCCCTCGTCGAGGCCGCCCTCCGCGAGGTGCTCGCCTCGACGACGGCGCTCATCGTCGCGCACAGGCCGTCGACGGTCACCCTCGCCGACCGGGTCGCCCTGCTCGAGGACGGCCGGATCACCGCGGTCGGCCGGCACTCCGAGCTCCTGCGCACCAACGAGCACTACCGGTTCGTCATCTCGAGCCTCGAAGACGAAGAACGGCGCGACGCCACCAGACAGGTTGCCAGGGACGAATCGGCCGCACGGACAGAACAGACCGAGCGAGAGGAGGCCGCACGATGAGCGTCACCGGAGTCGAAGGCGAAGAACGCAACAATTTCACCGCATCCGAAAGCAAGCAGATCCGGGCGCGCTCGTTGCGCCTGCTCGGTTCCCTCCTCCGCCCGGTGCGCTGGCGGGTCACCGCGGCGATGCTCGTCGTGGTGCTCTCGACCGCGGCCCAGGTCGCCGGTCCCGCCCTCATCGCGTTCGGGATCGACAAAGGGCTGCCTGCCCTCCTTGCCCTGGACTGGCTTCCGCTCGCGGCGACCGGCGGGGTCTACCTCCTCACCGGCGTGATCGGGGCGATCCTGATCGCCTGGTACACGATGATGTCGGCCAGGATCAGCCAGGCAGTACTGATCGACCTCCGCAAGCGGGTGTTCCTGCAGACCCAGCGGCTCAGCCTCGAGTTCCACGAGTCGTATACCTCCGGGCGGATCATCTCCCGGCAGACCAGCGACCTCGACGCGATCCGGGAACTGCTCGACTCTGGTATCAACCAGCTCGTGCAGGGCGTGTTGTACATGGCCTTCACGGCGATCGCGCTCGTCAGCCTCGACGGCGTCAGCGGGCTGGTGCTGCTCGGGTCCCTGGTGCCGCTGTTCGCGCTCACCCGCTGGTTCCAGGTGCGCTCGCAGACGTTGTTCCGCCGGTCGAGGACCGCATCGGCGAGCCTCATCGTGAAGTTCGTCGAGACCATGACGGGCATCCGCGCCGTCAAGGCGTTCCGGGCGGAGAGACGCAACGAGGAGGTCTTCGGCGAGCTCGTCGAGGACTACCGAAAGGTGAACAGCCGGGTGATCCAGCTGTTCGGCATCTTCGACCCCGGCCTCATCCTGATCGGCAACGTCGCGGTCGCCGTCGTGCTCCTGCTCGGCGGATTCCGCGTCGTCGACGGGCAGCTCGCGATCGGTGCGCTCCTCGCGGCTCTGCTCTACACCCGGCGGTTCTTCGACCCGATGGAGGAGATGGCGATGTTCTACAACTCGTACCAGTCCGCCGCGGCGGCGCTCGAGAAGATCTCCGGCGTGCTCGAGGAACTCCCCGGCGTGCCGGACCCGGTTGCCCCCGTCGACCTGTGGGAGGCGCGCGGCGCCGTCACCTTCACCGGGGTGCGTTTCGAGTACCAGTCCGACCGGGTGGTTCTGCCCACCTTCGACCTCGCGATTCCCGCCGGGCAGACCATCGCCCTCGTCGGCTCGACCGGGGCAGGCAAGTCGACGCTCGCCAAGCTCATGGCGCGGTTCTACGACCCCACCGACGGCCAGGTACTGCTCGACGCGGTGGACCTGCGCCGACTGCACCCCAAGGACCTCCGTCGCGCCATCGTGATGGTCACCCAGGAGGCGTACCTGTTCAGCGGTTCGGTCGCCGACAACATCGCGATCGGCAAACCGGACGCCTCTCCCGCCGAGATCGTGGCGGCGGCGCGTGCCGTCGGCGCGCACGAGTTCATCGAGAACCTTCCCGGCGGGTACGACACGGACGTGAACAAACGCGGCGGCAGGGTGTCCGCCGGGCAGCGCCAGCTGATCTCGTTCGCGAGGGCCTTCCTCGCCGACCCGGCGGTGCTGATCCTCGACGAGGCGACGTCCTCGCTCGACATCCCGAGCGAGCGGCTCGTGCAGCAGGCGCTGCAGACCCTGCTCGCCGACCGCACGGCCGTCATCATCGCGCACCGGCTGTCCACGGTCGCGATCGCCGACCGGGTGCTCGTGATGGAGCACGGGATCATCGTCGAGGACGGCGCCCCCGACGACCTGATCGACGGCACCGGACGGTTCGCCCTGCTGCACGCGGCCTGGCGGGAATCACTCGTGTAGCGGCATCCGCACGATTTACGGCGGATGCCGGTCCGCGAGAAGACAGGAATGGCCCGTTCGCTGTGCGCGAGGGGCCATTTCTCTGTCTCGCGAACCTGACAGGTCAGGATATGACGGTGAGGAAGAGGTCGCCGCTGGCAAGCTCCGCGCCCGCAGTGACGGCGTCGGCGAGGTCGATGTTCTCGTGTGCGCGCTCGAGGATGATGACCGGCACGATGGGATTGCGTCCGCCCGCCTCGACGGCCGCGGAGTCCCAGGTCACGATCACGTCGCCGGCTGCGACCTCATCGCCCTGCTTCGCCCGCAGGGTGAAGCCCTCGCCGCGGAGCTCGACGGTGTCGATGCCGAGGTGGACGAGGACGCCGATCCCGTCGGGGGAGAGGATCACAAAGGCGTGCGGGAAGACCTTGAGCAGCCTGCCGCTGATCGGCGCGATCGCGTCGACCATGCCCCGCGGCGGGTCGATCGCGGCGCCGGGACCCACGATCGCCTGGGCGAACGTGGGATCGGGGACCTCGGCGAGGCTGACGGCGCGACCGGGGACGGGCGCGAGGACGATGACGGGCGTCACGAGAACGACGGGAGCCCCACGGCTCACAGGAGGTCTTCGATGTCTTCGGCGAGGTTGTCGGCCTCTGGTCCGACAACGACCTGGACGATGGTGCCGGACCGGAAGACGCCGTGGGCGCCGGCCGCCTTGAGCGCAGGCTCGTTCACGAGGGCGGGGTCCTTCACCTCGGTGCGCAGTCGGGTGATGCACGCCTCGATCTCGACGAGGTTGCCTGATCCGCCGAGGCCGGCGAGGATTTGCTCCGCTTTGGTGCTCATGGTGTTTCCTCCAGTGATGGTGGGCCGGGAACCGGCTGCAGCGGCCGGGATGCGCGCGAAGCGTTCCGGCCGTGAGCCAAGTCTGCGCCCTGTCTGATTCGGTTCGGGTGTTCTCGGAGAACCCGAGCGGCTGGGGGTCTTGACAAGCAGGGTGCCGCGGCTTCATCATCGAACTATTGGATCGTACCAGTACAGACCAGAAAGCGAAAGTGGTCCTATGCTGGTATCTACACACCCCAACTTCCGGAGGACGCAGCGAGATGACCGACATCGATGAGGTCCCGGTTCTGGAATCAGGACCGGTCTCCAAGCACGCCCAGCTGCGGTCAGCTGGTCGGGACCAGCCTGGCTCCCCACGCCGCGATCCCGCCGGAGCGGAAGCTCATGACGCGCTACGGCGTCAGTCGCTCGACCGTGCGCGAAGCGATCAGGCAGCTCGTCGAGGAGGGTGTGCTCTACCGGGTGCAGGGCAAGGGCACCTTCGTTGCCGGCGAACGCGTGCAGAGCGACCTGCACCTCGCGTCCTTCACGGAGGACATGCGCCGGCGCGGCCTCGTCCCCGCGACGATCGTGCGTTCGTCCCGGTTGGTCGAAGCGCCCCTCGCGGTACGGGCCGCCCTCGGACTCGGCGCCGGCGCCCAGGTACTGGAGATCGAACGACTCCGGCTCGCCGACGGGGTGCCGATGGCACTCGAACGCGGCTTCTACCCGGCAGAGCTGCTCCCCGACCTCGGCGCCAAGGACCTGACCCGGTCCCTGTACGCGACGTTCGCGACCGAATACGGCCTGCGGATCGACAACGCGGAGCAGGCCGTCTGGGCGGAGGGCGCCGACGACCTGCTCGCCGCCACCCTCGGCATCGCCGCCAACGCCCCCGTAATGGTCTTCCGTCGGACGTCGTCCGCCGGGGCCGCCTTCCTCGAACACGTCACCTCGTGGTATCGCGGCGACCGCTACCAGATCCACATGACGCTCAACCTGCAGCACCAGCCCTGACCCTCAGACCATCCACGCACCATCCATACCGACAACGCACCACCAGGAGGAAATCAATGTCCAGCATCACCGTAGACGCCGGGACGAAACGGCCGTTCCCCGGCCTCGCGCAACTTCAACGAGTCGGTCGCAGCCTCATGCTGCCGATCGCGGCACTGCCCGCTGCCGGCCTTTTGCTCCGCCTCGGCCAGCCCGACCTGCTCGGGCGCATCCCGGGCTTCGAAACCGGAGCGGCCGTGATCGCCTCGGCGGGCGGCGCCCTCTTCGACGCGCTGCCGCTGCTCTTCGCGGTCGGCGTCGCGATCGGCTTCGCGAAGAAGTCCGACGGATCGACAGCCCTCGCCGCCGTCGTCGGGTACCTCGTCTTCTCCAAGGTCGGCGAGGCGATGTCGCCCCTGGTCCTGGGCCTTCCCGCAGCGGGCGGGAAGCAGGTGCTGGTCAATTACAGTGTCCTCGGCGGCATCCTGATCGGTATCACCTCCGCCTTGCTCTGGCAGCGCTTCCACCGGATCTCCCTGCCGAGCTACCTGGCCTTCTTCGGCGGTCGCCGGTTCGTTCCGATCGTCACCGCCGGCACGGCACTCGTTCTCGGCGTCCTGCTGGCCTTCGTCTACCCCGCCTTCGCGACCGGTCTCTCCGGCTTCGGCGAGTTCGTCTCCTCCAACAACATCTGGGGCGGTTTCCTCTACGGCACGACCAACCGGCTGCTGATCCCGGTCGGGCTGCACCACATCCTCAACTCGGTGATGTGGTTCGTGATCGGCGACTTCAACGGCGCGCACGGTGACATCGCCCGGTTCTTCGCCGGCGACCCGACCGCCGGCTCCTTCATGACCGGGTTCTTCCCGATCATGATGTTCGCGCTGCCGGCCGGCGCCCTCGCCATCTGGCAGGAAGCCAAGCCGTCCCAGAAGAAGATCGTCGGCGGCATCATGCTCTCCGGTGCGCTCACCGCCATGCTCACCGGCGTCACGGAGCCCCTCGAGTTCTCCTTCATGTTCGTCGCTTTCCCGCTCTACCTCATCCACGCGGTGCTGACCGGTTCCTCGCTCGCCCTCGTGAACGCCCTCGGGATTAGGGACGGGTTCACCTTCAGCGCAGGCACGTTCGACTACGTGCTCAACTTCGGCCTGGCCGAAAAGCCGCTGCTGCTCATCCCGATCGGGCTCGCATACGGGGCCATCTACTACTTCCTGTTCCGCTTCGTGATTCGCAAGTGGAACCTGAAGACCCCCGGTCGCGGCGAGGACGAGGTCCCCGACGCGACCGTGGCCGACTCCGCTTCGTCCACGACGGTCTAATCCCACCAACGCCGGGGTCGCGGGCGAGCCCGTGACCCCGGCAGCACCACCACGCACCATCATTGTGAAACTGGAGCAGAACATTGGCTGAAGTAATCGTCCTCGACACCGAGACCGCAGCGGGAACGCTTGCTGCGGCATCCATCCGTGCCCTGATCATGCGCAAGCCGGATGCCGTCCTCGGCCTGGCCACAGGGTCCACGCCGCTCTCCGTGTACGCGGCGCTCGCGGCCTCCCTCGCGGAGGAACCCCTCGACATGTCCCGCGTGCGCGGCTTCGCCCTCGACGAATACGTCGGGCTGCCCGCAGGGCACCCGGAGAGCTACCGCGCCGTCATCACCCGCGACGTCGTCGTGCCCCTTGGTCTCGACCCCGCGAACATCCGTACCCCGAACGGCGACGTGGCCACCCTCGAGACCGCCGGACTCGACTACGAGGCCGCCATCGTCGCGGCCGGCGGCGTCGACGTGCAAATCCTCGGTATCGGGCAGACCGGTCACGTCGGTTTCAACGAGCCAGGTTCCTCCTTCGCGTCCGTCACCCGGATCAAGACCCTGACCGAGAAGACCCGGATCGACAACGCGCGCTTCTTCGCCACTGCCGACGACGTGCCGATCCACTGCATGACCCAGGGCCTCGGCACGATTCGCCGCGCCAGGCACCTCATCCTGCTCGCGTTCGGCGAAGAGAAAGCGGATGCGATCGCGTCCGCCGTCGAGGGACCGGTCTCGTCGAGCAAGCCCGGTTCGGTCATCCAGCTTCACCCGCACGTGACCGTCCTCGTCGACGAGGCTGCGGCATCCCGCCTCGCCAACCGGGACTACTACGCATACGCATACGCCCACAAGTACGCCTGGCAGGGAATCTAACCCCGTGGCCGACTCGATTCTGCTCAGCGCCGGCACGGTCGTCGCCGCGGACGCCGTGTACACCCCGGGCTGGGTCGAGGTCAGGGCCGGACGGATCGTCGCCGTCGGCGCAGGCGACCCGCCGCGCGTCGCCGATGTCCGCTACCCGGACGGGATCCTCGCCCCCGGGTTCGTCGACGTGCACAATCACGGCGGCGGCGGATTCAGCTTCAACGATGCCGACACGGAGATCGCGGCGGCCGGGATCGCGGCGACCCACCGGGAACACGGCACGACGACGCTGATGGCGAGCCTCGTCACGGCACCGCTCGACGAGATGGAACGCCTGGTGGCCGGCCTCGCCGACCTCGTCGATTCCGGCCTGCTCGCAGGCATCCACCTCGAAGGACCCTGGCTGAGCCCGATCCATCGGGGCGCCCATACGGCGGAGCTGCTCCGGGTGCCCGACAGGGACAGCATCGACCGCCTCATGCGTGCCGGCCACGGCACGGTGCGCATGGTCACGATCGCCCCGGAACTCCCGGGCGGGCTCGACGCCGTCCGGCGGGTCGTCGGATACGGCGCGGTCGCCGCGATCGGCCACACCGACGCCAACGACGACATGACCAGGCAGGCGATCCAGGCGGGGGCCACGGCGGGCACGCACCTCTTCAACGCGATGCGTCCCCTGCACCATCGGGAACCCGGGCCTTCGCTCGCGCTGCTCGAGAACCCCGCCGTGTTCGCCGAACTGATCGCAGACGGGGTGCACCTGCATCCTGCGGTCGTCCGCTTCATCACGCAGAGCCCGTCGCGACCGGTGTTCGTGACCGACGCGATGGCCGCGGCCGGCGCGGACGAGGGCGAGTACACCCTCGGCGGCCTCCCCGTCAGCGTGCTGGACGGTGAAGCGCGCCTCGCGGACGGGACGATCGCCGGGAGTGTCCTCACCCTGAGCGAGGCCGTTCGGTTCGCCGTGCACACGGCTGGGGTCGACCTCGCCACCGCGGTGCGAGCGGCCACGCAGAACCCGGCCGACATGATCGGCCTCACCGACTGTGGCCGCCTCGCCGTGGGGCAGCCGGCCGACCTGATCGTCCTCGATGCCGGACTCTACGTCACCGCGACCATGCGGTCAGGCGACTGGCGCCTGCCGGCCTGAGCCGGCAGGGGAGACCAGCCTAGGCGAAGCCCCAGGCCTTCTCCTCGTCGCTCGAGGCGTCCGACAACGGGATGCCGATCAAGGGGCGCGGCGCCGGCCCGAGCGGGTGCAGGCTGGGATCGGGGGCCCGCACGGCCTGTTCCTTGAGCTCGACGAAGATCGCGTGGGTCGGCGTGGTGCCGATGTTCACGCCGGCGTGTTCCTGGGCGGGGAGCCAGGCGGTTTCGCCGGCCGGGAGTTCGACGTCGACCTCCCTGCCCTCGAAGGAGAACCTCCGGGCGTATGCGCTCAGCGTGATCATCACACTGTCGGGATGCTCGTGCGGGTTGGTGGTGTCGCCGGGAGCATCGAGGAATTCGAGCACGCGAACGCGGTCGTTTTCGAGCAATACCCGGTAGACGCCGGGATCCGTCACGAGCGGATCGAGGGACTGTGTGGCGTTCTGTTCACTGGACATGCCGCACGCTAACACCGTTTGCCTGCGACGCGCTAGGAGAAGCCCCAGACGTTCGCCTCATCGTCGGTGTCCGGCGCCGACGGCGTGGCGGACTGCGGCCCGAGCGGCCGCTCGTCCGTGCGCCCGCGGGGATGCCGCGCCGGCTCCTTGAGCTCGATGAAGATCGAGTGCGTGTCGGTATCGCCGGTGTTCGCACCGGTGTGTTCCTGGGCGGGAAGCCACCGCGCGACCCCGGCGGGAAGCTCGACGTCGACGGCGCGGCCGTTCGACGAGATCCGCCGGCTGAACTCGCTCAGGGTGACCATGACGCTGTCCGGATGCCGGTGCGGCGCGGTCGCGGCACCGGGCGTGTCCCGGTATTCGAGGACGCGTACCCGCTCATTCTCGAGGATCACCCGGTAGAGGCCGGGATTGGGACGACGGGATCCTGAAAGCCTTCTTCACTGTCCATGCGGGCACCGTACCCGGTGCCGGCTTCGCCCGCGAGGGGCAGGTCAGGTCGGTGACCAGCGCGCGGCCGGGTAGTCGACCCGGTAGCCGGACTCCGCGGTGCGCAGGAGGACGAGCGGGGTGCCCTCTTCCCGGTAGTGCGGCAGCGCCCTGGCCTCGTGCAGGGCCGGCGGGTGGCCGCCGGCGCGGATCACCCGCCACCAGGGGACATCCGCCCCATAGTGCGCCATGATCTGGCCGACGACACGGGCGCCGCGAGAACCGAGCACCGCCGCGACGTCGCCGTAGGTCATCACCCGCCCGGCGGGAATCGAGTCGACGATGCCGAGGACATGCGTGACGAAGTCGCTGTCGGGGGCGAGGCGCATGGCCAGCGGGACCGTCTGGCCGCTACAGCTTGAGCGAACCGATCATCTCGCCGTATACCGTCTCGCCGATGTCGACGAAGCCGATCCGGTGGAAGAACGACTCCGGTCCTTCTTCGCCGGGTTCCCAGATCACGGTGATGTGGTCGAAGCCCCGCTTCCTGGCCTCCTGGGCGAGTGACTCTGCTGCGAATTTGCCGACGCCCTTGCCCTGGGCGCTCGCGTCGACGTTGATCCTCCAGATGCAGGCCCGGAATTCCTCGTGCTCCGAATCCGGGTCGAAGTTGCCGTGGATGAACCCGGCCACCTCGCCGTCGAGCAACACGACGCGCTGCCACGCGGTCGCGGGATTGATCACGGAAGCCGCCACCGCATAGGAGACGGGAGCGATGTACAGCTCCTGGCCCGGTTTGAGACTGAGGCTATTGGCCGCAACAATGTTGCGTGCGGACAGTTCTTCCAGACGTAGTTCACCCATGGCAACAGGCTAACCTGCGGCCGACCGGCGTGGTAGTCGGGTTTTGTGCGCTGGGCAGAACCGGACCGAAAACTGTCTCGATGTCGAGACAGTTGCGGGGGCCTTGTAGAATTGACTCGGCCACGTGGCCGGTACCATTCTGAGGAGAATTCATTGGCGAAGATCAAGGTTGAAGGCACTGTCGTCGAGCTCGACGGGGACGAGATGACGCGCATCATCTGGCAGGCCATCAAGGACACGCTCATTCACCCGTACCTCGACATCGACCTCGAGTACTACGACCTGTCGATCCAGAAACGCGATGAGACCGACGACCAGATCACGATCGACGCGGCCCACGCCATCCAGAAGCACGGCGTCGGCGTGAAGTGCGCGACCATCACCCCGGACGAGGCCAGGGTCGAGGAATTCGGCCTCAAGAAGATGTGGGCGTCTCCCAACGGCACGATCCGCAACATTCTCGGCGGCACGATCTTCCGTGAGCCGATCATCATTTCCAACATCCCGCGCCTGGTTCCCGGCTGGAACAAGCCGATCATCATCGGACGCCACGCCTTCGGCGACCAGTACCGCGCCACGAACTTCCGCTTCGAGGGTGAGGGCACGCTCAGCATGACCTTCACACCGAAGGACGGCTCGGAGGCACAGACCTTCGAGGTCTTCCAGTCCCCGGGCAGCGGTGTCGCGATGGGCATGTACAACCTCGACAGCTCGATCCGTGACTTCGCCCGTGCCTCGCTCAACTACGGCCTCGTGCGGAACTACCCGGTCTACCTGTCGACCAAGAACACCATCCTCAAGGCATACGACGGCCGGTTCAAGGACATCTTCCAGGAGATCTTCGACACCGAGTTCAAGGCCCGCTACGAGGCTGCCGGCCTCACCTACGAGCACCGCCTGATCGACGACATGGTCGCATCCGCCATGAAGTGGGAAGGCGGCTACGTCTGGGCCTGCAAGAACTACGACGGCGACGTGCAGTCGGACACCGTCGCGCAGGGCTTCGGCTCGCTCGGCCTGATGACGAGCGTGCTCTCGACTCCCGATGGCAAGGTCGTTGAGGCAGAGGCAGCCCACGGCACCGTGACCCGCCACTACCGCCAGCACCAGCAGGGCAAGCCCACCTCGACGAACCCGATCGCCTCGATCTATGCCTGGACCCGCGGCCTCTCGCACCGGGCGAAGCTCGACGGCAACCCGGCGCTCGCCGAGTTCGCCGAAACCCTCGAGGACGTCGTCATCACAACCGTCGAAAGCGGCCAGATGACCAAGGACCTCGCGTTGCTGGTCGGCCCGGAGCAGGGCTACCAGACGACCGAGGAATTCCTCGCGGCCATCGCGACCAACCTGCAGACGCGCCTGGCCTAACCGGGCCCGCTCGTCAGGGAGAGGCCCTCGACCTCTGGGGTCGGGGGCCTCACCCGTGTGCCGATCACAACGGTTCCGTCGACGTCCTCGTGGTGCGCGGTACGGGGGAGCAGGCCGTTCCTGGCGAACAACGCGCTCGTCACAGGCGCCTGGCGCGCACTCGTCTCGATCATGAGATGGCCGCCGGGGGCGAGCCAGCCTGCCGCAGCCGCCGCGACCCTTCGCTGCACGTCGAGCCCGTCCGAACCGCCGTCGAGCGCCAGCCGGTGTTCGTGCACCCGGGCCTCTGGCGGCATCCATTCGATGGAGCCGGTCGGCACGTAGGGCGCGTTGACGAGCAGGAGCGCGATCCGGCCGCGTAAGGCCAGGGGCAGGGGGGGCGAAAAGATCGCCCTCGACCACGGGTCGTCCCGGGAGGTTGACGCGGGCGCAGCGGACTGCGACCGGGTCGAGGTCCGCCGCCAGGAGGTCGAGTCCCAGCCCCGGCAGGGCCGAGAGCAGGGCGGCGCCGACGGCTCCCGTGCCGCAGCAGAGGTCGACGACGATCGCACCACGACCGGCGAGCCCGGCGGCCTCGCGCACGAGCGCCTCTGTGCGTCGCCGCGGCACGAAGACCCCGGGTTCGACGTGCACCCGCAGCCCGCAGAACAGCGCCCAGCCGAGGACGTATTCGAGCGGCTCCCCGCCCACCCTGCGCTCCAGCAGGTCCTCGAGCTCGTCCGCCGACCGAGCCTCGCCGAGGAGGAGCTCCGCTTCCTCCTCGGCGAAGACGCATCCCGCCGCGCGGAGGCGTTCGACGACGCCGGGGAAGGACGAGGCGGGATCGACAGGGGACATCGGAACCTTTCGGGTATTGCGCGCGGCATGCGCACGGGAGTCGAATGCCCATAAAATCAGTGTGGAGACATAGTTTCTCACCTGGACGAGAAAGCGGCGCGGTATGGCACCTGACTGGCATTCGGTGTCCCGCACGCGACCCTCGCGTCTGATGCGGCGCCGCGGATGAACGCCATGGAACGGATCATCGACGAGGGCCTCCTGATCGCCCTCTCCGCGGTGCGGATGGCTGTGAAGAACCACATCATCGTCGGTGCTCTCCGCGAGCACGACAACTTCGACGAATCGTCCTACCAGACGGTCGCGCGCGAAGAACTGCTCCTTCTTGCGGTGCAGAACGAAGAGGATGCCGCCCGCGTCGCGCAGGAAAGACGGGAACTTGCGTCCCGGCGCTGGTCGCAGGGCTTCACAGAGGATGAGCGGCTCGACATCGGCAGGCTCGCCCGCCGTCGTCGCGCCCACAACGGGCTCGCCCTCATCCTGCACGCGGTCGCGGACGACGACGAGAAACTGGCCGCGATCGTCGAGAACGCGCAACACGACGCGAGTTACGAGATCCGGAAGGCCCTTGCCGCACGCCTGATCCGCCAGACGATCGACGGCCACGCCCCCGGCTACGCGCGGATGCGCGAGGAGCGGATCAAATACCTGCTCGCGATCGACTTCGCGATGCTTCGGGACCGGACATCCGGAACGAATCCATAGCGATTCTTCGGTTTTCATTCTGGCGGCTCACCGAGGATTGAAACAAATCAGGTCGTCGCTCTTGCTCCATTTTTTTCCGCCCGATTTCCCGTCCGGGATGCGCCTCAGGTCGACGATCATAGGTCATCGCACGGGAACGCGCACTATGCCGACCCGATTGTGCTCTGCCGGCCGCTTGAGATCGACGAGATCCACCTGCTCGTCCGGCGCTTCGGCGAAGCCGCAGCCCGCGCCGGCGACGCTGGGATGGATGCGATCGACATCCACGGCCACACGGGCTACCTGATCGACCAGTTCATGAGCGCCTGGTGGAACCGCCGCACGGATGTCTACGGCGGCAGTGTCGAGAACCGCTGCCGGTTCGCGACCGAGATCATCGCCGCCGTCAAGGCCAACGCGCCTGGCCTGCCCGTCAGCTTCCGCCTCTCGGTCAACCACCGTTTCGCCGGGGGCCGCACGACGGCGGAGGGCCAGGCCATCGCCGTCGTGCTCGCCGTGGCAGGGCTCGACCTCATCATCGCCGACGACGGGTCATACGCCGACGACGGGTCATACGAAACCATGGACTACGTCTTCCCGCCGTACCACCTCGGCGACGCGTGCAGGGTCCCGGCGGCCCGCGCACTCAAGGACGTCGTCTCCGTCCCCGTGATGGCCGTCGGCAACCACACCCCGGAGAACGCGGAGGCCGCCCTCGCCGCGGGCGACGCCGACTTCGCCGGCCTCGGGCCCGAACTCACCGAGAAGAGCGTCCGGATCCTCACCGCGCACACCGTCACGTCCGTCGACGCCGACGGCCTCACCGCGACCGGCCAGGACGGCGCCGTGCACGTCATCGTGTCCACGGTGATCGCGGCCTTCGGGGTGCGTCCGGACACGGCGCTCACGCAGCGCTCGAAGGGCGCGACAACGTGCATCAGCTCGGCGACTGCGTGCACCCGGCCAAGGTCGGCGAGGCCATCAAGGCGGCCTTCCTGACCGCGCTCGTGCTCTGAGACGACCGCCCTCGAGACGGATGCCCGGCGCGCGTCGTCGGCCGGGCATCCGCCCCTGACAGGCGAGCCTCACCTTGCTGGCGGTGGACGGGGGACGGGACGAGACTTGAAGCATGTCCCGTCTGCTCGCCGCCGTACGGCGGTATCCGCTTGTCGCCGCGACCATCGTGCTCGGGCTGGTCGGGATCGGGCTCGCCCTCGCCGGCTTCGCCGACTCCCTGGCCTGGCTGTTCGGCGGCTTCGGCCTGTTCGTCGCCGCAATCTCGGCCGTGGGCATGGTCAAGCAGCTGCGCCACGGCAGCTTCGGCGTTGACCTGCTCGCGATCACCGCCATCGTCGCAACGGTGCTCGTCGGCGAGTACGTCGCGACCATCCTGATCGTGCTGATGCTCACCGGGGGAGCAGCCCTCGAGGACTTCGCCGTGAACCGCGCCAAGCGGGAACTCAACGCGCTGCTGAACCGGGCACCGCAGATCGCGCATCGCCTGAACGGTGCCGGCGACCCGGCGGACGTCGACGACGTGCCCGTGACGGAGGTGCAGCCGGGAGACCTGCTTCTGGTGCGTCCGGCGGAGATCGTCCCCGTCGACGGCGAACTCGTTTCCGCGAGCGCCGCCTTCGACGAGTCGTCCCTCACCGGGGAGAGCCTGCCGGTGGAGCGGAGCGCCGGAGACGGCATCCTCTCGGGGTCGATCAACGGCCAGGCGGCCGCGACGATCCGCGCAACGGCGACCGCGGCGAAAAGCCAGTACCAGCAGATCGTCGCCCTCGTCGAGGAGGCCTCCGCGAGCAAGGCTCCCGTCGTGCGGCTCGCCGACCGCTACGCGGTGCCGTTCACCGCGGTCGCGCTGGCCGTCGCGGGTCTCGCCTGGCTGCTCACCGGGGATCCGGTGCGCTTCGCCGAGGTGCTCGTCGTCGCCACACCGTGCCCGCTGCTCATCTCGGCGCCGATCGCCTTCATGGGTGGCATGAGCCGTGCGGCCCGCAACGGCATCATCGTCAAGGGCGGCGGAGTGCTCGAGACTCTCTCGACCGCCCGGACCGTCGTCTTCGACAAGACCGGGACGCTGACGCACGGCACCCCAACGATCGCCCGGGTGCTGCCCGCCGGCGGGTTCGACGCTGACGAGGTGCTGGCGCTCGCCGCGTCGGCCGAGCAGTACTCGTCGCACGTGCTCGCGGCATCCATCATCGCTGCGGCCAGGGCCAAAGACCTCGAACTCACCGCGAGCGACACGGCGAGCGAGGTGCCCGCCCACGGCGTCGTCGCCACGCTCGACGGCCGTGAGGTCGCCGTCGGCAAGTTCTCCTACATCGCAGCGAAGGCGCCGGACGCCGCAGCGACCCCGCTCGACGGCGGCGAACTCGCCATCTATGTCGCCGTCGACGGGCACTTCGCCGGGAGCATCGTCGCGAGCGACCGGCTGAGGGGCAACGCCCGCCAGACGATCGGGGAGCTCGCAGACCTCGGCATCCACAATGCGATCATGCTCACCGGTGACGCCCGGCCGACGGCCGAGCACATCGCCGGTCTCGTGGGCATCGAGAACGTGCAGGCCGACTGCCTGCCGGTCGACAAGGTCAACGCAGTGCGCGGGATCGACAAGCGACCGGTGATCATGGTCGGCGACGGGGTCAACGACGCGCCCGTGCTCGCGGTGGCGGATGTCGGGATCGCAATGGGTGCCCGTGGCGCGACCGCTGCGAGCGAGTCCGCCGATGTCGTCATCCTGATCGACGACCTCTCGCGCACGGCCCGGGCGGTCGTGATCGGGCAGGACACCATCCGGATCGCGCTGCAGAGCATCTGGCTCGGCATCGCGCTGAGCCTGGTCCTGATGGGCCTCGCCGCGTTCGGGCTGATCCCGGCGACGATCGGGGCGCTCCTCCAGGAGCTCGTCGACCTCGCGACGATCCTCAACGCGCTCCGGGCCATCGGCGGGCGGCGGGATGCCGCGATCGCTGCCGGGAGCGCACCGGTACGCCCCGAACCGGCGAGTGTGCTCGTGAGCTGAGCCGTGGCATCCGCCGCACGCCGACCCCACCCGGACGGCCTAGCCTGAGTAGATGCGCCTCTTCCGCCCCCGCACGCCGTCCACTGGGGCGGATGCGCAGCCGCGACTCTCCCGGGACGTGCTCGTCCTCGGCGGGATCGCCTTCTTCGTCATGGTCGGTTTCGGCGTCGTCGTCCCCGTGCTTCCGGTCTACGTGCGCAGCTTCGGCGTCGGCAACCTCGAGATCGGCGCGGTCGTCTCCGCGTTCGCGCTGATGCGGTTCGTTGCGAGCCCCTTCTGCGGGCGCCTGATCGACTGGGCGGGGGAGCGGACCATCCTCGCGGCGGGCATCGGCATCGTCGCGCTCTCGAGCGGGCTCGCGGGCATCGCCCAGAACTACCCGCAGTTGCTCCTGTTGCGCGGGGCAGGGGGCATCGGCTCCGCGATGTTCACCGTCTCGGCGATGACGCTCCTGCTCGGCGCGACCGCTCCGGGCATCCGCGGCCGCGCCATCGGCTTCTACCAGGGCGGGTTCCTCCTCGGCGGCATGGCCGGCCCCGCCCTCGGCGGCCTGCTCGCGACGATCTCCCTCACCGCGCCGTTCTTCTTCTACGCAGGCACTCTCGCGATCGCCGGTGTGCTCGGGCTGCTGCTGCTGAGCCCCGGCTATCGCAACGCGCCGGCTGATGCCTCCGGCGGGTCGGCGCCCCGGGTCCTGTTCCGCACGGTGCTCGCCGACCCCCGGTTCCGGGCCGCGTGCCTGGCCAACTTCGCGCAGGGCTGGACCTCGTTCGGTGTGCGCAACGCGCTGATCCCTGTGCTCGTCGTCGAGGTGTTGCGCGGACCGAGCTCGTGGACCGGTGTTGCCTTCGCCGTCGCGGCGGTCGCCCAGACGCTCGCACTCGCGCCGGCTGCCCGCTTCGTCGACACCGTCGGACGCCGCCCGGCGATCATCGGAGCATGCCTGCTCGCGGCCGTGACCATTTTCGCCGTGCCGTTCGCGCCCAACATCATGGTGCTGACCGTTCTGCTCTGCGTGTACGGGGTCGCGTCGGCGTTCCTCGGTACGGCTCCGGCCGCCGCGGTCGGCGACGCAGCGGGGGCCGGCGGCGGACGCCCGGTCGCGGTCTTCTCGATGTTCTCTGACTTTGGGGCGATCATCGGCCCGCTCGCGGCGGGCCTGCTCGCAGACTCCGTCTCGTACCCGGTCGCGTTCGGTGTCGGTGCGGTGTTCTTCCTCGCGACGAGCGCCTTCGCCGTGCGGATGCCGCGGGAGACTCGCGCGGTCCGTCCCGCCTGACTGTTGCCGTTTCGGACAGCTGCGTCCGGCGCACCGGTAACAGTTGTCCGTTCCGGCGACAGTTGTCGACGGAACGGCCGCTAGCGGAGTTCGGCGCGACCGGAGAGGACGCCGCTGAACGTCGCGACGACCGCGAAGACGCCGCCGATGATCGGCAGGCCCATGTCCCACCACGCGATCGCGGCAGCGCCGAACACGGCGATCTCGATGATCGCCTTGCCGAACGCGTCGAGCCGGAAGACGGCCTTCGGCGACCGGAACAGCGCCCAGAGGATGATCGCGAATGCGGGGGCGACGATACCGACGAGCAGCGCGGGCCACGGGAACGGCCAGGTCGTGAAGCCCCACACCGCGAGCGAAATGAACGCGAACAATTCGAGCAGGAACCGCAGAACGTCGTTGAACCCGATCTTCGGCAGGGCACGGGAGTCAGTCACCCGCCAACTCTACCGTTCCGCGAGGTTCACCTTTCCGGTCGAGAGTGCCCGGTGGAACGGTCGCCCTCGACCGGAAAGGTGACGGATGCCGGCGGCTACTTGAAGATGATCGTACGGGCCCCATCGAGCAGCACCCGGTGCTCGGCGAACCAGGTCACCGCCTGCGTGAGGGTACGGCTCTCCTCGTCCTGGCCGATCGCGACGAGCTCGGCCGGCGTGCGGGAGTGGTCCACACGGACCACGTTCTGCTCGATGATCGGTCCCTCGTCGAGGTCGCTCGTCACGAAGTGAGCGGTCGCCCCGATCAGCTTGACCCCGCGCGCGTGGGCCTGCTTGTACGGGTTCGCGCCCTTGAACCCCGGCAGGAACGAGTGGTGGATGTTGATGGCCCGGCCCTCGAGGACCGCGCACAGCTCAGGGGACAGGATCTGCATGTACCGCGCGAGCACGACGAGCTCGATGTCGTTGTCCTCGATCGCCTGGATGACCCGGGCTTCGAAGGCGGCCTTGCTCGCGGCATCCGTGATGGGGAGCGATTCGAACGGCACCCCGTAGAAGCCGACGAGGTCGCGCAGGGTGCCGTGGTTGCTCAGCACCAGCGGGATCTCGATCGGCACCTGGCCGCCCCGGTGCCGGAAGAGCAGGTCGTTCACGCAGTTGCCCGCCGTCGAGGCGAGCACGAGGGTGCGGAGCGGGCGGCCGACGACGTCGATCACCGACGTCATCGCGTAGCGCTCGGCGACGGGTGCGAGCGCCGCCGTGAGCTCCTCGCGTGAGGCGGGAGTCTCGATCTGGAGTCGCATGAAGAACCGGCCGGTGTCGGCGCTCGTGAACTGCTGGCTCTCGGTGATGTTGCCGTGAGCCAGCACGATGGCGCCGCTCACGGCGTGGACGATGCCCGGCTGGTCGACGCAGACGAGGGCGATGACCCAGTGGTGGTGTGCGGGCAGCGGAGTGGAACTAGTCATCCGTCTAGGCTATCGGCTGCTGTCGGGCTGTCGGTTAGGCTGGATGCGGCCGGCACAAGCGACAGGCCCCGGGCGCGCACGCTGCGCGCACACGATCCGGCTGGCGCCGGCCTCGCCCCGCGCGGGCTGCAGGCCCAGCCCTCTGTGAGCACACCGATGTCCCTGACTTCGCCGATCGAGCTGCCCCGCTTCGATCCCGCCAACACCGCCACGGCGCACTCCGACCGCCCCCGCACCGGCTCGGTCGCCTCGACGCCTCCGGCCCGCTTCCCCTGGATCGGGCTGCTCGCCCTCTCCGGTGCCGTGTTCCTCTCCGTCACCAGCGAGATGCTGCCGACCGGCCTGCTCCCGGAGATGAGCGGATCGCTCGGAGTGCCGCAGTCGCAGACCGGCCTGCTCGTGAGCTGGTTCGCGTTCACCGTCGTGCTCACGAGCACCCCGCTGGCCCTGCTCACGAAACGACTGCCCCGGCACGGACTGATCGTGTTCGTGCTCCTCGTCTTCGCGCTCAGCAACGTGCTCACCGCGCTCGCCCCCAGCTACGAACTCGTCGTCGCCACCCGGGTGCTCGGCGGCCTCGCCCATGGCCTGTTCTGGGGCGTCGTCGGCGCGTACTCAGCCCACCTCGTGCCCAAGGAACAGATCGGCCGGGCGATCTCGATCACGATCTCCGGCGGCACCCTCGCCTTCGTTTTCGGCGTGCCGCTCGGGACGGCGGCCGGGCATGCGCTCGGCTGGCGCCTGTCCTTCGTCCTGCTCGCCGTGCTCATGCTCATTGGCGCGGCCCTCGTCTGGCGGTTCCTCCCGAAGGTTGAGCACTACGTCTCCCCGCCGCGCGGCGACCGGGGTGCGCCGGGGCAGGTAGCGGATGCCGCGGCATCCGCCCTCGACGCCTCGGACGCGAGCGCGGCGCCGGTCGAGACCACGTCAGCATCCGTGACCGACCCGGCAGCCGTGACCGACCCGGCCCCGCGCCCCCAGGCGCCAGAGCTCCGGGACCCGACGATCGCTCCCGTCGCTCTGATCTGCGTCATCGCAGCCCTGATCATGATCGGTCACTATTCCTTCTACACGTACATCGCGCCGTTCCTGATCGACGGCCTCGGGGTCGATCCGTCCACGATCGCTCCGTTCCTCTTCGCTTATGGGATCGCCGGTGCCGTCGGACTGCTCCTGAGCGGCACGGTGTTCGCCGCCCGGCCCCAGCTCGGCCTCGTGCTCGGCCTCGTCGTGAGCGCGGTCAGTGTGTCGGCGCTGAGCATCTGGAGCGGCCTGCTCCCGGTCGCCATCATCGCGTTCCTGCTCTGGGGCATCGCGTTCGGCGCCCTCCCCGCCCTCCTGCAGACCCGGCTGATGCACACCGCCTCCCGTCGCATCCGCGACACCGCGAGCGCTTTCTACACGACCGCGTTCAACACCGGGATCGGCGGCGGCGCCCTCCTCGGCGGGATCCTCCTCGAACGCTCAGGCATCACCTCCGTGCCGTTCGTCTACGTCGGTATCCTCGTCGCCGCGCTCGTGCTCGTGCTCGTGAGCCAGCTGGTGATCCGGCGCCGCTCGGCCGGGTAACGGGAGCCTCGCGCGTCTCGGTACCCTGTCAGCGGCGCGGTGGCGACGGTGAAGGTGAAGGTGATGGCTGCGCGGGCGATCCCTCCGGGGGCTGCGTGGAGTGCCGTGGAGGATGCCGCGAGGGCTGCCGAGCCGGGGACCTGGCCGAATTCCGGGCCGAGTGCATTCCAGCGTGAACGCGCGCCTGCGGCTGTGCAGGCGGCGAATCCACCCCGTAGATGCTCCGGGCCGTGGCCCGACGGTTCCTGCCCCTGATCAGATCGGTCAGGTAGATTTTCGGCAGGATCTTGGTCACTGCGAGCGCAACGTAGATGACCGTATTGATCCCGACGAACGCTCAAAAGATCGCGAAGAATGTCGAGGCCAGGACCGAATCCGGCAACAGGATGCCGGTCGGCATCGCCAGGGGCGGCGTGAGCGCCTGCAGGGTGAGGAGTGATGACATCGGAATCAGCTGGCCCCCACGTTTCGTGTCTTGATTGTTGCGTGCTCCCAGCCGGCCTGACGGCCGAGAGTGATGTCGATGATGCCCTTGACGTAGACCGCATTCAGGAACATGTCGAAGCAGAGTTCGGGGAGGACGGTGAGCGCGAGCAGCCGGGCCCACCACCCGCCCTCCCACACGGTGACGACGCGCTCGACGATGAAGATCGTCCCGAGACCGAGCCAGAACGGGAACCAGATCCAGGTGCTCGCGGCGAGCAGGGTGACCAGGATCAAGGTCAGGAACGAGGTCAGGGCAATGACGCTGTACCCGATGCCGAGCTGCTGCGCCCAGTAGCGCAGGGTCGCCGGGGTCAGCCCGTACGCGCCGATGTTCTCGAGGGCGCCGCGTTGCCAGCGCAGGCGCTGCTGCCAGAGGGCGGGGAGTGTCGGCATCAGCTCGGTCACCACGGTGCACGCGGCGGGGGAGGTGATCAGGGCACCGAGGGACTTCAACGCGAGGGTCAGCTCGTTGTCCTCGGTGAGCGCGTGTGTGTCGTAGACGTCGCCGGGCACCTCGGGGATCGCGAGACCGCGGTTCTCGGCGATGTAGCGCAGCGCGAGTGGCCGGAACAACGATGCCGTCCCGGTCAGGACGAAGACGCGGCCGCGCCGCCTGGCGAGTTCTCGGGAATAACGCACGTATTCGTTGCGCTGCAGGAGTCCGAGCAGGCCGAACCCCGGTTCCCCGTAGAAGAGGCCCCCGATCGCCATCAGGGCGCGGTCGCTCTCGAATCGGGCAACGGCCGCGGCGAGGAAGCCGTCGTCGAGCGCGGTGTCAGCGTCCATGATCATGACGACGTCGTTGTCGAGCTGGCCGGGAAGCACCCGCTTGAGTGCCTGGTTGAGCGCGCCGGCCTTCTTCTGGGTGTTGTCCACGGATTCGAACAACTTGACGCCGTGTCCGCGGGCGATGGCGACGGTGGAGTCGGTGCAGTTGTCCGCCACGACGATCACACGTTCCGGCGGATGCGACTGGGCGAAGAGAGAGGCCAGGGTCGCGGGCAGCGACAGGGCCTCGTTGTGAGCGGGGATCAGCACGGTCACCGTGACGGGGCCGGTGAAGACGCCCCCGTTCCTGGCCATGACGATCTTCGGCGCGAGCGGGTGGCGGCTTGCGTTGGAGGACCTGCGGGACTTGTTCGTCGTCCGGCTTTCGAGGAGGCCGATGCCGGCGGCGAAGAGTATGGCGAGGGCGATGGCGCCGAGGATCGCTCGGAGCGCTGGTGCGCTCGGGTCGTAGAACACCGGGAGCACACCGAAGACCAGGTACTCGAACGGGGCTGCACTACCCGTCGGATTCCCGGCTGCGACGATGAACCAGAGCAGGCTCGCCGCGCTAAGGTCGAGTCCCGCGATGACCAGACCGACCCATCGCCCCAGTTGCGCCCCCATGGCTGATGACCTCCTGAATTATGCTATCTCACGGCAGGCGCAGGAGGAGCGGAGGGCGCCCGTTCCACCGCGACGCTGGTCCGGGTAGCGACTCGCCTGGTACGCCGGAGGCCAGGCCCGTCGGCTACGACTGCTCCGTGTCGGGTGGCGTGCTAGCGGCGACGCGTCCCGGTCCCGTTCTCGTCGGCGAGCGGCCGGTTGGCCTTGATCGGGAAGGCCCCTGTCTTGCCGTCGCGGGCGAGCGCGATCTGCAGGATCCGGCCGCGGCAGGCATACCAGCCGACCACGAGCGCCGGAATGATCACGATCAGGGAACTGATCGTGAGCGTGCCGACCGGCCAGTCGAAGGCCATTAGCACGAGAACCGTCGCCAGGAATCCGAGGCTCGCATAACCGGTGTACGGCGCGCCGAACAGGCGGAACGCCGGCCGTTTCAAGATCCCGCGCTTCGCCCATGCCTGCAGGCGCAGCTGGCAGAGCACGATCATCCCCCACGCGCTGATGATCCCGATCGCCGCCATGTTGAGCACGATCTCGAACGCCTCGTCCGGCACGATCGCATTGAGGCCGACGCCGAGCAGGGTGACGACGCCGGTCAGGAGGATGCCGCCGAACGGCACCCCGGTCCGGCTCACCTTTCCGGCGAAGCGCGGCGCCGATCCCGCGAGCGACATCGACCGGAGGATCCGTCCCGTCGAGTAGAGGCCGGCATTGAGCGAGGACAGCGCTGCGGTCAGCACGACGAGATTCATGAGCACGTCGACCCCGCCGACGCCGATGCTGCCGAAGAATGTCACGAACGGGCTGACGCCCGCCTGGTACGCGGTGTACGGCAGCAGCAGCGAGAGCAGCAGGATCGAGCCGACGTAGAAGACCGCGATGCGCACGATCACGGTGTTGATCGCCTTCGGCATCACCGTCTCGGGGTGTGCGGTCTCGCCCGCGGTCGTGCCGACGAGTTCGATCGAGGCGTAGGCGAAGACGACGCCCTGCACGACGACGATCGAGGCGAGCACCCCGTTCGGGAACCAGCCGCCGTTGTCCGCGATCAGGCTGAAGCCGGCCTCCTGGCCGGGGATCGGGGTGCCGAAGATCACCATCCAGGTTCCGACCAGCAGGAAGGACACGATCGCGACGACCTTGATCAGTGCGAACCAGAACTCGAGCTCGCCGAACACGCTCACCGACAGGAGGTTGAGGCACAGCACGACCGCGAGGGCCGTCAGTGCGTAGAGCCACTGCGGCACGCTCCCGAAGGGCGCCCAATACTTGGCGAAGAAATTCATGTACAGCGCGACGGCGGTGACGTCGACGATCGCGGTCATCACCCAGTTGATCCAGTACAGCCAGCCGGTGACGAACGCGGCCTTCTCGCCGAAGAACTCACGGGCATACGACACGAACGATCCGGAAGAGGGGCGGTGCAGCACGAGCTCGCCGAGGGCCCGCAGGATCAGGAACGCGAAGAACCCGCAGATCGCGTAGACGAAGACGAGGGAGGGACCCGCTGACGCCAGCCGGCCGCCGGCACCGAGGAACAGCCCGGTGCCGATTGCGCCGCCGATGGCGATCATCTGCACCTGGCGGGCCTTGAGTCCCTTGTGCAGGCCGGCATCCTCGTGCACGCTCGTCGCGTCGTGGATGTGCTCGAGCGGCGTCTCGACGGGCAGGCCGTGGTGCCCGTGCTCGTGAGGCTCCTCTGGCTCTGCCTCAGCCCCTGACCCGGTCGGATCGGGGCGTTGCGGCCCCCGGATGGCACTCGTCATGGGGGGCACTTCCGATCCAGTTGCTTTCGCCCACCCTACCCGCGGGGCGCCTGCGCCCCCTAACGGGGTTCGTCCACGGGGCACTCGGTAGACTGTTTTTCCATACCCCTGACCCGAGAAACAGAGCCGGAGGCCACATGACGACGATCCTGCTCGCCTTCCTGGCGCTGTCCGTCCTGACGCCGGCACTCACCCGCGTGCTGTCGACCAGGGTGTTCTACCTGATTGCGCTTCTGCCTGCGGCGGCGTTCGTCTTCACGCTCACCCAGACCGCGACGGTCACGCGCGGAGGGTCGGAAACCTCGACCATTCCGTGGATCCCGCAGCTCGGCGTCGCGCTGTCCTTCCGCGTCGACACCCTCGCCTGGCTGCTCGCCCTCGTCGTGACCGGCGTCGGCGCCCTCGTGCTCGTGTACTGCGCCCGCTACTTCGACGCGGACGAACCGGCGCTCGGCCGCTTCGCAGCCTGCCTCCTCGCCTTCGCCGGCACCATGTACGGGCTCGTGACCGCGGACGACGTGGTCGTGATGTTCATGTTCTGGGAGATCACGAGCGTGCTCTCCTACCTGTTGATCGGCCATTACACCTTCCGCAGGGAGAGCAGGGGCGCCGCGCTCCAGGCCCTGATCGTGACGACCTTCGGCGGACTCGTCATGCTCGTCGGCGTCGTGATGCTCAGCGTCGAGGCAGGGACGACCTCGCTCGCCCTGCTCGTCGCCCAACCCGTCACCGGCCCGGTCGCGACCTGGGCGATCCTGCTCATCCTCGTCGGGGCCCTGTCCAAGTCGGCTCTCGTCCCCTTCCACTTCTGGCTCCCCGCCGCCATGGCCGCCCCCACCCCGGTCAGCGCCTACCTGCACGCCGCAGCCATGGTCAAGGCCGGCATCTACCTCGTCGCCCGTCTCGCCCCCGGGTACGCAGACACCGAGGGGTGGATGCCGGTGCTCGTCACGATCGGCGTCTGGACCATGCTCGTGGGCGCCTGGCGTTCCCTGCGGCAGCACGACCTCAAGCTCGTGCTCGCTTACGGAACCGTGAGCCAGCTCGGCTTCATCATGGTCGTCGTCGGTTTCGGCACCCGCGACGCGGCGCTCGCCGGGGCCGCGCTCCTCCTCGCCCACGCGCTCTACAAGGCGGCGCTCTTCCTCGTCGTGGGGATCATCGACCACCGCGCGGGCACCCGCGACCTCCGGAAGCTTTCCGGAATCGGCCGCAGCGACCCGGCGCTCGCCGTGATCGCGCTCGTCGCCGTGGCGTCAATGGCCGGCCTTCCGCCCCTGCTCGGATTCGTCGCCAAGGAGGCCGTCTTCACGGCATTCCTCGAGGCGGCACTGCGCGGCGACGGCTGGGGCTGGGTGGCGCTCGTCGGCACGGCGGTGGGCTCCCTGCTGACCGTGGCGTACAGCATCCGCTTCTTCCACGGCGCGTTCGGAACGAGGCCGGCGCTGGCGCAAACGGCCCTGCACCCGAGCCGCTGGGACATTCTGATCGCCCCTGGACTACTCGCCGTCGCGACGATCGCGCTCGGCCCGCTGGCCAACCGGCTCGACCCGCTGCTCACGCCGTACGCGGACACCGTCCCCGGCGGCGGGCACGCGCACCTCGCCCTTTGGCACGGATTCGAACCCGCCCTGGGCATCACCGGTGTCGTGCTCACTCTCGGCGCCGCGATGTTCTGGAAGCGTCGCAGGGTCGCGGTGCTGCAGGAGCGAGTTCCCGGCACCGTCGACGCCGGTCGTGGCTACGGGCTTCTCGTGCGCAGCGTCGATCGCACCGCGGCGAGGCTCACCCATTTCGCGCAGCGCGGCGGGCTGCCCCAGTACCTCGGCACGATCCTCGTGGTCTTCGTGCTCGCGCTCGGCTTCGCCGCCCTGGTCAACCGCACCTGGCCGGACTCGGTCGTGCTCTGGGACTACCCCGGCCAGGTCATCATCGCCGTGATCATGGGCGTTGCGGCGATCGCGGCGTCCCGGTCCGGGCAGCGGATGACGTCGGTGCTGCTCGCGGGAGTCACCGGTTATGGCCTCGTGGCCCTGTTCGCGTTCCACGGCGCACCCGACCTCGCCCTGACCCAGGCGCTCGTGGAGACGATGACCCTCGTGGTCTTCGTGCTCGTGCTGCGCCGGCTGCCGGCGACGGTCACCCGGCCGAACGCGCCGTTGCATCGCAGGCGCCGCGCCCTGATCGGGGTGCTCGTCGGGGCGACGATGGGCACCATCGCGGTGATCGCCCTCGGCGCCCGGCAGGCGCCGAGCATCGCGCTCGAGCTGCCGCGCCTGACGCTCGATGCGCATGGCACCAACATCGTCAACGTCGCACTCGTCGACATCCGGGCCTGGGACACGATGGGAGAGGTGTCCGTGCTCATCGTCGTCGCGACCGGCGTCGCGAGCCTGCTCTTCGTGTCCGGGCGTACCGAGACCCTGCCGCGTCTGAAGGGCTCCCGAACCCAACGGTCTCCGCGCAACCGTCGCCGCGTCGTCGCCGACCCGCAGGCATCCTCGGCCGGCCACGCCGTCACCCGACAGTCCTGGCTGCTCGCCGGGCGCACGATCAAGCCGGAGGACCGATCGATCCTGATCGAGGTCATCGTGCGGCTTCTCTTCCACCCCGCGATCGTCGTGTCGGTGTTCCTGCTCTTCGCCGGGCACAACGCGCCAGGGGGCGGATTCGCCGGCGGGCTCCTTGCCGGGCTCGCCCTCGTCGCCCGCTACCTCGCCGGAGGACGCTACGAACTCGGCGAAGCCGCCCCGATCGACCCGGGCAAGATCCTCGGCCTCGGCGTGATCCTCGCCGTCGGCATCGCGGTCGCCTCACTGTTCGTCACGGGGATCCCCCTGCAATCGGCGTACGCGAGCGTCGACGTTCCCGTGCTCGGGCACCTCTCCTTCGGCACCTCCACTGTTTTCGACATCGGCGTCTACCTCGTCGTGATCGGCCTGGCACTCGACATCCTCCGCAGCCTCGGCAGCGAGATCGACCGGCAGAGCGAGGCCGGTGAGGCTCCGCCCGCCGGGTCCGACGCATCCGCGACCGGTTCCGGCTCCGATGCCGCGGGTGCCCCGGTGCCAGGACCCGGCGCCGTGCCGGTGCCGGAGGTAGTCCCGTGAGCGCCTCCCTGACCCTCGTCGTCGTCATGGCCGTGCTCTATGCGGCCGGCGTCTACATCATGCTCGAGCGCAGCCTGACCCGGGTGCTGATCGGGTTCGTGCTCGTCGGGAACGCGACCAACCTGCTGATCTTCATCATGAGCGGCCGGCCCGGCAGCTCGCCGATCATCACCGGAACCGCGAGCGACGCCGGCATGGTCGATCCCGTGCCGCAGATCCTGATGCTGACCGCGATCGTGATCAATTTCGGCGTGACCGCCCTCATCCTCGCCCTGGTCTACCGCGCCTGGTGGCTCGCCCAGCTCGGCGACGAGGGCGACACGCTCACCGACGAGCACGCTGCGGAGACCGCATCCTCCGCGGAGCAGGACTTCCGGTCCTCCGCAGACGATGACGCGGCCGTGCGCGCCTCCCTCGACGCGAGCGATCATGACGACCCCGACGATCACGACGACCCGGACGACTACGACGACGGAGCGCCCGCCCGCCCCGGGGACACGGATGCCGCCCGATGAACCTTGCGACCATCCTCGTCCCCCTCGTCGTCGCCATCCCGCTGCTCGGCAGCGCGATCACGCTCGCCCTCGGCCGGCGCACCGTGACCCAGATCGCTGTCGGCGTCGCCTCGCTGACCGCGGTCGCCCTGATCAGCGCCACGCTCCTCGTTCTCGTCGACCAGCAGGGACCCGCCGTCGTGTACGTCGGCGGCTGGCAGGCGCCGTGGGGGATCGTGCTCGTCGTGGACCGACTCTCCGCTCTGATGCTGCTCGTCTCGGCCGTGATGCTCCTCGGCGTGCTGCTCTTCGCCGTCGGCCAGGGCATCATCGACGGCGACAGGGAAACCCCCGTCTCGATCTTCCACCCGACCTACCTCGTGCTCGCCGCAGGACTGTTCAACGCGTTCATCGCCGGGGACCTGTTCAACCTCTACGTCGGCTTCGAGATGCTGCTCTCGGCCAGCTACGTGCTGCTCACCCTCGGCGGCACCGGTGCGCGCATCCGTGCCGGGGTCACCTACTTCGTCGTCAGCCTGGTCTCCTCGATCCTTTTCCTCAGCTCGATCGCCCTGATCTACGGCGCGACCGGGACTGTGACCCTCGCACTCCTCGCCGAACGCATCCCCGCTCTGCCCGGAGACGTGCAGGGCATCCTCGGGCTGATGCTCCTCCTCGCGTTCTCGGTGAAGGCCGCCGTGTTCCCGCTCTCGTTCTGGCTTCCGGATTCCTACCCGACCGCACCCGCCCCGGTCACGGCGGTCTTCGCGGGCCTGCTCACCAAGGTCGGCGTCTACGCGATCCTCCGCACCCAGACCCTGCTCTTCCCGAGCAACCCGTTCCAGGTGCCGCTGCTCATCGTCGCCGCGCTCACGATGCTGATCGGCATTCTCGGCGCGCTCGCCCAGGCCGACATCAAGAGGCTGCTGTCCTTCACCCTGGTCAGCCATATCGGCTACCTGATCTTCGGCATCGCGATCGGCACCCCGCTCGCGCTCGCCGCGACGATCTTCTACGTCGTGCACCACATCAGCGTCCAGACCACCCTGTTCCTCTCGGCCGGGCTCATCGAGCGCGTTGGCGGCACGACCTCCCTCGCCCGGCTGGGCGGCATGCTCAAGGCCGCTCCCGTTGTCGCGGTGCTGTTCTTCATCGGGGCGATGAACCTCGGCGGCATCCCGCCGTTCTCCGGCTTCCTCGGCAAGTTCGCGCTGTTCCAGGCCGGGGCCCAGCTCGGCACCCCGCTCGCATGGGCCGTGATCGGCGCGGGGGCCGCGACGTCGCTCCTGACCCTCTACGCACTCGCCCGGGCGTGGAACATGGCCTTCTGGCGACCGCGCCGCGAGGTCGAGGACTACGACTCGCCCATGCTCGACCGCCTGACCGACGACCCGCACGACGACGGCACGGTCGTGACCAAGACCGTCTCACGGCTCATGGTCGGCGCGACCGCCGGGCTGCTCGTGCTGACCATCGGACTCACGGTCTTCGCGGGTCCCGTGTTCGACTTCGCCGCGCGGGCCGCCGCCGACATCGAAGCCCCGACCGACTATGTCGACGCGGTCTTCCCGGGCGGCACACCGTGACGACCCGCGCGGAACGCCGCGGCGCCGTCCTGAACCAGCTCCCGCTCTGGCTCGGGCTCGTGCTGCTCTGGATGCTGCTCTGGGGTAGCTTCTCCTGGCTCAACCTCGTGACCGGCGCCTTGCTCGCCGCGCTCGTCTCCGTCGTGTTCTACCTGCCCGCCGTGCAGCTGAGCGGCCGGATCAGCCCGGCAGGCGCCCTCGCCTTCCTGCTGCGGCTGTTTGTCGACATCGTGCGCGCGTCCGTGCAGGTCGCCTGGCTGGCCCTCAGGCCCGTCCGGAGGCCCGCCGGTCCGGACAGCGCGATCATCGCGGTGCCGCTGGGCACCCGGAGCGACCTCATCCTGACCTGGACGGCCGTTGCGACCTCGATCGTGCCAGGATCGATCGTCATCGACACCGACCGGGTGAGCTCAACGCTCTACCTGCACGTGCTGAACGTGCGCACGCCCGCCCAGATCGACCGGTTCCGGATGAGCGTGCTCGCGACCGAGCGGCGCATCGTGCGCGCCTTCGGCTCGCGCGAAGACCTCGAAAGACTCGCCCTCGGCGACGCCGTGGCCGCCGTTGCGGCGGCAACGGGCGCCGTGGCCGGGGACGCGCGCCCGGCATCCGCTCGGAATGACGACGACAGGGACCGCCGGAACCTGGACGACACGGGAAAGGAAACCTGATGGGAGTCGTCGTGATCGTAGCCGCCGTGCTCTTCGGCGCCGGGGGACTGTGCGCGGTGTACCGCATCATTCGCGGCCCCTCTGTTCTCGACCGCGTGATCGCCTCCGACGTGCTCGTCGCGACCGTGATCTGCGCGCTCGGCGCGGAGATGGCGATCAACCGGCACGTCGACACCCTGCCGGTGCTGCTCGTGCTCGCCCTGTTCGCGGTGCTCGGCTCGCTCGCCGTCGGCCGCTTCCTCGGCGGGAAGGAGCGCTCGTGACCGCAGTGATCGGCGACGTGGTGACGGCGGTGCTCGTGCTCTCCGCCGCCCTGATGTGCCTCGCGGCCGGCGTCGGCCTGCTGCGTTTTCCCGACGTCCTCAGCAGGCTGCACGCGGCGACCAAGCCGCAGATCTTCGGCCTCATCGCCGTGACGGTGGATGTCGCGGTCAATAACTTCACCCTCGGCACCGTCACGCTCTCGGTCGCGATCGTGGCCTTCCAGGCGCTGACCGCACCGATGGCCGCGCACCTCATCGCGAGGGTCGCGCACGACACCGACCGGTTCCGGCCGGAACTGCTCGTCGTCGACGAGCTCGGACGCGCGAACCGCCGCGGGGACCGCGGTGCCTGATAGGATTTGCGTGTCGCAACTGGCGTAGCACGAAAGATGGGTCACCATCGGGGAGCGACTGACACGGTTAGTGGCCGCACGCCTGGGCCACGACGATTAATTCAAAGTCTGAGGAGACCCGTGTCCGAATCTGTGCCTGGTACCACGCTGCATTCCACCTTCAACGAGCCGCTCGAGGTCGTCGACCCCGAGATCGCCGCAGTCCTCGAACTCGAACTGGGTCGCCAGCGCGACTACCTCGAGATGATCGCGAGCGAGAACTTCGTGCCGCGCGCCATCCTGCAGTCGCAGGGCTCCGTGCTCACCAACAAGTACGCCGAGGGCTACCCGGGGCGCCGCTACTACGGCGGATGCGAGTTCGTCGACGTCGCAGAGGAGCTCGCGATCGCGCGGGCGAAATCCCTCTTCGGCGCAGCATACGCGAACGTGCAGCCGCACTCCGGTGCCACCGCGAATGCCGCTGTGCTCTCCGCGATCGCAACGCCCGGCGATACCATCCTCGGCCTCGAGCTCGCCCACGGCGGCCACCTCACCCACGGCATGAAGCTCAACTTCTCCGGCAAGCTCTACAACCCGGTCGCGTACGGCGTCGACCCGGACACCTTCCTCGTCGACATGGACGTCGTCCGCGACAAGGCCCTCGAGCACAAGCCGAAGGTCATCATCGCCGGCTGGTCGGCATACCCCCGCCACCTCGACTTCGCCGCGTTCCGTGCGATCGCCGACGAGGTCGGCGCCCTGCTCTGGGTCGACATGGCGCACTTCGCCGGGCTCGTCGCCGCCGGCCTGCACCCGTCACCGGTGCCGCACGCCGACGTTGTGTCCTCGACCGTGCACAAGACCCTCGCCGGCCCCCGGTCCGGCTTCATCCTGTCCCGTGACACCGCGCTCGCGAAGAAGCTCAACTCGAACGTGTTCCCCGGGCAGCAGGGCGGCCCGCTCATGCACGTCATCGCCGCCAAGGCGACCGCGTTCAAGCTCGCGGCCGAGCCGGAATTCAAGGAACGCCAGGAGCGCACCCTGCGCGGGGCCAGCATCCTCGCCGCCCGCCTGACGGCAGACGACTCGCGCGCCGCCGGCGTCGACGTGCTCACCGGCGGCACCGACGTGCACCTCGTGCTCGCCGACCTGCGCCACTCCGAGATCAACGGACAGCAGGCCGAGGACGCCCTCCACGACGTGGGCATCACGGTCAACCGCAACTCGGTGCCGTTCGATCCGCGCCCGCCGATGGTCACGAGCGGCCTGCGGATCGGCACGCCCGCACTCGCGACCCGCGGCTTCGGCGACGCCGAGTTCACCGTCGTGTCCGACGTCATCGCGGAGGCCCTCAAGCCAGGCGCCGACGTGCAGGCGCTCCGTGCCAGGGTCAAGACGCTCACCGAGGCCTTCCCGCTGTACCCCGGCCTGCACCAGTAGCGCACGCCGCTCATCCTGCACCACCACCCCCTGACGAATTCGACGGAGTTTTTGGGAAAAAAGTACCTGGGAGGCCCGTTTTCGGGGTTTTCGACCAGAAACTCCGTCGAATTGGTTCGGCGAGCGCGGGGGTCAACCGCGCACGAAAGCACCAAACGATTGGATCACGCATGACGGCAATCACCCTCGACGGAGTCGCGACCGCGTCCGCCGTGAAGACCGAACTCATCGCCCGTGTCACCGAGCTGCGTGCGCACGGGATCGTTCCCGGGCTCGGCACCCTGCTCGTCGGCGATGACCCGGGTTCACGTTCGTACGTCGCGGGCAAGCACCGCGACTGCGCCGAAGTCGGCATCGAGTCGATCCGCATCGACCTGCCCGCATCGGCGACGACGGCGGATGTCCGCGCCGCGATCAAGGACCTGAACTCCAGCCGCGAGGTCACCGGCTATATCATCCAGTTGCCGCTTCCCGTCGGCCACAACGAGAACGCCATGCTTGAACTGATCGACCCGGCCAAGGACGCGGACGGCCTGCACCCGACCAACCTCGGCCGGCTCGTCCTGGGCATCGAAGGCAAGCTCAGCTCGCCGCTGCCGTGCACGCCGGCTGGAATCGTCGAGCTGCTGCGCCGCTACGATGTGCCGATCGTCGGCCGCAAGGTCGTCGTGATAGGCCGCGGGCTCACCGTCGGACGGCCGCTCGGCCTGCTCTTCACCCGCAAGGGCCTCGATGCGACCGTCACACTCACCCACTCGCGCACCGTCGACCTGCCGGAGGAGGTCCGCCGCGCGGACATCGTCGTGGCCGCGGTCGGTGTGCCGCACCTGGTCCAGGCCGACTGGATCAAGCCGGGCGCCGCAGTTCTCGACGTGGGCATCACCCGCCTGGTCGACCCGGTCACCGGCAAGGGCGTCCTCACCGGCGACGTGCACCCCGACGTCGCAGAGGTCGCCGGCCACCTCTCCCCGAACCCCCGCGGCGTCGGACCGATGACCCGCGCCATGCTGCTCGGCAACGTGGTCAAGGCCGCCGAGCGCGCCCTGCTCTAACCACCCCCAGGGCATCCCGCCACAGCGTCGCGAAGCGGGAAACGCTCAGGTGATCGCTGAGGTGTCGCCTATCTGCCTTCGCGTCGGCGCTTGACGTCGATATGCGACACGTCACGGACCCGGTCTGGCCGTGCGCTGCGGATCAGGCGAGGGCGGAAGCGTGCAGGGCGGCGTGGTCGAGGTAGTTCGCGGCATTCTGACGGATGCCGGCGACCTCGGCATCCGTCAGGGGTCGGCGCACCTTGGCCGGGACCCCGGCGACGAGCGAATACGGCGGCACGATCGTGCCTTCGAGCACGACGGCCCCGGCCGCGACGAGGGAACCCGTCCCGATCACGGCGCCGTTCAGAACGGTCGCCCTCATGCCGATCAGGGCGCCGTCCTCGACGACGCAGCCGTGCAGCACCGCGCCGTGCCCGACGGAGACGTCCCGGCCCACGATGAGCGGGAACCCGTGGTCGACGTGGCAGGAGACGTTGTCCTGCAGGTTCGAGCCCGCGCCGATCCGGATCGGTTCCGCCTCCGCGCGCAGCACCGAGTTGTACCAGACGCTTGCGTGTTCGGCGAGAATCACATGCCCCACGAGCACCGCACCAGGGGCGACGAACGCCGAGTCCGCGATGCTCGGCCCCGGCCGGTCGGGAAGGGTGATGATGCGGGCGGCGCTGTCTGCAGTCATACGCGCCAGCCTAATGCTCCGTCCCTTGGCATAACTCCTGCACATTCCTCGGACGGAATCCGGCTGCCCAGTGTTTCAGTGGCCTCCCGTCCCCGCCGCAAGGCATGTGCAGGAGTCATGCCTTGGGCCGGGTGGGAAGCGGATGCCGCAGCTAGGCTGTGCGGATGGTGAACACCGCACACCCCGCCGTCGACCGTGTGCGGGAGGCGCTCGCCGCCTTCGGGCTCGCGCCGGACATCCGCTGGCTCGATGAGGCGGCGACGACCGCGCAGCAGGCCGCCGACGCCCTCGGCATCGAGCCGGGCGCGATCGCCAACTCCCTCGTCTTCACCATCGACGGCGAGCCGTTGCTCGTGCTGACCTCTGGAGCTCACCGCGTCGACACGCAGTGGCTTGGCGAGATGCTCGGCGGCACGATCGGCCGGGCGTCGAAGGAACTCGTCACGAGCGCGACCGGGCAGGTCATCGGCGGCGTTGCGCCGGTCGGGCATCCGAGGCCGCTCCGCACCCTCGTCGACGTCGACCTGGACGGGTATCCCGAAGTGTGGGCGGCTGCCGGCCACGCCCACACCGTCTTCCCGACCAGCTTTGCCGAATTGCTCCGCATCACCGCAGGAACGGCCACGCCCGTCACCCCGCCCGAATCGGCATAACTCCTGCAGATTCCCGGCCGGCTGCCGCGCCGCCCAGTGTTCTACTGGCAGCGCCGCAGCGGCCGGACCGACGTGCAGGAGTTATGAAGGGGAAGCCGGGGAGGGAAGGGTCAGCCCTCGCGGCCGGCCCCGGCTGCCGCGCGGACAACGAAGGTGTCCGGGGCGCTGAACCCGGCATCCGCGAACGCGGACCGGACCGCAGCGGTGACCGCGGGGATCAGCTCATGCGGCGTGAGCGCGATCGCGGCACCGCCGAAGCCGCCTCCCGTCATCCGCGCGCCGAGGGCACCCGCGCCGCGCGCTGCGACGACCGCGAGGTCGAGTTCGGGAACCGAGATCTCGAAGTCGTCGCGCATCGAGGTGTGCGAGGCGTCGAGGAGCGCGCCGATCGCGGCCGGGCCGGACTCGCGCAGCGTGCGCACGGTGTCGAGCACCCGCTGGTTCTCGGTGATCACGTGCCGCACCCGGCGGAACGTCTCGTCGTCGAGCAGTTCAGCGGCACGCGCGAGGTCGACGACCCCGAGGTCGCGGAGCGAGTCGACGCCGAGCAGCCGGGCGCCGAGCTCGCAGGATGCCCGGCGCAAGGCATACCCGCCCGTCGAGTGCTCGTGGCTCACCTTCGTGTCGATGATCAGCAGCTCGAGTCCCGCGGTGTCGAAGCCGAGCGGAACGACCTCGGACTCGAGCGTGCGGCAGTCGAGGAACACCGCGGAGTCGGCCTCGCCGAGCAGGGACGCGGACTGGTCCATGATGCCCGTCGGAGCCCCGACGGCGCGGTTCTCGGCGAGCTGGCCTACCCGGGCGAGTGTGCGCCGGTCGAAGCCGAGCCCCCAGACGTCGTTGAGGGCGACCGCGATCGCACTCTCGATCGCCGCCGACGACGACAGGCCGGCCCCGATCGGCACGTCCGAGACGATGTACACGTCGAAACCGGGCACCGTCGACAGCGGCGCCCCGAATTCGCCGAGCGCCCAGGCGACTCCGAGCGGGTACGCCGACCAGCCCGAGAGGATGTCGGGGGTCAGCCCATCGAGCGAGACCTCGACGATCTCGTCGGAGAACGAGCTCGCCACCCGCATCAACCGGTCGCTCCGCGCAGCCAGCGCGATCACGGTGCGCCGGTCGATCGCGAACGGCAGCACGAAGCCGTCGTTGTAGTCGGTGTGCTCCCCGATCAGGTTCACCCGTCCGGGCGCCGCCCAGAGGCCGTCCGGCTCGCCGGTGAAGCGCTTGGCGAAACCGGCGGTCGCTGCGGAATCGAGGGCGCTCATGCGCTGGCCTCGCTCGCGGCATCCGCTTTCAGCGCCCGTTCGACGGCGGCACGGATGCCCGCAGCCGCCTGCTCAGGAGTGACGTCGCCGATCCACGCACCCATCGCAGCCTCCGATCCGGCGAGATATTTCAGCTTGTCCTCTGCCCGGCGCGGGCTCGTGACCTGCAGCATCAGGCGGATGTCGTCCCGGTGGGTGTGCACAGGGGCCTGGTGCCAGGCCGCGATGTACGGCGTCGGCGTCGAGTAGATCGCGTCGATGCCGCGCAGGAGTCGCCGGTAGAGCACCGCGAGTTCGTCGCGTTCGGCGAGGCTCGTCGCCGCGAAGTCGGGGATCTGGCGGTGCGGCAGCATGTGCACTTCGATGGGCCAGCGGGCCGCGAAGGGCACGAATGCGGACCAGTGCTCACCGCGGATGATGACCCGGTCGGCGGCCTGTTCGCTTGCGAGCACGTCGGCGAAGAGAGTGGGACCGTAGGTGTCGATCGATGCGATCACGCGCTGGGTGCGCGGGGTGACGTACGGGTACGAGTAAATCTGCCCGTGCGGATGCCGCAGCGTCACGCCGATCGCCTCGCCCCGGTTCTCGAAGGGGAACACCTGCTGGATGCCCGGCAGCTGCGAGAGCACGTGGGTGCGCTCGGCCCATGCCTCGATCACGGTGCGGGCCCGGGTGACGGAGAGGCTCGCGAAGGAGCCCTCGTTCTCGGGGCTGAAGCAGACGACCTCGCAGCGGCCGACCGAGGTGCGGGTGCGCCCGAGGCCGATCTCGGCGAGCTCGGCAAGGCCTGCCGGGGCGTTCGGGTCCGTCAGCAGCGGGCCGAAGGAGGGCGACTTGTTCTCGAACACGGCGACGTCGTAGTTGCTCGGCACCTCGCTCGGGTTCTCCGGCGTCGACGGCGCGAGGGGATCGAGGTTCGCCGGCGGCAGGAACACCCGGTTCTGGCGTGCGGAGGCGATCGAGACCCATTCGCCGCTGAGCGGGTCCTGCCGCATGCTCGCCGTCGGTGGGCGCGGGTCGAGCTGGCGGGTGTCGGCGGCGCGTTCCGGCGGAAGCAGCGTGTCCGGGTCGTCGAAGTAGATGAGGTCCCGGCCGTCGGCCAGGGTGTGGTGGTGACGGGTGATTCCGGGTGCGGCGACGAAGCCTGCGCTGTCCATGACGGTGTCCATAACCCTCACCACGTTAGCGGATCTGCGCAACCGAAACCAGCGGTTTCTAATTGATAACGAAAAGAAAGTAAGCGAAGATGGGGTTATGACATTCGAGACGCCGGCAGACCGCGAGCTGCTCCCGCAGCACCAGCGCAGGGAGCAGATCCGCCGGCTCGTCGACGAGCGCGGCTTCGTGCGGGTGAGTGAGCTGCGCGAGGCCTTCGGCATGTCCGGGGTCACCGCGCGCGCCGACCTCGACGCCCTCGAGACGGAGGGGCTCGTGCACCGGGTGCACGGGGGAGCGGTGCCCGCGCTGGCCCAGGGTTCGACGCTCGCCGCGGACACCGAGCCCTCTTTCGAAGAGTCGCTCGGGGCATCCGTGATACCGAAGCAGCAGATCGGCGCGCTCGCAGCATCCCTCGTCGTGAGCGGGCAGAGCGTGATCCTCGACGTCGGCACGACCAACCTCGCCATCGCCCGTGCCCTGCTCGCCCGTACGGAGCTGAGCGACGTCGTCGTGATCACCAACGGGCTCAGCATCGCCCTCGAGCTCGAGCCCGCCATCCCGCGCTTCACCGTGATCGTCACGGGCGGTTCGCTCAGGCCGTTGCAGCACTCCCTCGTCGAGCCGCTCGCCGCGACCGTGCTCAGCCAGGTCCACGCCGACCTCGCCTTCATCGGCTGCAACGGCGTCGACGCTGCAGGCGGGGTCACGAACATCAACCTGCCGGAAGCCGGCGTCAAGACCCTCATGCTCCAGGCGGCGACCCGGGCGATCGTGGTCGCGGAGGGCTCCAAGCTCGGCCGGGTGCACCTCGGCCGGGTCGGCCCCCTCGGTGCCTTCGATTCCCTGCTGACGGATGCCGCAGCGCACCCCGATGCGCTGGCCCGGCTCCGCGAGGCCGGACTGACCGTGCTTCAGGGCGAATAGGCTGGTCCCATGCGCGCAGCCACCGGAACCCAGCACGAACTGACACACGAGACCCCGAACGGGCGGGCCACGGCGACGATCACCGAGGTCGCCGCCGGGATCCGGGCTTATGCCCTGAACCGCATAGACCTCGTGGAGACCTTCGCTGCGGCAGTCGAGCCGCCGATGTCCGCGGGCATCGTGCTCGTGCCGTGGCCCAACCGCATCCGCGACGGGATCTGGCGGCACGGCGAGGACTGGCAGCAGCTGAGCATCACCGAGCCCCTCCTGAACAATGCCATCCACGGGCTCCTCCGCTTCACCCCGTATCGACTGGTCGAACGGGACGCTGCGGCAGTGACCCTCGCCGCGACCGTGTTCCCCCAGTCCGGCTTCCCGTTCCAGCTCGACACGACCGTGACCTATGCCCTCACCGACACGGGCCTCGAGGTCACCCACACCGTGCACAACGTCGGCACGGAGAACGCCCCCGTGGCCATCGGCGTGCACCCCTACCTCAAGATCGGCGACGTCCCCACCGAGGACCTCGTGCTGCGAGTCGACGCGGCCACGCACCTCGAAGTGGATGCCCGGCTCAATCCGACCGGTGTCGACACCCCGGTCGACGGCACCGGCTACGACCTGCGTGCCGGCGTGCGCGTCGCCGATCTCGCGCTCGACGACGCCTTCGGCGGCGCCGGACGCGAGCATTCCCTCACCGCGCCGGACGGCCGCAGGGTCACCGTCTGGGGCGACGAGAATATGCGGTACGTGCAGGTTTTCACGCCCACCGAGTTTCCGGTCACGGCGAGCGATGGCGCGAGCCCCCTGCCCGGCCGTGCCGTCGCGATCGAGCCGATGACCGCGCCCGCCGACGCCTTCAACTCGGGGGCCGGCCTCCGCTGGCTCGCGCCGGACGAGTCCTGGACCGTGCGCTGGGCCATCCGCCCGACCGGATTCCAGGCCTAGGCTCGCATCCATGGCGCTGACGCGCGAGCCGACGCCCGGCGGACCGACGCCCGGCGGACCGACGCCCGGCGGCACCCGGCGTCGCCGCACCGCCGTGCTCAGCCCCGCAGACGCGGCCCGGCTGGTGGCCCTGGTCAGGATGAAGCGGCTCGCCCTCGCGCTGCTCCTTCTGATGGCGCTCGTCTTCGCCGTCTCGTTTGCGCTGCAGGATCGTATTCCCGCTCTGCACTACGTCAGGGCCGCCGCCGAGGGCGGCATGGTCGGCGCCCTCGCCGACTGGTTCGCCGTGACCGCGCTGTTCCGGTATCCGCTCGGCCTGCGCATCCCGCACACCAACATCATCGCGAGTCGTAAGGACGAGATCGGCGCGAGCCTCGGCGAATTCGTGGGCACCAACTTCCTCTCCGAGCAGGTCGTCCGTGGCAAGCTCGACTCCATCGGGGTGTCCAGGAGGCTCGGCACCTGGTTGAAGCAGCCCGACAACGCCCGCAGGCTCACCGAGGAAATCTCCGTCGCCGGCACCGGGCTGCTCACTCTCCTCAGTGACGACGCGATCAAGGATCTCATCGAGACCGTGGCGCGCGAGCACCTCGTGCGCCCGGAGTGGGCGCCGCCGATCGGCAGGGTCGGCGCGCGCCTGGTCGCCTCCGGACAGCAGCACGCGGTCGTCGACCTGCTCCTGGACCGGGCGGAGGCCTGGCTCGAAGCCCACCCGGAGGCCTTCGGCAAGGCCGTGTCAGCTCGGCTGCCCGGCTGGCTGCCCGGCTTCGTCGACCGCCTCGTCGACGACAGGGCGCACCGCGAGGTGCTCGGGTTCGTCGCCGCCGTGCGGACGGATGCCGCGCATCCGCTTCGTGAGGCCATCGACCGTTACCTCGTCGAGCTGGCCGACGACCTCGAGCACGACCCTGCCATGATCAACCGGGTCGAGACCCTGAAGCTCGAGCTCCTGGACAGTGCCCGCTTGCGCGAGTTCGCGAGCGAGACCTGGGAGGCCGTGAAGGTGTCCCTCGTGGCGTCGCTGGGCGACCCGTCGAGCGACCTGAGGGACGGCATCCGTGCGACCGTGATCGAGGTGGGTGGGCGGCTGGCCGGCGACGGCGCGCTCGGAGGGCGCATCGATCGCTGGATCGCCGACTCGGTCACGTACCTCGTGCGGACCTACCGGGACGAGATCGCCGGTGTCATCACCGAGACGGTCGAACGCTGGGATGCCGCGGAGACGAGCGAGAAGATCGAGCTGCAGGTCGGACGCGACCTCCAGTACATCCGGATCAACGGCACCGTCGTCGGGTCCCTTGCGGGGCTCGCGATCTTCGCCGTCGCCCAGGCTGCCGTCACCCTCCTCTAAGCCGAGCGTCCGAACAGGGCGGAGCCTCCGCGGCCCGACGTGGCGAGGCCCCGACCGGTATGACTCGGTCGGGGCCTCGCCCGGTCACGGTCGCTGCTCAGGCGGCGCGGCGCAAGCGGGCCGGCGCTTCCGCATCGAGCGGATGCCGCGCCCCGGCCGGTCGTGCCTGCGCGCGTGCCGCGGCGGTCACGATGCCGCCCTGCGGGATCCGGATGTCCCGGTCGAGGACGGCTCCGCTCTGTACCCGGGCGCCGTCGCCGATCCGGGAGTGGCTTCCGAGACGGGCGGCCGCGCCGATCACGGCGTCAACGCCGACGTGCACGTTCTGCCCGATGAAGGCCCGCGCTCCGACGAGGGCGTTGTGGTCGATCCAGCTGCCCGGTCCGATCCAGGCCTCCGCACCCACCTTGGCTCCGCTCTCGACGTATGCCGTTCCAGAGATGAAGGCGGACGGGTCGACCCGCGCCCCGCCGGAGACCAGCCCGCGTCCGTTCGCGTGCCGGCGGTACTTTTCGATGGTGCCGGTTTCGATCTCGACTTCTTCGTTAATTCTTTCCACGTGCGACCTCCTTGAATTGTCGCGTCACCCCGCAGCTCCCGCTCCGCTGTGTGCCCGCAGCGCGCGTGGCGCGACTGCGGAGCAATAAGTCTGGCGGCTGAGCCCGAGTGCTGACCGTGTCAACGCTGTGTGCTCCCCGGGAATTCCCCGGGCGATCGCCCGGCCCCGGTCCGCCCGCCGCCCCGAGTCGCGCGCCCATTGCGCCGCTCCGCGCCAGGCGTGCCTGGCGCGGAACGGCGCACATGGCGCGTGAGCGGCGCCATCCGCTCAGGGTCAGGCGGGTGCGGCCGGCCCGGCGGACGCCCCTGGTGCTGCGGGGGACCCGCCGGCCTGCCGCCTGGAGGCGACGCCCGCAGCCACGGTCGCGACACCGATCGTGATCAGGGCGCCGAGGATCAGCGCGGCCGCCTCGCCAGGCGCAAGCAGGTTCAGCTGGGTCCCGATCGTCGCCGCCGCAACCGGCACGCCGAGCTGTGCGGCCGCAAGCAGGCCGTACGGCAGTGGCAGGCCGAGCAGCCGGGCCGAGGCATGCGCCACGACGGCGCCGAGACCGAGGACGAGACCGAGCAGGATCATTCCGGGCCGGGTCAGGAGGTCGAGTACGTTGAGCGAGGCGCCGAGCCACACGTAGAAGAGCGGCCCGAGGAAGCCGTCGGCGATCGCGAACAGTTGCCGGGCAAGGCGCCTCGGCTCCCCGACCATCGCGACGGCCAGCCCGAAGGAGAACCCGGCGAGCATGATCGAGACGTGGCTCACCACCGCGAGGGCGGCGAACGCGAACAGGATCGTCAGCTGCACCCGCAGTTCGAGGGCGAACTTGCGGTCCTCGGACACCCGGTGCAGCCGGAGCCGGGCGCCGTTCCGTTCGAGACGCGACAGCACGAGATACAGCAGCACCGCAGATGCCGCGACCGCTGTGGCGCCGAGCGCGGCCGAGCCTGCATTGGCCGGGTCGATCACGATCGGCAGGGCGACGATCGCAGCGACGTCGGCGATCGCGACCTGCGCGGTCACCTGCAGCACCGACGGGCCGGTCAGTTTCAGCGAGTCGATCACCGGCAGCACGAGCGCCGCAGACGACGAGGCGAGCAGCACCGCGTACAGCGGCGCGTGGCTGGTACCGAAGAGCACCGCCGTCGCCACGCCGAGCACGATGGCGATGACGGCGGCAAGACCGGCCCGGGCCGTGCCCTTGCCGAGCGCCGAGCGGATGCCGGTATCACGCACCGGGACGTGGGTGCCTGCCACGAACATGATCAGTGCGAACCCGACGTCAGCGAGCAGGGTCAGGGTCGGATCGCTCGAGTCGACGAGGCCGAGTCCGGTGTGGCCGACGAGGATTCCAGCGAGGAGCTCGCCGAGCATGACCGGAACCCGCCAGCGCTGTGGGGTCGCCAGCAGCGGGCCGAGCAGGCCGACCAGGGAGATGATCGCAAGGGTCTGGAACGTCATCGGGGTGTCCGGACAGGCAACCGGCCGTGCATCATGGCGCGGTTAGAGCGTCAGGTCCGCCAGCTGAACAGGGATGTCGGTGTTCTCGTTCGTGAGGTAGGTCGCGCAGACGCGGTGGTATCCATCCGCGATGTGCAGCGGAACGGCGGCAGGCAGATTGCCGCGCACGAGCAGGATCGGGCCCAGCCGACCTCCCTCGCGGATCAGCCTGAGGTAGTTGGCGACGTGCGGGTTCTCCGGCGTGAGCAGGGGAAGCCCGGCGGCGCGCAGGATGTCCTTGGCCTTGTGGAAGGTGATGGGCGCTGCCTCGAGGGCGAGCGAGGTCGCCTCGACCGCGTGCTCGTTCACGAGCAACCGCAGGTAGTCGGCCGCCTTCGGGTAGTTCTCCGGGATGGGCTCCTCGAGCCACTTGACCTTCTTGGGCATTGCGACTCCTCGTGCCGGGCATCCGTTGGTGGGGCGATAGCCTGAGCGTAGTACGAATGGGTGTGCCCATTCGAGCGACCCTGGCCGATGGCCTGAGGATCGGGAGAAGACACGTGAGGAGAGAGAGCGGTCAAACCTTCGTGTTCTTCGCGGTGACCGCGCTGCAGATGGCGGTCTCGACTGCCCCGGTCCTGTCGGTGAACAACCTGGTGCTCCACCCGATGTCCGCCTGCTATCTCGGCTGGTTCTACCGTCCGTTCGTGTCGCGGCTGGCGGTCGCGTTCGCGTTCGGGGCCGGCGAGGAACGCGACGGTCTCGGCGATGTCGGCGGGCTGGCCGAGCCTTTCCAGGGGGACGGCGCTGGCGAGGTTCGTGATCGTGGCCTCGTCCTTGCCGTTCAGGAACAGGGCGGTCGCGGTCGGGCCGGGGGCGACCGCGTTGACGGTCACGTCCTTGCCGCGCAGTTCACGGGCGAGGATGAGCGTGATGCTCTCGACCGCGGCCTTGCTCGCCACGTATGCGCCGTAGCCGGGAAACTGGGTGCGGGTGACGGAGGTGGAGAAGTTGATGATCGCTCCGCCCGGGCGGACCCGGCGGGCCGCCTGCTGGGACCACGACGGTGCCGCGGCTGTTGGCGCGGTAGATCCGGTCGAGGTCAGCGAGATCGAGCGTCGCGATCGGCGAGAGGAGCATGATGCCTGCCGTGTTCACGACGACGTCGACCCCGCCGAACTCCGCCTCCACCGCGTCGAACGCGTCCGACATGGCTCCCTCCTCGGCGACGTCGTCGCCTACCGCAATCGCGCGACCGCCCGCGGCAAGGACCGCGGCAACGGTCTCGTCGGCTTTCGCCTGGTTGCCGGCGTAGTGCACGCCGAGGGCGAACCCGTCTTCTGCAAGTCGCTCGACGACGGCGCGTCCGATGCCGCCGGACCCGCCGGTGACGAGGGCGACCCGGGAGACCTGGATGGTGGGATCGGTGCCGATGGTGCTGCTCAGGGGGGATACGCTTTCTGCTGCCCTGCGGTGGTAAGCGCCCGGTTTCGGGCGCGACGGATGACGCCCCGGCGGGGCGCATGAAGACCAGCGGTGGGGCGGCTGTCAGTCGGAGGGCGACGGGGACTGGATGCGCTCCAGCCATTTCATCGAGCAGCCCGGCCTCGCGGCCGGTGAAGAGAGCAGGGGGCAGCGCGGGAAGGCTCGTGCGGGGTGATCGCCGCAATGCGGCCGGATTCGCCGGCGTCCGGAGCAGGCGCGGTGTCGGCTACCAGCCCGCCGAGGACGATGTCACGCATCATCGACGATATGGCCGGATCCGGATAGAGCGCGGGGCGGAGGATCAGGGCGAGAGCGACTCCGGTGTTCGCCGCCATCACCACCCGTGCCGCGATCTCAGGAGCAACGTGCAGCCGTCCCTGCGCGGCCAGGCGTTCGAGCACGGACCGGAGGAGTCGCATGGCTTCGTTCGCTGATTCCGCCTTGGCGACGGACCCTGACCCGAACAGGAGCCGGTAGGCATTCGGCTGGGCGAGGGCGAACGCGTTGTGGCTGTCCCAGCCGGCCCTCAGGTCGCTCAACGGATCGGCGGATTCCTCGGCTGCTGGACTCCCGCAGCTTCGCACACGGCGCGCGTCGAGACGTTCCCGCTCGGGGACTGCGCCAGCAACTCGGCCGTCGCATCGAATGTCACTGATCGCGTGCTCATGTGACTCACGCCAACACGAGAGTGTTATCACCACAACCGCCACGCGGCGTACTGCTGCCAACACAAGAGTGGGCCCCGTCGGGCTCGAACCGACGACCCAAGGATTAAAAGTCCTTTGCTCTACCAACTGAGCTAGAGGCCCGCGGTAAATAATCTACCGTGGATTCGGGCAAGGTTTTTTCTGGGTACCGTGGGGAGGGTTCCCCTCACGGACGGAATTGCCCCGCGAGACCCCACCAGACACGCACGAGTCACGAACGAGACACGGAGGATTCGATTGGCAGAGGACTTCCACAAGCCCACCCAGTTCTCGGGCAGCAAGTTCGAATCCTTCGAGGGTGGCCAGGATCCGGCGGCAATCAGCCGGGTCGCGCATGAGACGGCGCACGCGCTGCTCGCCCGGGTGCGGAACGACCCCGATCCCGACGTCGTCGAGCGCCTCGTCGCGTACACCGACGAACACGGCATCGACGCGGTCGCCGAACTGTGGTCGCGCGCAACGCCGCGCAGCCTGCCCGGCGCGCTCTGGCGGATCTACCTCGTCCGCCTGCTCATCCGCCAGGATCCTGAAGGCACGTCGTTCCTCTACCAGCGCGGCACCGAGGTCACCGTGGCGATCGACCCCGTCATCGCCGGAGCCGCCGCGCCGACCGGCCCCGCCGAGATCATCGCCCTCGCCGACCAGATCCTCCGCGGCATCTTCACGGGCGACTTCGCCGTCGCGCTCGACCGTGCCGCGGCGTTCTGCCGGGTCATCGCAAGCGGATGCGCGAGTGTCGCCGACGACCTTGACGCGACGGAACTCGCTGCATCCGGGGTGTCCCGCGCCTCGGAACTGACCACTCGCGCCCTGCGGTTCTCGACGACGGCCCAGGAGTTCGGATCGTGCGCCCGGTTGTGGCGCAGCGATTCGCTCGACTAGGAATAAACATCCGTCTTCGTCGTTTACACTGGATGCTGGTCGGGCCGCAGTAACCCCGGGCTCCAATATTCGCCGCTCTGAGCGGCCTCGCGCCGAGAGGCGTTCTGCGGCCCGGCCTTCAGCTTTTTCTGACCAATCCATTTCGTGTTCGGCGCCGAACACTAGTCATGGAACGGGATAAGACCTGACATGCTGGTTCTCATGACTGCTGACTTCGCCGCTGACACCGAGTCGACAGCGCCGCCCTCAAAAGAGGAGCTGCTAACCCGGGTCGCCACTGGCGACCAGGCGGCCTTCGGGGAACTGTACGACCAGATGGCCCCTCGGGTGCTCGGTCTGGTCAAGCGCCTGCTCATCGACCACGCCCAGTCGGAAGAAGTGACCCAGGAGATCTTCCTGGAGATCTGGCAGTCGGCGACGCGGTACGAGCCGGCGCGTGGCGGGGCTTCCACCTGGATCATGACCATGGCGCACCGACGTGCGGTCGACCGGATCAGGTCGTCCCAGGCCGGCCGCGACCGGGACACGAAAATCGGCATCCGCGACCTCGCGGTTGCCTACGACGACGTGTCCGAGACCGTAGAAACACGAATCGAGCATGAAAGGGTGGAGAGGGCGATGTCCAGACTGACCGAACTGCAACGCCAGGCGATCGGTCTTGCCTACTACGGGGGCTTCAGTCAGAGCGAAGTCGCCGCCCAACTGCATATCCCGCTCGGGACCGTGAAGACGAGACTCAGGGACGGGCTCATCCGCCTTCGCGACGAACTGGGCGTGGCATCATGACCGGCACCGAGAACACCGGCACCCCGGAGCGCAACCCCGGTGAGCTGTCCGGCGCCTACGCGCTCAACGCCCTTGAGGCCAGGGAGCGCGCCGCCTTCGAGGCGCACCTGAAGTCCTCCGAAGAAGCCCGAATCGAGTCCGCCGAACTGAGCGACACCGCGGTGGCCCTCGGCCTCGCGACCGCCCCCGTGCAGCCCTCAGCCGCCCTCAAAGCCTCGCTGATGGCCAAACTCTCCTCGACCCCGCAACTCGCCCCCCTCGCCGGGCCGGCGAGCACCCGGACAACCGCACCGACAGGGGATGCCGCCCCCGCGGCTCCCGGCCTCGCCGCCGTCCCGCCCGTTCCCCCGTCCGCAGCCGGCACGGGCACCCGCTCGGGTTCCGGCGCGAGCGCCGCAGAGCGGGCCAGAAAGCGCTGGTTCCAGCGCCCCGCGAGCCTCTTGCTCGCCGCGGCCGCCGCGGTCGCATTGTTCATCGGCGGTACGTTCGTCGGCCTCGGACTGGCCGGCACCTCGGGCACGTCCGATTCCTTCGCGGCCCAGCAGGCGGCATCCCTCGCCCAGCTCAACGCGGCACCCGACGTGCAGCGCGCCTCGGCGACGACAGCGGACGGCCACCAGGCAACCCTGGTCTGGTCCGATTCGAGCAGCCTTTCGGCGCTCGTCGTCGACGGCCTGCCCGCGCTTTCCGGCGACAAGGACTACCAGCTCTGGTACATCGGGGCCGGGGGAGCGGTCTCGGCCGGTGTCCTCGATACGAGCGTCAGCGCGAGCGGCGGCACCGCCTGGCGGGTCCTCGACGGCAGCCTCACCACAGGCGACACGATCGGCATGACCGTGGAACCCAAGGGCGGCTCGAAGCAGCCCACCACGACGCCGATGGTGGCCATCCAGAGTTCCTGATCCGCAACTAGGCTCGGGGCATGACGCTGCCATTCACCCTTCTGATCGACCCGGAGCCCGCCGATTCCGCCCAGGCGGACTTTGCGGGCACCTTCCACGAGATGGATTCGGCCGCTCCGGCTCTCCGGGTGGGGGAGCTGAGCACCCAGCGCGGTGACGGCATCTTCGAGACCCTCAGCGTCGTCGACGGACACCCGCAGGAGGTCGAGGCGCACATCACGCGCCTGCGGCACTCGGCGGAGATCTGCGACCTCCCGGTGCCGAACCCGGCGCAATGGCGAGAGGCCATCGCCTACGCGGTGGCGCGGGTGCCGCACGAGGGCGAGCTCGCGCTCAAATTCGTGCTCAGCCGCGGCGTCCAGTCCGGGCCTGCGCCGACCGCGTGGCTGCACGCGACCCGCGCGCCGGACCACTCCGCCGCGCGCGAGAACGGGGTGCGGGCGATCACCCTCGACCGCGGGTACCCGCGCGGGGTCGCCGAGGTCGCGCCGTGGCTGCTGATGGGTGCGAAGACACTCAGTTACGCGATCAACATGGCCGCCCTCCGCGAGGCACGGCGTCGTGGGGCCGACGACACGATCTTCCTCACGCACGACGGCTACGTCATGGAGGGCCCGACGTCGAGCGTGGTCATCCGGTCGAACGGCGTCTACGTCACGCCGGCGCCGAGCGGTGCGATCCTGCACGGCACCACCCAGCAGAGCCTCTTCGAGCACCTCAGGGAGGAGGGCGAACCGGTGGAGTACCGCGACATCACGGTCGCGGAGCTGCGGGCAGCGGATGCCGTCTGGCTGTTGTCGAGCATCCGCCTGGTCGTCGCCGTGACCGAACTCGACGGCCTGCCGCTCGCGACCGACCGGCCGCGCACCCGCGTCTTCAACGAGTACCTGCTCGGCCGCACCGACTAGACCGCCGAAGCGGTCGGGGCAGGCGCGGGTTTAGCCGAAGCGGCCGGAGACGTAGTCCTCGGTCGCCTGTACCGACGGGTTCGAGAAGATCGTCGTGGTGTCGTTGTACTCGATGAGCTTGCCCGGCTTGCCGGTGCCGGCGATGTTAAAGAAGCCGGTGCGGTCGGAGACCCGGGATGCCTGCTGCATGTTGTGCGTGACGATGACGATCGTGTATTCGGCCTTCATCTCCTCGATGAGGTCCTCGATCGCGAGGGTGGAGATCGGGTCGAGGGCCGAGCACGGCTCGTCCATCAGGATCACGTCGGGCTGCACGGCGATCGCACGGGCGATGCAGAGCCGCTGCTGCTGGCCGCCGGAGAGGCTCGAGCCTGGCTTGTCGAGGCGGTCCTTGACCTCGTTCCAGAGGTTGGCGCCCTGGAGGGACTTCTCGATGAGGGCATCCGCGTCCGGCTTGGAGATGCGGCGGTTGTTGAGCTTCACGCCGGCAAGGACGTTGTCGCCGATCGACATGGTCGGGAACGGGTTCGGCCGCTGGAACACCATGCCGACCTGGCGGCGCACGAGCACCGGGTCGACGCCGGGGCCGTAGAGGTTGTTGCCGTCGATGAGCACCTCGCCCGTGACGTAGGCGCCGGGGATGACTTCGTGCATCCGGTTCAGGGTGCGGAGGAAGGTGGACTTACCGCACCCGCTCGGCCCGATCAGGGCGGTCACCGTGCGGGGCTCGATCGTCAGCGTGACGTTTTCGACAGCGAGGAACTTGCTGTAATAGACGTTGAGGTCGTTGACTTCAATGCGCTTGGACATGTGATCCTTCGAGTTGCGGCCAGCGGCCGGGTGGAGCCTAGCGGCCGAGCTTGGGGGAGAAGATTTTGGCGATGAGCCTCGCGAGGCCGTTCAGGAGCATGACGATGAGCACCAGGGTGAGTGCGCCGGCCCAGGCCCTGTCGAGATACGCCTGGGTGTCCGTGCCCTGGTTCGCGTACTGGGTGTACACGAACACCGGGAGGGTCATCATCCGCTGGCTGAACAGGTCGTAGTTCATGCTCGCCGTGAAGCCGGAGATGATCAGCAGCGGGGCCGTCTCGCCGATGACCCGGGAGATCGAGATCATGATGCCCGTGACGATGCCGGCGATCGAGGTCGGAAGCACCACCTTGAGAATGGTCAGCCACTTCGGCACGCCGAGGGCGTATGCGGCCTCGCGCAGTTCGTTCGGCACGAGTTTGAGCATTTCCTCGCTCGAGCGCACCACGACCGGGATCATCAGCACCGAGAGAGCGATGGCACCGCCGAAGCCGAAGCGGATGCCCGCATCCTGGAACAGCAGGGAGAAGAAGGCGAAGGCGAACAGGCCGGCCACGATCGAGGGGATGCCGGTCATCACGTCCACGAAGAAGGTGATCGCCTGGGAAAGCCGGCCGCGTCCGTACTCGGTGAGGTAGATCGCGGCGAGCAGGCCGATCGGCACCGAGATGATAGTGGCGACGCCGGTGATCTCGAGTGTGCCCATGATGGCGTGCAGGGCGCCGCCGCCAGCGCCGACGACGTTGCGCTGCGACTCGGTGAAGAACGTCGGGGTGAGGAAGGCCGGCAGCCCGTTGACGACCGTCGTGAAGACCAGCGAGATCAGCGGCAGCAGTGCGACCACGAAGGCGGCGGTGACGAGGGCGGTGACGAGGCGGTCCTTCGCCCGGCGCACGCCTTCGACGGCGTACGAGAGCGCGTAGATGGCGACGCAGTAGAGCACGGTGCCGAAGAAGACCGTGCCGACGATGTTGAAGCCGGAGGTGGCCCCCGACAGCTGGAGCACCAGGAATACCGCCCCTGTGACGATCCAGCTCGCGAGCAGCACATAGAGCGTGGAGTTCCGGGGCAGTTTGCCGGCGGCGTATGCGTTGGCCTGGGGCGTGTTCGCGGCCCGGGTGGCGGTCGTGCTGCTCATCAGTTCGCTCCCGAGAAGGCCTTGCGGCGGTTGATGATGTAGCGGGCGATCATGTTGACCGCGAGGGTGATGACGAAGAGGATCAGGCCGGTGGCGAGCAGGATGTTCACGCCGACGCCGTGTGCCTCAGGAAAGTTCAGGGCGATGTTCGCGGCGATGGTCGTCGGGTTCTGCGAGGTCAGCAGTTGGAAGAGCACCGTCGGGCTCGGCGAGAGCACCATCGCGACCGCCATCGTCTCGCCGAGGGCGCGGCCGAGGCCGAGCATCGAGGCGGAGATGATGCCGGAGCGGCCGAAGGGAAGCACCGCCATCGAGATCATCTCCCAGCGGGTGGCGCCGAGGGCAAGGGAGGCCTCCTCGTAGAGCACCGGGGTCTGCAGGAAGATCTCCCGGCAGAGCGCGGTGATGATCGGAAGCACCATCACCGCGAGCACGATGGCGACGGTCAGGATGGTGCGACCGGTGCCGGAGACCGGTCCGGCGAAGAGCGGGAACCAGCCGAACCAGTCGACGAGGTTCGCATAGAACGGCTGGACGAGCGGGGCCAGCACGCCGATGCCCCACAGGCCGAAGACCACGGACGGCACGGCGGCGAGGAGGTCGATGACGTAGCCCAGGCCCTGGGCGATCCGCCGGGGAGCGTAGTGCGAGATGAAGAGGGCGATGCCGATCGCGAGCGGGATCGCGATGATCATTGCCAGGAGTGCCGACCAGAGCGTGCCGAAGGCGAGAGGCCAGACGTAGGCCCAGAAGTTGGTGAAGCCGCCGGTGAAATCGGCGGGCGCCGCGACGAAGGCCGGCAGGCTCTGGATGAGCAGGAACCCGGCGACGGCGGCGAGCACGGCGAGGATCAGGCTGCCGGCGACGACGGTCGCCGTTGAGAAGATCACATCGCCGGGACGCTGCGGGGCGCGGATTCGATCGCGGGCAACTACGGAGGTCATGCCGGGCGTCTCCCTGAGGTTCGGGTGGTGGAGCGAAAACAATGCGCGGTCCGGGGGCCGTACACCCCAGTCTGCCCGGTCCGGGCCGCTGATACGACGCGGGCCCGGGCCGGGCAGACTTCGGTGGAGCTGGTAGTGCGGGTGTTGCCGGTGAAACGGGTGTTACTTGACGGTCGCGAGAACCTTGGCGACCTTGTCGGCCAGGTCGGTCGAGAGCGGCGCGGCGCCGCCGGCGGATGCGGCGACCTTCTGGCCGTCAGCACTGGCCATGTACGTCACGTACGCCTTGACGAGCTCGCCCTGGGCGGGCTTGGCGTATTCGGTGCAGACGATCGCGTAGCTGACCAGCACGAGCGGGTAGTGCGTCGCGTCGGTCGTGGTGCGGTTGATCTTGATGGCGAGGTCGCTCGCGTCGCGGCCCGTGACGAGCGGGGACTCTGCGACGACGGCGGCCGCGGCTTCTGCGGTGTAGCCGACGAAAGCGTCGCCGACCTTGATCTTCGCAACGCCGAGCTTGCCGGCCTTGGATGCGTCCGCGTAGCCGATCGTGCCGACGCCGTTGGTCACGGCGTCAACGACACCGGAGGTGCCCTTGGCGCCTTCGCCGCCCTGGATCGGGAATGCGTCGGCTGCCTTGTCGGTCCACACGGTCGGTGCGGTCTGGAAGAGGTAGTCGGTGAAGTTCTTCGTGGTGCCCGAGTCGTCCGAGCGGTGCACCGCGGTGATCGCCGTTGCCGGAAGGGTCACGCCGGAGTTGAGCGCGGCGATGGCCGGGTCGTTCCAGGTCGTGATCTCGCCGCGGAAGATATGCGCGAGGGTTGCGGAGTCGAGCTTGAGGTCCGTAACGCCGGCGACGTTGAAGATGACCGCGATCGGGGAGATGTAGACGGGCAGGTCGACGGCCTTGGCGCCGGCGGCGCAGGACGCGAACGTTCCGGCGAGCTCGGTGTCGTTGAGCGCGGAGTCGCTGCCGGCGAAGTCGGAGCCGCCCGCGATGAAGGTGGAGCGGCCCGCGCCGGAGCCGGACGGGTCGTAGTTGACCGTGACGTTCGGGTTGGAGGTCTGGAACGCTGCGATCCAGGCTTCCTGGGCGGAGCCCTGTGCGGACGAGCCGGCGCCGGTGAGCGTTCCGGTGAGGGTGCTGGTTGTCGCTGCGGTGGTGCTCGAGCCGGTACCGGCTTCGTTGGAGGCACACGAGGACAGTGCGAGAGCGGCGGCGACGGCGATGACTGCGGGTCGGCCAAAACGCTTGAGATTCACGAATTTTCCCTTTCGAGGGTTGACAGCAGTGAAACTGACTGCGGGGCGGGGCCGGTGCTGGCCCCGGTCAGACGATAATCCGACGGCTTAACGACACCCCCTCCGGAAGATGAACGGAAGGTTAACGTGAACGGGCTGTTCGACGGGCCGGCTGGCCCTCAGACGCTCGGTCGGTAGGTCTCGATGGCGAGGATTCCGGCGCTCGGGTTCTCGCGGGTCAGGTGCACGACGGAGAACGAGCCGATGTCAAGGTGGGAAGCCTCCTCGATGTACAGGCCGAAGGTGCTCCCGGTGGCGAGCGCGATTTCGTGCAGGATCTCGGGCAGCACCGGTCCGTGGCTGCAGATGACGGCGGTCTTGCGGGAGCGAATGCGCTTGCCGATGCCGGCGCGGACATCCGCTACGCCCTGTTCGAAGGCGTCCTGGCTGAAGAGCTCCGTGCGCTTGATCGGGATGCCGGTCGCGGCCGCGAGCGGGGCGACGGTCGTGATGCACCGGGTGGCCGTGCTCGAAACGATGCGGCGCGGGCGCCACGCCGCCACGGTCGGCACGAGTTCGACGGCCTGGGCGACGCCGCGTTCGGTGAGGGGGCGGGTGCTGTCGGGGCCGGCCCAGCTTGAACCGGTGACGGCCTTGCCGTGCCGGAGAGCGATGAGGGCGAAGGTCGTCGTCACGCCCCTGTCGACGAGTTCGGCGAAGGCGTCGATGATCTCGACGTCCTGCGCGTAGCTGAGATAGCTGCGTGCCTTCTTGATCGTGACCCATTCGATGGCCGCGATCTCGCTGTTCGGCACGAAGGTCGAGCGCTGGATCTCCTCGGGGTGCACCTCGGCGGCCCAGTACTGCACGACCTTCTCCCTGCCGTTGCCGAGCGAGTACCGCGATTCGCCGAGCGGCACGCCCAGGGCGACCGCGAGTCCGGTTTCTTCCTCGATCTCCCGCACGGCCGTCTGCGGCAGGGTCTCGCCGGGGTCGACCTTCCCCTTGGGGATGGTGACGTCGCCGTAGACCGTGCGGTGCACGAGCAGGACGTTCATCTTGCCGTCGATCAGGCGCCAGCAGACCGCACCGGCAGCGTGGATCGCCCCGTTCGGAAGGATCGCACTCATCGGCGACCCGTCGGCCGAACGCGTCGGGAGATCTGCTGCATCAATCGGTCCTGCATGTCGTCGAGCGGCTTTCCGGAGTCATCGAGGTGGTGGCGGGTCCATTCGCCGGTTCTGTCGAGCCACCAGGATGCCGTGCGGTCGTCCATGGCGCGGTTGAACAGCCCATCGATCTCCGTGAGGTGATCGGGGTCGACGAGGCGCACGAGGGCCTCAACGCGTCGGTCGAGGTTTCGGTGCATCATGTCGGCGCTGCCGATGTACACCTGGGTGTCCCCGCCGTTGTGGAAGGAGAAGATCCGGGAGTGCTCGAGGTAGCGGCCGAGGATCGACCGCACCTTGATCGTCTCGCTGACCCCGGGGATGCCCGGCGTCAGGCTGCAGATGCCGCGCACCCAGACCTCGACGGGGACCCTGGCCTGGCTGGCCCGGTAGAGCGCGTCGATGATGGCCTCGTCGACCATCGAGTTGACCTTGATGCGGATGCCGGAGGGCTTGCCGTCGAGGGCGGCCTGCGTCTCCAGGTTGATCGCCTTCAACAACCCGCGACGCAGGTGCAGGGGCGCTACGAGAAGCCGCTTGAACTTCTTCTCGATCGCGTACCCGGACAGCTCGTTGAACAGGCGGGTCAGGTCCTTGCCGACCTGGGGGTCCGCGGTCAGCAGGCCGAGGTCCTCATAGAGCCTGCTGGTCTTCGGGTTGTAGTTACCCGTGCCGATGTGGCTGTAGTGCCGCAGCACGCCGTTCTCGTTGCGCACGACGAGGGCGAGCTTGCAGTGCGTCTTGAGGCCGACGAGACCGTAGACGACGTGCACGCCGGACTTCTCGAGCTTGCGTGCCCAGGAGATGTTGGCCTGCTCGTCGAAGCGAGCCTTGATCTCGACGAGGGCGAGCACCTGCTTGCCGGATTCGGCGGCCGCGATGAGCGCCTCAACGATCGGGCTGTCGCCGGAGGTGCGGTACAGGGTCTGCTTGATCGCGAGAACGTCCGGGTCGGCGGCCGCCTGCTCGAGGAATGCCTGCACGCTCGTCGCGAAGGACTCGTACGGGTGGTGGAGCAGGATGTCGCGGCGCGCGATCGAGCTGAAGATATCGGGCTCGGCGTTCGGCTCTGGTGCGAGGAGCTGTACGGCCGTGGTCGGGACGTGCTTGACGTAGCGCAGGTCCGGGCGGTCGACGCGCAGGTCGAACAGTCCGCCGAGGTCGAGTGGGGCGGGCAGCCGGTACACCTCCTGCTCGGTGACGTCGAGTTCGCGCACGAGCAGGCCGAGCGTGACCTCGTCCATGTCCTCGGTGATCTCGAGGCGGATGGGCGGGCCGAACCGGCGACGGAGAAGTTCCTTCTCAAGGGCCTTGATCAGGTTCTCGGTCTCGTCTTCCTCGATCTCGACGTCCTCGTTCCTGGTCACCCGGAAAACGTGGTGTTCGAGGATGTCCATGCCGGGGAACAGATCGCCGAGGTGGTTGGCGATCAGGTCCTCGAGCATAATGAATCGCACATTGTCGAAGCCCTCGCGGCGGTCGACGCGCACGAAGCGCGGCAGCATCGTCGGCACCTTGAGCCTCGCGAATTCCTGCTTGCCGGTCTTCGAGTTGCGTACCCGGACGGCGAGGTTGAGGGAGAGGCCGGAGATGTAGGGAAACGGATGCACCGGGTCGACCGCGAGGGGCATCAGCACCGGGAAGATCTGGTTGGAGAAGTAGTCGCGGAGCGATCGGTGGTCGGCCTCGTCGAGGCTGTCCCAGGTCGCGATGTGGATGCCGGCGGCCATCATGGCCGGGCTGACGAGGTCCTGGAAGGCGCGGGCGTGCCGGTCCTGGAGCACGTGCGCCATCGCCGAGATGTCGGAGAGGGCATCCTGCGGTGCGGTGCCGATGTTCGTCGGAACGGCGAGTCCGGTCAGGATACGGCGTTTGAGTCCCGCGACGCGGACCATGAAGAACTCGTCGAGGTTGCTCGAGAAGATGGCGAGGAAGTTCGCGCGCTCGAGAACCGGGAGCTGTGGGTCCTCGGCGAGTTCGAGCACCCTCTGGTTGAACGCGAGCCAGCTCAATTCCCGGTCGAGATACCGGTTGGTGGGGAGTTCCGGGTCGTCCTTGCCGGTCAGGGGATCGAAATCGTCATCGAAGTCGCTTCCGAGACCCGATTCGTCCTGAATGTTTTCGCCGTCCATGAGTCCATCCTGACACCGCGGGACCTGCCGGTGCGACGGTTCCGGGTGAACAGTGCCTATCGGGTTCGGCGGCGGTACTGGACGTCGACACTGCGATCGGTGAATCCGAGGGACCGATACAGCCGCACGGCGGGCACATTGTCGCCCTCGACATAGAGCGTCGCCCTGGTCGCCCCGCGCTGGCGCAGACGCTCGAGTCCCGCGGTCATCAGCCGGCGTCCGAGGCCGTGCCCGCTCCACTCGGGGCTCACCCCCACCACGTAGATCTCACCCTCGGCTGCTCCCGGCTCGATCTTCAGCCAGTTGTAGCCGACCAGGGCGCCGCCGACGCGGGCGACGAGGAAGTCGCCCGCGTCAAACCAGGCCTCGTTCATTCGGGCGGCGAGGTCGGCTGCGGTGATGCCGCCCTGCTCGGGGTGGATGGCGAAGGTCCGGGCATTCAGGACCACCCAGGCGTCCGCATCCGTTTCGGGGTCGAAGGCGGCGATCACGATCGCGTCGTCCTCCTCCCGAGCGGTAGCCCGCTCCGGGGCAGCGGATGCCGGGGGAGCGGCTGCGTCGAGCGCCAGTTCCAGCTGGAGCAGGCGACGGGCGGCGTCGAAGCCGAAGCGCCCGGCGAGGGCGCGGGCCGCCGGGTGATCGCCGTGCGCCCAGGCGGTCAGGTCGTCCGGCGCCGCCGCCGCGTACGCGGGATCACCGAAGAGCTCGGTCAGGGCCACGGTGGCGTGGCCGTGCCTGCGGAACTCGGGGTGCACCACGAGGTCGAGCTCGCCCGAGCCGAGGACGAGGGCTCCGACGGCCGCGTCGCCGTCGCGAAGCAGAAAGGGAGTGCGGCGCCCGGCCGCGAGATCGAGGGTGGCCTGCTCGTTGAGCGGGGCATACCCGTCGACGCGTTCGGCGGCATCCGTCACCGCGTCCCAGGAGAGCGCGAAGGCGCTGTCGTCAGGCCCGTGCGACGGATTGATCACGCACGACCTCTGGTTCCTGCACATTAAAGCGGTATCCGACGTTGCGCACGGTGCCGATCAGGGATTCCTGGTCGCCGAGCTTGGCGCGGAGGCGGCGGACGTGCACGTCGACCGTGCGGGTGCCGCCGAAGTAGTCGTAGCCCCAGACCTCGCTGAGCAGCTGCTCGCGGGTGAAGACCCGGGAGGGATGGGCCGCGAGGAAGCGGAGCAGTTCGAATTCCTTGTACGTGAGGTCGAGCGGTCGGCCGTAGACCTTCGCGGAATAACTCGCCTCGTCGATGACGACACCGGCGGCGCGGATCAGCGCGGACTCCTCGGCCCGCGGCGTGCGGCCGGCGGCGAGGCGGATGCGGGCGTCGACCTCGGCGGGACCCGCCGTATCCAGGATCACGTCGTCGATGCCCCAGCCGGGGCTGACCGCGGCGAGGCCGCCCTCGGTGATCACGAGAAGCAGCGGGACCTGGCTGCCCGTCGTCTGCATGATCTGGCACAGCGACTTGGCGGCCATCAGGTTGGTGCGGGCGTCGACCAGGATGACATCGGAGTCCGGGGCGGTGATGAGCTGGTCGGGCTGGGCCGGAATGACGCGGATTCCATGCGAGAGCAACGCCAGCGCCGGCAGGACCTCCCCGCCGACCGCAGAGGTCAGGATCAATAATTGCGCCACGCGGGCCCTCCAACCATTGTTGGCCAATCCTAGCGTGCAGCCGCGTGCAGCCCATTGCTCCCATGGCAGGGCACAATAGAGGAGTGAAGTGGCAGTGGAGAAGCGTCGGCCTGGTCTGGGCGTTCGCCGTGGTCTGTTCTGTGCTCACCGGGACCCTCGCGGCGCCCGGTCGTTCCCTCGTGTGGATCGGTCTGTCCCTCGCGGGATGCACCATCGGTACCCTCTCCATCCAGCTCGCGACCGGCCAAAAAGAGGGTTACGTGCACCGGGTCACGCTGAGCCTCGTCGGCGCGGTCGTCGTCCTCGCCGCCGCGACCGGGATCTTCGCGCTCGCCGGGCTTCTGTAACGAACTGGTAAAGCCGCGCCGGGTGCCCCCGCGCAGGCGTTTCGGCTCTCGCCGGGAGCTAAGGTGGTGTCATGTCAATCCTCGCGCTCGAAATCTTCTTCCTGGGCCTCCTCGCGCTCGCGAGCCTGTCGATCGCCTGGGTCTCCGGCGTCGTGTTGTTCAAGCTGTTCCGGGGGCAGCGGTAACCCTCGATGTTCGAGCTCCCGACCCGGCTCCCCTCCGAACTCGTTCCGCTCTCGTGGCTCCTCGGCGTCTGGGAGGGGTCAGGCGTCATCGACTATGCCATGCCGGACGGTCATCGGGTCTCGCGTGAGTTCGGCCAGCGGCTGAGCTTCAGCCATGATGGCCTCCCGCACCTGAACTACAGTTCATACACCTGGCTCGAAGCGGATGCCACAGCGAGCGTCGACGACGACGCCGAGGCAGCCGTCGGGGCCGCGTCCGGCTTCGTCGGGAAGACCCCGCTCATGACCGAGACAGGTTACTGGCGCCTGAGTCGTCCCCAGGGCGCCGGCGACCCCGGGCCCGGGCTGCTGCCGGCAGAGGGCGAGCACCCTTACACGACGGCGTCCGCCGTGGAGACGCTCCGCAATGCCGCCGGCGGCTTCGACATCGACGTGACGCTCGTGCACCCCGGCGGTGCCGCCGAGATCTACCTCGGCCAGGTCAAGGGGCCGCGGATCGACCTCGCAACCGACGCGGTGATGCGCACCCAGGGCGCGAAGGCGTACTCGGCCGCGACCCGGTTGTACGGTCTCGTCGACGGCCACCTGCTCTGGGCGTGGGACATCGCCGCCCTCGGCCAGAGCCTGCGCACGCACGCCTCCGGCCGGCTCAAGCGGGTCGAATAATCCCGGCGGCTCCCGCGTTGTCCCCGATGTGCGCCTCAGCGTCACACAAACCCCGGAAGAAGTCCTCATGACCCCGCCGATAGCATCCGTTTCAGCCCTGCTCGACCTGCCCGGCGCCGTGCAGGCCACCGGCCCCGATGCCGGCGTCGCCGCACATTACGGCAACCCGATGATCGAGCAGCGTCACCTGCTCGCCGGCGAGGCCATCGTCGACCTCTCCAACCTTGCGGTGCTCGGCGTCTCCGGCCCGGACCGGCTGACCTGGCTCAATTCGATCACGAGCCAGGAGCTGCGGTTTCTGGTGCCGGGGGAATCGGCTGAGACCCTCGTGCTCGACCCCACCGGGCACATCGAGCACGCGGTGCGGCTCGTCGACGACGGCACGGAGGCGTGGCTCGTCGTCGAGGCCGCCGAACTGCCCGCACTGCTTGCGTGGCTCGACCGGATGCGCTTCATGCTGCGGGTCGAACTGCGCGACCGCACCGATGAGTATGCCGTCATCGGAACGATGGGGAGCATCGGCGACCTCGCCGCAGCCGCGCCCGCGCTCGAACCCGCCGCGCCGAACGGAACCCCCCTCGTCTGGCACGACCCGTGGGCTGCCGTCGTCACCGGCGGCTTCCAGTACGCGGAAGACCCTGCGCATCCCGGTGCCGACTGGCACTGGACCGAGGCCCTCGTGCCCCGCACCGTGCTTCCCGCCCTGACGCCGGCCGTCCGCCGCGGAACCGTGCGCGCGGCCGGCCTGCTCGCCCTCGAAGCGCTCCGGATCGCTGCCTGGCGGCCCCGCCGGGCTACAGAGGTCGACGACAGGACCCTCCCGCACGAACTCGACTGGCTGCGCAGCGCCGTGCACCTGAACAAGGGCTGCTACCGCGGCCAGGAGACCGTCGCGAAGGTACACAACCTCGGGCACCCCCCGCGGCGGCTCGTGCTGCTGCACCTCGACGGCTCCCAGGGCGTGCTGCCGGTGCATGGCGACGAAGTCCAGGCCGTCCGGCGACTTGCAGACGGCGACACAGAGCGTCGCGGCGTCGGCTCGATCACCTCGAGTGCGATCCACTACGAGCTCGGGCCGATCGCACTCGCCGTCGTCAAACGCACCGTGCCGGCAACGGTCGTGCTCCAGGTGCTGAGCGAGGAGATCGCGGTCGCCGCGACCCAGCAGGTCATCGTTCCGCAGTCGGCCGGCTCGGTCGCCGAGATCCCCCGGCTGCCCCGGCTGGGCATCCGCACCCCCGGACACTGACCCCAGTCACCGACCACCGGCCCTGCTCTCGATAGAGTTGGAGGCATGTCATACAATCTCATCCTCCTTCGCCATGGCCAGAGCCTATGGAACCAAGAGAACCTCTTCACCGGTTGGGTAGACGTTCGCCTGAGCGAGCAGGGAGCCGCGGAGGCCAAGCGCGCCGGCGAGCTCCTCGCAGATTCCGGCCTCCTGCCCGACGTCCTGCACACGTCACTCCTTAGCCGCGCCATCCAGACCGCGAACATCGCGCTCGAGGAAGCCGACCGCCTCTGGATCCCCGTGAAGCGCTCATGGCGCCTCAACGAGCGCCACTACGGCGCCCTGCAGGGCCTCGACAAGGCGGAGACCCTCGCCAAGTTCGGCCCCGAGCAGTTCCAGCTCTGGCGCCGCTCCTTCGACGTGCCGCCGCCCGTGCTCGCCGACGATTCCCCCTGGTCCCAGGCACACGACCCGCGCTACGCGGGCCTCGGCGACGAGCTGCCCCGTACCGAGTGCCTGAGCGACGTCGTCGACCGGATGCTGCCCTACTGGGAGTCCGACATCGCGACGGACCTCCGTGCCGGCAAGACCGTTCTCGTCACCGCCCACGGCAACTCGCTGCGCGCCCTCGTGAAGCACCTCGACAACATCAGCGACGCGGACATCGCCGAGCTCAACATCCCGACCGGAATCCCGCTCGTCTACCGCCTCGACGAGAATCTGGTCCCGATCGGCGCAGGCCAGTACCTCGACCCCGAGGCCGCCGCCGCCGGTGCCGCGGCCGTCGCCGCACAGGGCAGCAAGAAGTAGCACTCCCGCTCAATTAGTCCCGCTCGACAGCCCCACCGAAAACGGCCCCGGAAGCATTCGCTTCCGGGGCCGTTTCGGGTTGTGCAGAGGTTCGAGTGGTGCGGGCGGCCTACTGGACGCCGGGCGTGCTCTGCTGCCAGGCGCCGGTGCCGAGGTACTGGATCTTCTTGGCGATCGAGACGGCGTGGTCTGCGAAGCGCTCGTGGTACCGGCTCGCGAGGGTCGAGTCGACCGTGTCGGCAGCCTCGCCCTTCCAGGTCTCCGCGAGGACGGCGTCGAAGACGCTCAGGTGCAGGGCGTCGACCTTGTCGTCTTCGTTGCGGATGACCTCGGCGAGCTTGACATCCTGGGTGGTGAGCAACTCGGTGAGCATCGTCGAGATGGTCACGAGCAGGGCGCCCATCTCGCCGAAGGTGCCCCGCAGGCTCTGCGGAACGACCTTGTCGGGGAAGCGGTAGCGGGCGAGCTGAGCGATGTGGGTGGAGAGGTCGCCCATCCGCTCGAGGGACGAGCTGATCCGGAGGGCGCTCACCACGATACGCAGGTCGCGGGCGACCGGCTGCTGGCGCGCCAGGATCGTGATGGCGAGTTCGTCGAGCTCGATGGTGAGTTCGTCGATCTTATCGTCTTCGCTGATGGCCTCTTCGGCGAGATTGACGTCGGACTCGTTGAAAGCCCTCGTCGACTTCGCGATCGAGATGCCGACGAGACGGGAGATCTCGACGAGGCGGTCCTGAACCTCGGCGAGCTCCTGCTGGAATACTTCACGCATACGTCTGTGTTCCTTCCTGGGCGCGCAATACGCGCAGAAACGTGGAAACCACCTGGCCCCCAGCGAATCTTTGTCGACAGAGGTTAACGGCAGGTGCCGGAGTGTTGAATACTACCTAAAGTAGCCGCCCAGCGGCCCGGCACGGTTCGTTCCGCTTTTTTGTGTCAGTAATCTGGTGGAATGGAATCATCGTGGCTCGTGCTGGTGTCTCTGGCACTGGGCCTCATGGTCGGTGCCGGCTTCATCAGCCTGCTCCAGATCGCGGAACGCCACGGCCGTCGCGCCTCAGAGGTGGTCAACCCGGCTGTGCCGGACGGCATCGACCAGGTCCTCGACGCACTCGACACCGCGGCCGTCGTGCTCGACCCTTCCAACAATGTGATGAAGACATCCCCGGCCGCCGTGTCGATGGGGATGGTCTGGAACCGGCAGATCGTGCACCCGGAACTCCTCGAGCTCGCCGGTAAGGTGCGGCGCTCCGGGGAACCGATCGCCGAAGACCTGATCCTCTCCCGCGGCCCGTTCGGCGACGCGAGCATGCGGGTGCGCGTGCGACTGGCCACGCTCGGCGCCCGCTACGTGCTGCTGCTCGCCGAAGACCGCACGGAGGCCTTCCGTCTCGACGAGGTGCGCCGCGACTTCGTGGCCAACATCAGCCACGAACTCAAGACCCCGATCGCCGCCGTCGGCCTGCTCGCCGAGGCGCTGAACCAGGCCGCCGACGAGCCGGTGCAGGTGCGCAGGTTCGCCAGCAGGCTCACGACGGAGTCCGGGCGCCTGACCCGGCTGACGCAGGAGATCATCGAGCTCTCCCGGCTCCAGGCACAGGACTCCCTGTCCGAGCCGGAAGACCTCCCGATCGACGACGTCGTCGCGGCGGCCGTCGACCAGAGCAGGGTCGTTGCGGATGCCGCACGCATCACCCTCGCCGTCGGCCAGCCCTCCGGTGCTCTCGTCACGGGCGATGAACGTCTCCTCGTGATGGCCGTGCACAACCTGGTCGCCAACGCGGTGCACTACTCCGCTGAGGGATCCCGGGTGGGTGTGGGAGTGCGTCACCACGACGGCGTCGTCGAGGTGACGGTGACCGACCAGGGCGTCGGCATCCAGGAGGCCGACCTCGACCGCATCTTCGAACGATTCTTCCGGGTCGACCAGGCCAGGTCGCGTCACACCGGTGGAACGGGCCTCGGCCTCTCCATCGTGAAGCACATCGTGCAGATCCACGGCGGCGACATCCGCGTCTGGTCCCAACCGGGCAGCGGTTCGACGTTCACCATCCGGCTGCCTGAGGCGAGTCACACCGCCCTGGCCACAAAAGGAGAGACCCCGTGACCCACATTCTTTTGGTTGAGGACGAACAAGCGCTGAGCGAGCCGTTGAGCTTCCTGCTCGAACGCGAAGGCTACGAGGTCACCGTCGCCGAGGACGGGCCGAGCGCCATCAGCGAATTCGACCGGATCGGACCCGACCTGATCCTGCTAGACCTGATGCTCCCCGGCATCCCCGGAACCGAAGTGTGCCGCGAGATCCGCACCCGATCCCAGGTCCCGATCATCATGCTCACCGCGAAGGACTCCGAGGTCGACATCGTCGTCGGGCTCGAACTCGGCGCGGACGACTACGTGACCAAGCCGTACTCGACCAGGGAACTACTCGCGCGCATCCGTGCGGTGTCACGTCGGCGCACCGACCAGACCGAGGACGACGAGAACATGCTCACGGCGGGCACCGTTCGGATGGACATCGAACGCCACACGGTCGCAGTGAGCGGCACCGTGGTGAACATGCCGCTCAAGGAGTTCGAGCTCCTCGAGTTCCTGCTGCGGAACGCCGGGCGGGTGCTGACCCGCGGGCAGCTGATCGACCGGGTCTGGGGCACCGACTACTTCGGCGACACCAAGACCCTCGACGTGCACATCAAGCGGATCCGTTCGCGCATCGAGGCGACGCCGTCAGAGCCGACCATGCTCGTCACCGTGCGCGGCCTCGGCTACCGCTTCGAGGCCTGAACCGGTCTGGTTCGAGGCCTGACCCGGTCGGGCTCGACCACTTCCGGTCTGGCCTGACCTGAGCAGGCCAGGCGCTACGGCGCCGTGGTCGGCAGCAGGGTCGAGTACTGGGGGAGCGTGCCGTCGAGCACCGGCGTGAGCAACTGGATGCCGGTCTCGGTGCCGTACTGGAAGTAGACGGGGAACAGCGAGCCGAGCGGGGCGTCGATGTTCACGAGGGTGATCACGGGGCCGCCCGTCGCACCGATCGCGGTGCTCGACTGCGGCCTCAGGGTCAGCTGCTGGGTGACCTTACCGGTCGTGGCCGTGTACTGCACGGACAGGCTGTGCGCTGAATCGCTCGGGTTGACCACGGTGACGAGGAGGCTCCCGGTCTTTCCGTCCGTCGAGAGCACGATCGCGTTTCGGACCTGCAGGTCGCCGACGTTGCCGCTGACCCCGTCGCTCGCGTCGTAGTGTTTGGTCGTTGACTGCGGAGCCAGCAGGTTGCATCCACTAGTACCCAGCAGGATACCGGCCGTCAGCAACACGGACAGCAAGACTCGAGCCCTCATAAGACCTCCAACAGTTCGACGGTGCGCCTGAAGGCGCGAACGCCGCAGATTTCGCTTCGAGCCTAGCGCATCGGGGAGGTCGGCCACGTGGCGCTGCCGGACCATGCCCCGGTCAGGGTCGCAAACCCTACCACCCCTCGCTGTGGTATCATAGACGTTGCTGAAGGGATATCCATACATGCTTTTTGAAGTAGGCGAAACCGTCGTTTATCCCCACCACGGTGCCGCGACGATCACGGAAGTGAAAACGCGGATCATCAAGGGTGAGGAAAAACTGTACCTGAAGCTCAACGTGACTCAGGGCGACCTCACCATCGAGGTTCCCGCCGAGAACGTCGACCTCGTCGGCGTGCGCGACGTGATCGGTCGTGAGGGCCTCGACAAGGTGTTCGAGGTGCTGCGCGCCCCGTTCACCGAGGAGCCCACCAACTGGTCCCGCCGGTACAAGGCCAACCTCGAAAAGCTCGCCTCCGGTGATGTCATCAAGGTGTCAGAGGTCGTCCGAGACCTGTGGCGCCGCGACCAGGACCGCGGCCTGTCCGCCGGTGAGAAGCGGATGCTCGCCAAGGCCCGCCAGATCCTGATCAGCGAGCTGGCCCTCGCCGAAAAGACCGACGAAGAGAAGGCCTCAACGGTCCTCGACGAGGTTCTGGCTTCCTGACCCACCCTCACTTTTTTTCACACGCTGAAAGGCGGCGCCGCGAGGTGCCGCCTTTCGCACGTTCCGGTGCGCACGTTCTGGTGCGAACTATCCCGCACCATCCGCCCTCCAACAGATAGCCTCCAGACATGACTGAATACGCAGCCCCCGCGGTAGCGGTCATCGTCGTTGCCGCGGGCAGTGGCGCCAGGCTCGGAGCGGCGGAGCCCAAGGCGTTCGTCCTGCTCAGAGGCCGCACTCTTCTCGAGCGTGCGCTCGGGTCCGTTTTCGGAATGATCGAACCCGCCCAGGTGATCGTCGTGGCGCCGGACAGCCACCTCTCCGAGGCCAGGGTGATCGCGGCATCCGCCGCCGGGGCTGCCGCGTCGTACATCGACGTCGTGGTGGGCGGCCCCACCCGTGCCGACTCCGTCAACCGGGGCCTCGCCGTGCTGCGCCCGGGCGTCGAGACTGTCCTCGTGCACGATGCCGCCCGCGCCCTCACCCCTTCGAGTCTGTGCGACGCCGTCGTCGCCGCCGTGCGGTCGACCGGGCATGGCATCGTCCCTGGTCTGGCCCTCGTCGACACCATCAAGCACGTCGATACCGAGGGCACCATCCGTGCGACGGTCGACCGCTCGGCCCTCTCGGCGATGCAGACGCCGCAGGGCTTCCCCCGGAACGTGCTGCTCGCCGCAATGAACGCCGCGGACCCGGCGGGCACCCCCACCGACGACGCCGAGATCGTCGCGGCCGCCGGACATCCGGTCGGGGTCATCCCCGGAGACCCGCTCGCGTTCAAGATCACGACCCCGTGGGACCTGCACAGGGCCGAGGCCTTCCTCGACGAGCGTGCCCGCACGGATGCCGCCGCGTTCGGCCAGCAGGCCGACGCGCCGTCACCGCGGATCGGTTCGGGCTTCGACGTGCACGGGTACGACGATGCCGCGCCGCTCTGGCTCGCCGGCCTGTTCTGGCCGGGGGAGCGCGGCCTCTCCGGGCACAGCGACGGCGACGCCGCCGTGCACGCCATCTGCGACGCGCTCTTGTCCGCGGCCGGCCTCGGCGACGTCGGCGGTGTCTTCGGCGTGGCCGACCCCCGTCTCGAAGGTGCGCACGGCGACGTGTTCCTCCGCGAAACCCTCCGCAGGGTCACAGCGGCCGGGTTCCGGGTTGGCAACGTCACCGTCCAGATCATCGGCAATCGCCCGAAGGTCGGCCCGCGCCGTCTCGAGGCCGAGGGGTACCTCAGCGCGATCATGTCCGCGCCGGTCAGCGTGTCCGCAACGACGACGGACCGGCTCGGTTTCACCGGGCGCGGCGAGGGCATCGCGGCCCTCGCGACGGCCCTGATCGTGCCCCTCATCCCGCTGCCGGAAACCGGCCCTGTTCTAAGCTGGGACGTGTGACGATCCAACTGTACGATTCCCGGGCCCAGGCCTTGCGCGACTTCATTCCGACGAACCCCGGTGCGGTCGGGATCTACGCGTGCGGGCCGACCGTGCAGTCCTCTCCGCACATCGGCCACCTGCGCAGCGCCCTGGTCTACGACCAGCTCCGGCGCTGGCTCACCTACCGCGGCTTCGACGTCACGTTCATCCGCAACGTCACCGACATCGACGACAAGATCCTCGCCAACGCGGCAGGCACCGCGGAGCAGTGGTGGGCCCTCGCGTACCGCTACGAACTCGAGTTCACGGCCGGGTACCAGCGCCTCGGCATCCTCGCCCCCACTTACGAGCCACGTGCGACCGCGAGCATCCAGCAGATGCAGGACCTGATCACCCGACTGATTGACCGCGGCCACGCGTACCCGGCGGCCGACGGCTCCGGCGACGTCTACTTCGACACCAACAGCTGGGCGGAGTACGGGGCGCTCACCCGCCAGGGTCGCGGCGACATGGAAGCGGCGGCGGACGCCGACCCGCGTGGCAAGAACGACCCCCGCGACTTCGCCCTCTGGAAGGGCCACAAGGCCGACGAGCCGGCCTCGGCGTCCTGGCCATCCCCCTGGGGACCAGGCCGCCCGGGCTGGCACATCGAGTGCTCAGCGATGGCGAGCCGCTACCTCGGCGCGGGCTTCGACATCCACGGCGGCGGCCTCGACCTGCGGTTCCCGCATCACGAGAACGAACTCGCCCAGTCAACGGCGGCTGGCGACGCGTTCGCGAAGTACTGGATGCACAACGGTCTCGTGCACGTGCAGGGCCAGAAGATGTCCAAGTCCCTCGGCAACTCCGTCTTCGCTGCCGAGCTGCTCGACCAGGCCAGGGCCATCGTCGTGCGCTACTACCTCGGCGCCGCGCACTACCGCTCCACGATCGACTACACCGACCACTCCCTTGCGGAGGCTGAAGCCGCCCTCGAACGGATCGAGAGCTTCCTCGACCGGGCCGACCGCCGCCTCGCCGAGACACGTTTCGCCTCAAGCGGCGTCGAGGTCGTCCCCGACGAGTTCGCGATCGCCATGGACGACGACCTCGCCGTGCCCCAGGCCCTCGCCGTGCTGCACGAGACCGTACGCACCGGCAACGCGGCGCTCGACGCCGAAGACCTGCGCGCCGCCGCCGCCGCTCGTGGCCAGGTGCTCGCCATGAGCGAGGTCCTCGGCATCAACCCCCTGTCACCCAGCTGGGCCGTCGCCACGGACGAACCAGCCATGGTCGCACTCACCGCCCTCGTCGAGCGCCTGCTCTCCGACCGGGAGACCGCCAGGGAAAGCCGCGACTACAAGGCCGCAGACCGTATCCGGGACGAGCTCGTCGCCGCCGGAATCACCATCGAAGACACCCCCTCGGGTGCGCATTGGAGTTTTGACTGATGAAGAACACAGACCGCAAGGCTCGCACCGGGTCCGTGCGCAAGGGCAGCCGCGGCCCCCAGGTCGGCTCCGGCGGACAGGGCCGCCAGGCCCTCGAGGGCAAGAAGCCCACGCCCAAGGCCGAAGATCGTCCGTACCACCCCGCCGGGAAGCGCAAGGCCGCCCAGGACCGCTTCGCAGCGGCCGGCGGCGGCCGCAGTCGTCCCACAACGGGTTCGCAGGGCGGGCAGCGCTCCACCGCCAACTCCGGCGGCGGTGGCACCTCCACCCGCAAGGCCAAGTCGATCGACGAGCACGAGATCGTCACCGGACGCAACTCGGTGCTCGAGGCCCTGCGCGCGAAGATCCCCGCGAGCACCCTGTACATCGCGACCCGCATCGAAATGGATGATCGGGTCAAGGAAGTCCTGACCCTCGCGACGGGCCGCGGCATCCCGGTGCTCGAAGTAATGCGACCGGAACTCGACCGCCTCGCAGGCCGCGACGCCGTGCACCAGGGCCTCGCACTCAAGGTGCCCGCGTACGAGTACGCGCACCCGATGGAGCTCCTCGAGCTCACGATCAGCCGCGGCTTCAAGCCGTTGTTCGTCGCCCTCGACGGCATCACCGATCCCCGCAACCTGGGAGCCATCATCCGTTCTACCGCGGCATTCGGCGGCCACGGCGTGATCGTGCCGCAGCGCCGGTCGGTCGGCGTCACGGCATCCGCGTGGAAGACATCCGCCGGTGCCGCTGCGCGTACGCCCGTCGCCATGGCGAGCAACCTCACCCAGACACTCAAATCGCTCAAAGAGGTCGGCGTTCTCGTGATCGGTCTCGACGGCGGCGGAGACACCTCGCTGCCCGAGCTCGGCCTCGGCTTCGCGGAGCGCCCGATCGTGGTCGTCGTCGGCAGCGAGGGCAAGGGCCTGTCGCGCCTCGTCACCGAAACCTGCGACGCGATCGTCTCGATCCCGATCAGCGCGAGCACAGAGTCCCTCAACGCCGGCATCGCCGCGAGCGTCACGCTCTACGAGATCTCCCGCCTGCGCGCGGCAGCGAAGGTCGCTAAGGCCGTCAAGCTCGCCGCCGCCAAGGCAGCCGCCACCGCCTGACCCGTCACCGGGTCAGGGTTCGCCACGACGGAGGATGCCGCGGGCCGCGGCATCCGGACGTCGCCCGGACCGGACGTCTAGACCTTGAGGCGCCAGTCCTGGGCGTCGTCAGCGCTGGTATCACCGGCGCCCGCGGCGACGTCGTCGTTCGTGACGTCGATCGGAAGTGTGATGGACCCGGTCGCGGGTTCGATCACGGTCGCCTCGTCGCGGCGGTGACGCAGGACATCCTGCACATAGGACGTGACAGCTTCGGCGAGCGGGATGTCCCTGGACTGGTTCTGGGCCATGTACCAGCGGTGATCGAGCAGCTGGTGGAACACCTCTGCCGGCTCGAGCTTGCCCTTGAGGTCGCGCGGAATCGCGCGGATGACGGGTTCGAAGACCCGGACGACCCACTCGTGGGCGAGGGACTCTTCGTCGCTCGCCGGGTCGCCGTACGCGAGGCGGTAGGCGTCGAGGTCGTTGAGCAGGCGCCTGGCCTGGTTCTCCTCGGCGTCGAGGCCGGTCAGCCGCAGCAGGCGGCGCTGGTGGTGCCCCGCATCCACGACCTTGGGCTGGATGCGCACGGTCGAGCCGGTCGCATCCGTCTTGATGGCGAGTTCCTCGATGTCGAAGCCGAGGTCGTTCAGGCGCTCGACGCGTTCGGTGATGCGCCAGCGCTCGGAACTCGCGAAGGATTCGGAGCCGGTCAGCTCGGTCCAGAGCAGCCGGTAGGCGTTCACGATGCCGTTGCTGACTCGGATCGGGTCGAGTTCGTCCGCGGCGCGACCGCCGGCCTCGAGGTCCATCAGCTCGCCCGCGATGTTGACCCGGGCGATCTCGAGGTCGTTCTCGCGCTGGCCCTTGGACAGGCCGCCCGGGTAGAGCTGCCCGGTCTCCGCATCGACGAGATAGGCGGCGAACGCGCCCGCGTCGCGGCGGAAGAGCGTGTTGGAGAGCGAGACGTCGCCCCAGAACAGGCCGGCCATGTGCACGCGCACGAGCAGCAGGGCGAGGGCGTCGACGAGGCGGGTCGCGGTCGTCGGTCGCAGGGTCTGCGAGTACAGGGCGCGGTAGGGGAGTGAGAACTTGAGGTGCCGGGTGACGAGGACCGAGTTCAGCGGCTCGCCGTCTTCGTTGGTGCGGTTCGTGATCACGGCGAGCGGCTCCACGCAGGGGATCTCGAGTCCCTGGAGGGTGCGGAGCATTTCGTACTCGCGCTTGGCCATCTCGCTCGTGGTTTCCTTGATCGCGACGACGCGACCGCTGAGGTGCGCGAACCGTACGAGGTGACGGGAGAGGCCCTTCGGCAGGGCGGCGATGTTCTCGTTCGGCCAGGCATCCAGCGGCAGGTGCCAGGGCAGGTCGAGGAGGGCCGGGTCGGCCGTGGCCGAGGTGATATTGACAGAACCGCTCATGGATTGAGCCTACCGGTGCGGGTTGGCGGCCGGGGCCGGATGCCCCTGCCCGCTTGGCAACCGTGGTCGATACGGACAACTGTGGTTCGTCCGCAGGGCACAGTTGTCGGGCGAGACGACGCGGGAAGCACGGCCGAGACGCAGAACGGCCGGGCGGAATGAATCCGCCCGGCCGTTCTCTTGAATCGTTGTGGACTAGTCGGCGACGGCTCCACCGAGGCGGAGGCCGCTCTCGGCGTCGAAGACGTGCAGGTGGTGCGCGGTCGGCGTCAGGTAGACCGTCTCTCCGGCGTTCGGGTGTGAACGGCCGTCGACGCGGGCGACGATGTCGGTGCGCTTGCCCTCGACCGTGGAGTGACCGTAGAGGTAACCGTCGGCACCGAGCTCTTCGACCAGGTCGACGCTCACCTCGAGGCCCTCGCCGTGCGTGGTCGAGAGGTGGATGTCCTCCGGGCGGACACCGATGGTGACCTTCGGGCCGGTCGCGCCCGCGATGATCTCGCGGGCGACCGGGATCGTGGCGGTGCCGAACTTGATGCCACCCTCGACGGTGTCCGCGAGGAAGAGGTTCATGGCCGGGCTGCCGATGAAGCCGGCGACGAAGACGTTGTTCGGCTTGGCGTACAGGTCGCGCGGGGTGCCGACCTGCTGGAGCACGCCATCCTTGAGCACCGCGATGCGGTCACCCATGGTGAGGGCTTCCGTCTGGTCGTGGGTGACGTAGACGGTCGTGACGCCGAGGCGACGCTGCAGCGAGGCGATCTGGGTGCGGGTCTGTACGCGGAGCTTGGCGTCGAGGTTCGACAGCGGCTCGTCCATGAGGAACACCTGGGGCTGACGCACGATGGCACGGCCCATGGCGACGCGCTGACGCTGGCCACCCGAGAGGGCCTTCGGCTTGCGGCTGAGGTACGGCTCGAGGTCGAGCAGCTTGGCGGCTTCGAGAACGCGGGCTGCACGCTCGTCCTTGTTGACGCCGGCGATCTTGAGCGCGAAGCCCATGTTCTCGGCGACCGTCATGTGCGGGTACAGGGCGTAGTTCTGGAAGACCATCGCGATGTCGCGGTCCTTCGGGGGAACATCCGTCACATTGCGCTCACCGATGAAGATGTTACCGTCGTTGACCTCTTCGAGGCCGGCGAGCATGCGCAGGGACGTTGACTTTCCACAGCCGGAGGGACCGACGAGGACGAGGAATTCACCATCGGCAACCGACAGGTCGAGGTGGTCGACCGCGGGGCGGGTGGAACCCGGGTAGAGACGGGTTGCTTTGTCAAAGGTGACTGAAGCCATTTTCGGTATTCTCCTTCACCGGCAGGTACGTGCCGGACGATCCGTAGTGATGGGATTTATTGTCGGCCTGCGCATGGCAGGATCCGACTGTTCCAGTATGACACGCCCGAACAGGGGGTCTGCGGCGGTTTTGCCCAGCGGATGCGGCGCAAGGCAGCCCCTGTCTGGTCATTTCCCAGACTGGAGTCCTATTATTTGGAGGGCATTTACATAGGAAATGTCGATCCAAAGACCTACCCGAAGCGAGCATTCATGACTATTGGCGGATCTGGCGAGAGTCGACCTTCCCGAAATAAGCGACGCGACGCGGTCCGCACGAAGGCTACCCAGCTGCGTGTCGAGCAGAAGAAGAAGAACCGTCGCAACCGGTTCCTGCTGCAGGGCGGCATCCTGGTTGTGGCACTCGCTATCGTCGCGGTCATCGCACTCGTCGTCATGAATTCGATCCGCCCCGCAGGCCCCGGCCCCGCGAACATGGCCAGTGACGGCGTCCTCATCGGCGAGGGCATGAAGGTCACCGAGACCACGGCCCTCAAGGCCGGCGCCGACGCCGTGCCGTCCACACCGGATGCGACCGGAACCGTCGCCGACATCCGCGTATACGTCGACTACCTGTGCCCGTTCTGCGGCCAGTTCGAAACGACCAACAGCGACCAGATCGTGAAGTGGGTCACCTCGGGTGCCGCAACGGTCGAGATCCACCCGATCTCGATCCTGACCAGCAAGTCAGCTGGAACCCAGTACTCGCTCCGCTCGGCGAACGCTGCCGCGTGCGTCGCCGACTATTCCCCCAATGATTTCTTCGCCTTCAACGCCGCACTCTTCGCGAACCAGCCGAAGGAAGGCACCGCGGGGCTGGACGACGCAGCAATCATGGGGCTCGTGAAGAGCTCCGGAGTCGCGTCATCCGTCTCGGAGATCGACTCCTGCATCACCGACGTACGCTACAAGGCCTGGGTCGTCGCCGCGACCAACCGGGCGCTGTCCGGGCCGCTGCCCAACACCACGGTCGAGGCCGTGACCGGCACTCCGACCGTGCTCGTGAACGGCAAGCAGTACTCGGGCGCTCTCGATGACCCCAAGGAATTCGCTGCATTCGTGCTGCAGTCCGCGGGCGAGACCTACTCGACGTCGACGCCGACGCCCACGCCGACCCCGGCGGGCTGATCCGGCTGTTCCTCGACGGGTCCGTAGTTTTCGTCCGCAGCGGACTCCCGGCCGGCGGATGCTGCCCGTCTGGCCCCGGAGACCCCGTTCGTCATTTAGGATGGGGGACCGAGGCGGGAATCCGCCTCATGCCGGCCTGGCGCAATTGGTAGCGCACCACTCTTGTAAAGTGGGGGTTACGGGTTCAAGTCCCGTGGCCGGCCCCACAACCCGTGACAACACTGGGATCCACGCCGATCCGGTTCCCACGGAATCGCCCGCAGTCATGATTTAGTCATGATGAGAAACGACGGCCGGGCCGCAAGCGCCGCGTCGCGAGCGCGGCCGACGGCATCCGTCACCTCGTCGAGGCGGTCGGGCCAGAGGTGTCCATAGGCGTTCAACGTCTCGGCCGCGTCGCGGTGCCCGAGCATTTGCTGGAGGACGAGCGCGTCGGCACCGGCGGCGACGGCGGCAGACGCGGCTGTGTGGCGCAGCTTGTGCGGGTCAGGCCGAGAATGTCGAGGCCGGAGCCCAGGACCGCAAGGCGCCACGTGCGGCTGCGCCAGTTGTGGTCGTGGATCGGCCCGCCTCGTGGCCCCTGGAAGACGTAGGCGCCGGGGGAGCGGCCCGTGGTCAGTGCCCGCAGCTCGTCGACGAGGAAGGGCTGCAGGGGCACGACACCGGTCGATCCGGTCTTGGGTGTGCCCGTGACGCGCTCACCGGCCGCGTTGAGCGACCAGGTGGCCTTGACCGTCGCCCGGCGCGTCTCCAGGCTAAGGTCGCCGACGGTGAGCGCGAGCGCCTCGTTGATGCGCATGCCCGTGTACGCGAGCGTGTGGATGAGGACCCGGTCGGTCTCGTCGGACGTCGCAGCGAAGGCAGCGTCGGCCAGCAGCTCGACCTCGGCGTAGCTCAGGTAGATGTGGTGCGCGCGGAGGATGGTCGGCAGCTCGACGCCGTTGGCCGGGTTGACCGGCAGCCAGCCGGCCTTGTGGGCGTAACTGAGCACGGCGCTCGTGATAGCGAACAGGCTGCCCGCAGTACCGCCGCCATCAAGGAGCGATTCCTCTTCAGAGACACGCGAGACGGTGGCTGTCCCGTCACGGAAGCCTCGTCGGCGATAAGGCTCGGCTCCGGCTTCGACGGTGGTATCCGACGGCGAACTCGCGGCGGGGGTCGCTGACGTCGCTTCGTCGGCACGCCGGTAGGCGCAGGCAAGGTGCCGAAGAGTTAGCGATCGATCACTCGGCACGAAGCTGTTGACTCCTCTGAGTGCACGCGTGGCGACGTCAGGCGACGAGTTCGCGTAGTCGCTGGATGTCTGCGGTGACTCTGTCGAGCGCGGTCGCGATGGACTCGTCACGGTGTGCCGCGAGGGCATCCAGAATCCAGCCGCGCAGGAGGCTGGACATCGGTACGTCAAGCTTGTTGGCCAGGATCTCGATGGCGGCGACGTCGTCGGGTGGGAGTCGAACGGCGACCGGGACGGACTTGTTGGGACGCATCGGGGTCGCTCCGGCAGGCATCGGTTCATCACGCGAGGCATCTGCCTCGGCGGCGACATTTTCAATCAGCTTCTGGATGTTGCTGCTCACTGTTCGATCCCTTCTCGATACGTTCGTCGGTCTGCGGCGCCGGCTCGCCATCCATTCGCACCCCATCAAGCCCGAGCGCGGTCATCCCGATGGACGAGGATGACCACGATCACAGCGCTCGCCGTGTGCGAATAGCCGAGCACTCGCGCGCTGTTGCCCGACGTGCTCTTGGGGTCCGGGTCGAACCACTGCGCATCGACGTCGGCCAGCGCTTCCGTCGCCTCGGTCACGGACACTCGATGCTTCGACCACATGTGATCACTTCCGTGCGTCCAATCAACGTCGAACCCCATACGTGAAGTTTACGATTGTAAACAGCAGCTCACAAGGGGCATCCAGGCCGCGCGGCAGTCATGATTTAGTCATGATGCCGAGAGAAACGCGGCAGTTTCGGCGCGCGCCGTGGTGATCCCAAACAGGCCTGGATCCCAGTCGTAGCAAGGAACTGAGGGTTGTAGCGCGTTCCCGTGAGCGGCCGAAAAGGGCCAAAACGCAAGTGGGGGTTACGGGTTCAAGTCCCGTGGCCGACCCCACAACCCGTGACAACACTGGGATCCACGCCGATCCGGTTCCCACGGAATCGCCCGTAGTCATGATTTAGTCACCTGCAGAAGACGGGGCCTCTCGACGAGCCGGTGATGCGGCAGATACAAAGGCCGGAAGAACATCCCGAAACCGTTCGCGGCGGCCGGCGGCAGATAGACGCTATCGCCACCGGGTGAGGGTGTCGCTCCGGTGACCGACGCCCAGAGATCGGCAAGCGCAGTCGGGTCATGGGCCTCGAGGTTGATCGCGCCAAGGGCGATGTGAGGAGCCGTCATCTCGCCGACGCTAGCACGCGTCCGACACACATCTCGGGACAGCGGATCCGCAAATGTGGGATTCTCCGGTCCAAACGATTGCGACCCGGTCCTGAAGGCGGTTTGATGGACCGGCCCGAGATTCCGGGTTCCACCAGCGAAGGAGCAGAGATGTCATTCCAGGCCTACCTTGACAACATCGAAGACAAGACTGGCCTGACCCCGCGCGAGTTCATCACCCTCGCCCACGAGAAGGGGTTCGACGACCCGTCCACGAAGGCCGGCGTGATCGTCGACTGGCTGAAGGCGGACTTCGACCTGGGTCGAGGTCACGCGATGGCCCTCGTGCACGTCATCAAGAACGGCGAGAAGATCGACGCCAAGCACGTCGGGACCGGGACCATGCACAGCGACGCGTCCGACACGCTCTGGCTCGACGGGAAACTGAAGCGCTCCCGGTGACCGGGTGAACGCAGCCGTCGCCAAGATGTCGTAGTTTGACACTGCGGGCAGACGCCGGGCGCGAAATGGTCGATGATGGCATAGTCGGCCTCGAACGCGCCACCGCGTCGACCGACGCCGCCAGACCAGAGGGATGCACGCCCATGCCGCACGACGCCATCGCCCGGGAGGGAGACCGGTGACAGCAGAGCGCTCCGGGCTGCTCGGCTTTGGTCGAACCGCCTGGTTCAGGCTCGCCGTGGCCATCATCCTCGCGATCGGCCTGCTCGCCGCCGCCGTGCTCGCCGCCAAGGGCCTCCGTTCGCTGCCGGCCGTGCGATCCTTCCTGACCGACTTCCCGGGAACGTCGCCGCTGCCGTCCGGGGCGCCCGTCGGCTTCCCGGCCTGGCTGGCCTGGCAGCATGGGCTCAACGTCTTCTTCCTCCTCTTCATCGTGCGTTCGGGCTGGCAGGTCCGCACTGCCGGGCGGCCGACCATGTTCTGGACCCGGCGCAATATCGGGCTGGTCCGCACGAAACGAGCGCCCACCCGGATGGGCATCAACGTCTGGCTGCACCTCTCGGTCGACGCGCTCTGGGTGCTCAATGGGCTCCTCTTCTACGTGCTGCTCTTCGTCACCGGCCAGTGGGTGCGAATCGTTCCGGTCAGCTGGGACATCATTCCCAACGCCGTCTCTGCCGCGCTCCAGTACGTCTCGCTGGGCTGGCCGGTCTCCGACGGTTGGGTGAACTACAACGCCCTCCAGACCCTGAGCTACTTCACCATCGTGTTCGTGGCCGCTCCGCTCGCGCTGGCCACCGGCATCCGCCTGTCGCCGCTCTGGACGTCACGCCGGCTGAGCGAACTCGTCCCGCTCCGCCCGACCAAGGCGGTGCACGTCGGCGTGATGGTCGTCTTCCTGATCTTCGTCGTCGTGCACGTGACCCTGGTCTTCGCGACCGGGGCGCTCCGCAACCTCAACCACATGTACGCCGTGCAGAGCGACGACGGCTGGACCGGATTCTGGATCTTCGCGGCCTCGGTCGTCGTGATGATCGTGGCGTGGTTCGCCGCCGGCCCGCGCCTGCTGCGGGCGGTCGCCTCGCTCGGCGGCACCGTCATCTCGCGCTGAGCCGCGCCGGCGCCGGTCAGTGCTGGGCCGACTCCTGCGCGGCCGCCTCGACGCGTTCAGGGTAGCCCTCCCACCAGGCGCGGTCGGCCGGCGGCATATTGTCGTTGCCCTGCCGGAGTCCGGCTTCCCCGTCGTTGAGCTCTCGGACGAGGTCGGTGTGACCGGCGTGCCGGTGCGTCTCCGCGATGAGGTGCACCAGGATCTCGTGCAGGCTCGCGGCGCTCCGGTCGCCCGTCCACCACGGCACCTGTCCGATGGTGTCGAGCGAGAGCGCATCGATCGTCGCGCTCGAGTGCGTCCCGACCCGGCGGTAGAGGGCGATGAGCGACTCGCAGGACTGATCCGGCGTCGCCCACATATCCGTGTTGAACTCGACGTCGTCCGCCGTCCACGGAAGCGATTCCGGGCATCAGTCATCCCGCCAGCCTCGCAGACCCGGCCCTGCGGGCCAAGCGATCCTTGCCGATCCGGGCCGATCCGGGCCGACCAGGGCCGATCCGGGCGGGTCTGCTCCAGGACTCATCGACCAGCCCTGGGCGCCGACCGACTGCGCGTTCCGCGATCCGTCCGGCAACACGGCACGCATCGCGCAGGCCGAGTGACCTACGGGCGAGCGCTCATCTGGCCGAACTCGGGGCTCACGGGTCGGCGGATGCTGCCGGCGCTCGACAGTGCGAGGGCCGGCAGTCCCACAGCGGGGTAGTCCGCCTGCGGCCAGACGATCGGCTCGAGCTCCCGGCTAGCCAGGCGGGACCGCGGCCCCTTGGCGAGCAGGACGACCCAGACATAGCAGCCGACGAGCGCCCAGAGGAAACGGAGCACGATATCCACGAGCGGTTCCAGGATGGTGGCGTCGGCATCGTCGAGGCTCGGGCTCCGGGGAACGGCGGAGGCGGTGGCAGCAGGAGCGTCGGCGGTCAGGGGTGCTGTCGCAGCCGGCCGCAGGACGGTCAGCGTGGCGAGGGAGACGGTGTCGGGCCGGACGAGTGTGCTGATTTCTGCGCTCACGCCACGAGGATACGTCCCGCGCCTGCTGCGCCCGGGACATTCTGCCGACGTTCAGGTAAAGAAACGGTGAAGCCTCGCCTTCGCGCGACCCTGAAAAACTGAAAATGGGGGCAGTCAGGGGGTGGTCAGAGTGCGGTGAGGTGCGCGGCAGGGTCGATCGGGAGCCGGACGCCCGGCTTCGCACCAGACGGCACTCCGCCGACATAGAGCCAGCCGAGCAACTCCTCCGACCCGGCGAGCCCGTGCAGCCGGTGCACCTCGGCGGTGCGGGTGAACGCCCCGGTGCGCCACATCACACCCCAGCCGGCCTGCGCCAACAGGAGGCTCAGGGCGTGTCCGACACCCGCCGCGGTGACGTCCTGTTCCCAGGGTTCGACCTTGTCGCTCTCCCGATGGCTCGCGACGACCGCGATCAACAGCGACGCCCGAAGCGGCTTACCCGCAAGCTTGGCCAGCTCCGCAGCGGACGGCGGTTCCGCACCGGCCTCAGCGGCGAGGCGGGCGGATGCCGCGGCGAACGCCGCCCCGAGCCGCGTGCGGGCATCCCCGCGCAGCTCGATCAGGCGCCAGGGCCGCAAGGCCCCGTGGTCGGCCACGCGCGCGCACGCGGCCACGAGCGGGAGCAGGTCGTCGTGCGTAGGGGCATCCGTCGTCACGGCGGACGAAGAACGCCGCCCGCCGATGGCCTCGAGCGCCGTGGACACGGTCTAGTCGACCGGCTTGAACTCGAGCGAGATGGAGTTCATGCAGTAGCGGTCCCCGGTCGGGGTGCCGAAACCGTCGTCGAAGACGTGCCCGAGATGCGAACCGCAGTTCGCGCAGCGCACCTCGGTGCGGACGACGCCGAGGGAGGTGTCCTCGATGAGTTCGACGGCCTCCGGGCGCACCGACTCATAGAAGCTCGGCCAGCCGCAGCCGGAATCGAACTTCGTGCCGCTCTTGAAGAGTTCGGCGTGGCAGGCGCCGCAGGTATAGATGCCGGAGCGGCTCTCGTCGAGTAGCTCCCCGGTCCAGGCCCGCTCGGTGGCGGCCTGCCGCAGTACGGCAAACTTCTCCGGCCCGAGTTCCGCGGCCCATTCAGCGTCTGACTTCGTGACTTCGTAGTCCATGGTTCATCCTTCCCATCGGGCGAGGGCGCAGTGCAGCGTGGCCGCCAACCCTCCCAACAAGCTTAAACTCAGCCCGGCAGCGGCGTATTCCGATTCCCGGGCCCGTTCAGCACTTTCACAACGGGATGTTCGACGGGACGCTCCCGCGACTGCCCGGGCACTTTCCTCCCGACGAGGGAGCGACCCGCGTGGCCCAGCAAATCCATAGCCGACGCCAAATAGGATTCGAGCAGCGAATGGCGATGGTGAAAGAGGTGGATGGTGGACGGCGTGCCTGACCCGAACCCCGCCGACTCCCCGGGCGGACTCACCGACCGCGACCGCGGCATCCTGAGCTTCGAACGGCGCTGGTTCACGCATGCCGGAGCCAAGGAGCAGGCGATCCGTTCCGAGTTCGGGCTGTCCTCGGCCCGGTACTATCAACTATTGGGCGTTTTGATCGACTCCCCTCTTGCCCTGGCTCACGATCCGATGCTGGTGAAACGCCTGCAGCGGATGCGTGCAGCCCGTGCGCAGGCACGGGAGCGCCGGACAGTGCGCGCTCCGGAGCACCGAACCAGCCCCGCCCCCTAGGCGCAGCCGGCTTTCCGACCCCGACGTTCCACCCATTCGCCCGCGACAAGAGGATCGACCCAGCCCCACAATGCCTCCCACCTATCCGAAAGACCGCTTCGACCATCTGCCGCACTCCCTCGACCGGGTGGGCGCCCATCGCGCCCCCGGAAAGAAGGGACGCCACTGGGTTGCGTTCTGGTGGGCACTGGGGGCAACGGCCGTCCTGATCGGCCTCGGAGTCTTCGGGATGGCCTCGCTCAGCAACAAACTGAACATCGCGATCCCCGGGCTGTCCTCCAGTTCGGCGACAGACCCGGCAACGGCAACGGATGCCGCGACCGCCGTTCCGACGGCCGTCGCGACGGTCGATCCGAGCCTCACCGTAACCGTGCTCAACGGTACAAAGGGAACGGGTGTCGCCAAGGCTGCCGGGGACGTGCTCTCCGCGGCCGGCTGGACTGTCGGCGCGCTCAGTAACGCGAGCACCGAAGATGTGACCAAGACGACCGTGTACTACGCCGATGCGACCCTCGAGGGCGCCGCCCGCGGGGTCGCGGCTTCGTTGCCGGGATCCACGGTGCTCCTCGCGAGCGACTTCGCGGCCTCGGGGGCCGACCTCACGGTCGTCGTCGGGGCGGACTTCGTGTCCAGCACCACGCCCACGTCCTGACCGGCCATTCGCCTCCGGTTACATAACTCCACGGGGGCTCTTCGTCAACCCCCTTTCGTTCTTTCTTGGCTTCAGTACTCTTTGATTCAGGTCGCTCATCTCGTTCGTCCGGTTGCCCCCCTGGGGCATCCGACCGGTCGGATCAGATGGACGCAGTCACATGCGCCAGGCCCGGTACGGCCAACGGGCGGTTGCCGAAAATATCAGAGCACTGGGGAGTTACACATGGCGAACGGAACCGTCAAATGGTTCAACGCTGAAAAGGGTTTCGGCTTCATCACCGTCGACGGCGGCGGACAGGACGTCTTCGTCCACTATTCCGCCATCGACATGCACGGGTACAAGGTTTTGGAAGAGGGACAGCACGTCATCTTCGAAATGGGAACCGGGGCAAAGGGGCCACAGGCCGAGTCGGTACGTCCCGTCTGATCTGAAAAATCAGGCGCACCCTCATCAAGCGCACCCAATCTCGGGTAACATCCCGAGCCGCGCGGCATCCGCGAGTTTGCCGCGTTAGGGTGTGGGGCGTGACAGCGAAAAGAACTGCAACAATCCACGGGCGAAGCACGGCACGACTTTTCGGTGCCGTGCTTCTTCCATGCCTCCTCTTGGTGATGACGGCGTGCGCCGGAACTGAGCCGCCGACCACGGCGACGCCGACGGCGAGCGTGAAACCCACCGCGGCTTCTGTCGACGTCCCGCCGCCGCTGGCGATCGCGCCGCTTCGTGGCACGATCGTGCCGACCGGGAAGGCTGCGAACCCGTCCCTCGCTGTGAAGATCGACAACCACGAGGCCGCCAGGCCCCAGATCTCGCTGGATCGTGCTGACATCGTCTTCGAGGAACTCGTCGAGGGCGGACTGACCCGTTACGTCGGCGTCTGGCAGTCCGACATTCCCGACGCGATCGGCCCGGTGCGGTCGATCCGGCCGATGGACCCCGACATCATCACGCCGTTCGGCGGGATCGTCGCGTACTCCGGCGGACAGCAGATCTTCGTCGACATGATGAAGGCCACCCCCGTCATCAACTCGGTCTTCGACTACGACACGACGGGCCTGTTCTCCCGCGTCGCCGACAGGGAGGCCCCGCACAACGTCGTGTTGAAGGCCGCCGAACTCGTGGGGCGCAACGCCTCTGTCGCGCCGCCGGTGCAGCAGTTCGCGTATGCGGGCAGCATCGCGGCATCGACCGCCGGGGTCGACGGCACCCCGATCACCCAGATCAACGCGCGGTTCTCCGCATCGCGTTACCCCGGCTGGAGCTGGGACACGGCCTCACAGGCATACCTGCGCTCGCAGGAGGGCACCCCGGACCTCGACACGACCGGCGCCCGCCGGGGCGCCACCAACGTCCTCGTGCTCCGGGTCGACATCGACGGCACTTACGGCGAGGTACCCAAGACCGTCATGATCGGCACGGGGGAGGGCTCGGTGTCCGCCGGCGGCAAGACCGTGCACGCGACGTGGTCAAAGGCCGGGCAGGCTGACCCGATCCGGCTGATCGACGACAACGGGATCACCATTCGCCTCGCCCCGGGCAATACCTGGATCGAACTGATCCCGAACGGTACCGGCTCCGTCGAACTCGTCCCGTAGCCTCCCCCGACGCTTCCCGACGCTCACTTGCACTCTCGACCCCTGAGTGCCAGAATCGACTTGGCACTCTCTCCTTTTGAGTGCCAACCCATCACCGTTTTGGTAACGTCCGGGAGGGACGAGAAACACATATGGCAAAGATCATTGCTTTCAACGAAGAGGCCCGTCGTGGCCTTGAGCGTGGCCTGAACATCCTCGCTGACACGGTTAAGGTCACCCTCGGCCCGCGCGGACGTAACGTCGTACTGGAGAAGAAGTGGGGCGCCCCCACGATCACCAACGACGGTGTCTCGATCGCCAAGGAAATCGAACTCGACGACCCGTACGAGAAGATCGGTGCGGAACTCGTCAAAGAGGTCGCCAAGAAGACCGACGACGTTGCCGGCGACGGAACGACCACCGCGACCGTCCTCGCCCAGGCGCTCGTCCGCGAAGGCCTGCGCAACGTCGCAGCCGGCGCAGACCCGATCAGCCTCAAGCGCGGCATTGAAAAGGCCACCGCTGCGGTTATCGCAGAGCTGATCGCCAACGCCAAAGAGGTCGAGACCAAGGAAGAGATCGCGGCCACCGCATCCATCTCTGCCGGCGACGCTGAAATCGGCGCGATCATCGCCGAGGCCATCGACAAGGTCGGCAAGGAAGGCGTCGTCACCGTCGAGGAGTCCAACACCCTCGGCACCGAGCTCGAGCTCACCGAAGGCATGCGCTTCGACAAGGGCTTCCTGTCCGCGTACTTCGTGACCGACCCCGACCGTCAGGAAGCGGTCTTCGAAGACCCCTACATCCTGATCGTCAACTCCAAGGTCTCCAACATCAAGGACCTCCTCCCGATCGTGGACAAGGTCATCCAGACCGGCAAGCAGCTCCTCATCATCGCCGAGGACGTCGACGGCGAGGCTCTGGCCACGCTCGTTGTGAACAAGATCCGCGGCATCTTCAAGTCGGTCGCCGTCAAGGCTCCCGGCTTCGGCGACCGTCGCAAGGCCCAGCTGCAGGACATCGCCATCCTCACCGGTGGCCAGGTCATCTCCGAGGAGGTCGGCCTCAAGCTTGAGAACGTCACCCTCGACCTGCTCGGCAACGCGCGCAAGATCGTCATCACCAAGGACGAGACCACCATCGTCGAAGGCGCCGGAGACCCCGAAGCCATCGCCGGTCGCGTTCAGCAGATCCGCAACGAGATCGAGAACACCGACAGCGACTATGACCGTGAGAAGCTCCAGGAGCGTCTCGCCAAGCTCGCCGGCGGCGTTGCCGTCATCAAGGCCGGCGCCGCGACGGAGGTTGAGCTCAAGGAGCGCAAGCACCGTATCGAGGATGCCGTCCGCAACGCGAAGGCCGCTGTCGAAGAGGGCATCGTCGCCGGTGGTGGCGTCGCCCTCATCCAGGCCGGCAAGACCGCGTTCGAAAAGCTCGAGCTCGTCGGAGACGAGGCGACCGGCGCGAACATCGTCAAGGTCGCCATCGATGCCCCGCTCAAGCAGATCGCCCTCAACGCGGGTCTCGAGCCCGGCGTCGTCGCCGACAAGGTGCGCAACCTGCCGATCGGTTGGGGCCTCAACGCCGCGACCGGTGAGTACGTTGACATGCTCCTCGCCGGCATCAATGACCCGGTGAAGGTCACCCGCTCCGCGCTGCTCAACGCCGCGTCGATCGCCGGACTGTTCCTCACCACCGAGGCCGTTGTCGCCGACAAGCCGGAAAAGAACGCTGCTCCGGTCGGCGACCCGTCCGGCGGAATGGACTTCTAAGTCCACCCTGCTCGATAGCTAGACCGCTTCACCGCTTCACCGCAAACAGGGCGTTTCCTCCGGGAAGCGCCCTGTTTTCGCGTCCGGGCAGGCACGATCCCGATCCGGTCTCCGCACGACCGGCATCCGCCACGTCCCGGCATCCGCCACAATGTGGCGGACGCCGCTACCGGACGCCGCTACCGGACGCCGCTACCGGACGCCGCTACCGGACGCCGCTACCGGACGCCGCTACCGGACGCGCTACCGGACGCCGCGACCGGACGCCGCGACCGGACGCCGCTACCGGGCGAAGAGCCGCGCGTTGGCCTGCTCGATCTCGGCATACTGCTGGCCGGCCTGGTTGAGCGCCTGGCCGAGGCTTTCAGCGCTCTGCGCAACCTTGTTGCTGGGTCGCCCGCCAGTCCGTCACGGCGGCCTGGAACGCGGCGGCGGCCTGCCCGGTCCACGAACCCTCCAGCCCGGTCAGCTGGCCGAGCAGCGCGGCGACCTCCGCCTGGATCCGACCGAGCGTCGCCCTGGCCGTCGTTGTGGTGCTGAGCACGAGTTCACTGTCTACCTGGTACCGGGGCATCTGCAGTCCTTTCGAGGGGTGTGCTGCCACCGTATGGCGGACGCCGCGCAGGGCCGGCGCTTACGCCCCTGCTGGGGACAACTCGCCGCCACCCGCGCCGGGGGAGGAGCCGCCGGGGGAGGAGCCGCCGGGGGAGGAGCCGCCGGGGTCAGGGGGCCGGGGTGATCGCGAGCCGCTGCGGCGCGTTCGGAGACTCTGCGAGGGGGAACCAGACCCGGAAGGTCGCGCCGCCACCCGGGGTCTCTACGACCTGGACGGTGCCGTTGTGGCTGGCGACGATCGACGCGACGATCGCCAGGCCGAGTCCGCTGCCACCGGTCTCGCGTGCACGGGAGGTATCGGCGCGCCAGAAGCGCTGGAAGATTTTGTCGCGGATCTGCGGCGGGATGCCCTCGCCATGGTCGATCACGGCGACGGATGCGCGCTGGTTCCGCCGGTCGACGGCGATCTCGAGCTCGATGGGGCTGTCGGCGGGGCTGAATCGAAGGGCGTTGCCCATCAAGTTGGTGATGACCTGGCGGATCTTGTTCTCTTCGGCCATGACGACGGCGGGGATCGCGGCGGTCGGGGCAGCGGTCGGCACCGGCTCAGGGAGGATGGCGACAGCATCCGATTTACGGGGGCGACGGGTACGCAGTCGGGCGAGGGTCGCGCCGGCGAAGGAGACGGTACTCGTATGCGGCACGGCCACGGCCCCTCCGGCACGTTCGGGGGCCGTCACGAGGGCCGAGGTCAGTACCTCGCCCGTGGAGTGCGCGAGATCGATGGCGGGGGCCAAAGGGACGACAGGCTCTTCGTCCGTGTCGGGAGCCGCCGTCACGACCGTGATCGTGCGACCGGGGGCGGAGGCCATCGCGTCGAGTGCCGCATCGCGGGCGAGGGGGAGCAGGTCGACGGGGGTGAGGGCGAGCGGCTTCGTCTCGTCGAGACGGGCGAGTTCGAGGAGATCCTCGACCAGGCCGCCCATCCGGATCGCTTCCTTCTCGATGCGCTCCATCGCCTGGGCGACCTCTTCCGGAGTCTGCAGGGCACCCATCCGGTAGAGCTCGGCGTAGCCGCGCACGGAGACGAGGGGGGTGCGGAGCTCGTGACTCGCGTCGCCGACGAAGCGGCGCATCTGGTCGATCGTGCGGGCCCGTTCCTTGAACAGGCGGTCGATCCTGCTGAGCATGGTGTTGAGGGAGCGGTTGAGTCGGCCGACCTCGGTGTTCGGGGTTGCCCCGCCGAGCCGCTGGCTGAAGTCGCCGTCTGCGATCGCAGCGGCCGTGCGCTCCACTTCGCGCAGTGGGGCGAAGGTGCTCGTCACGAGCAGCCGCGTGATCAGGCCGCCCAGGAGCACGACGCCCAGGCCGAAGCCGAGGAAGATCGTGAGGTAAGTGCCGACGGTGTTCTCGGACTGCTTCAGCGAGACGGCCATGACGAGGGTGCCGTAGGTGCCGTGGACGTTGGTGACGAGCGGCACCGCGACAGCGAGGAACTCGGTGTCGTGCGAGGCGTCCTGCAGGCGCATGGTCTGGCCGTTGAGCGCGTTGACCGACTGCAGGTCAAGGGGCATGGTGATCTGCGGCAGTTCGCGTGCGGGCACGTCGGTCCAGGAATGGTAGCGGAGTTCGCCGTTCTCGTCGTACAGGGCGACGAAGTAGTCCGAAGGAACGACGGTGCCGGTATTCTGCCCGAGGGCGTTCGCGGTGTATGCGACCGACGTCGTTTGGGCATCCGCCTGCAGCTGCGCGTCGACCTGCTGGATCACGTACTGCCGGAGCATGGCCATCGTCCCGATCCCGGAGACCAGGAGACCGAGCGTGAGCATGAGAACGGTCACGCCGGTGATCTTGGACCTGAGGGATATGCGGTTCCACCGCTCCGTAAGTGACTGATGCATCAGGCTGCCAGTCTATTTGCGCAGTCTGGGACTATGCCTTGGCAGCCTTGAGCATGTAGCCGAAGCCGCGCTTGGTCTGGATCAGCGGCTCTGAGGAGTGCGCGTCGACCTTGCGGCGCAGGTAGGAGATGTAGGACTCGACGATGCCGGCGTCGCCGTTGAAATCGTATTCCCAGACGTGGTCCAGGATCTGCGCCTTCGAGAGCACCCGGTTCGGGTTGAGCATCAGGTAGCGGAGCAGCTTGAACTCGGTCGGGCTGAGCTCGATGGGCTCTTCGCCGACGAGGACCTCGTGGGTGTCCTGGTCCATGGTCAGTTCGCCGGCGCGGATGACGGCGTCTTCGTCGGCGTGCATCGTGCGCCGGAGGATGGCCTTGATCCTGGCCACGATCTCGTCGAGGCTGAACGGCTTGGTCACGTAGTCGTCGCCGCCGACCGTGAGGCCGGTGATCTTGTCTTCGGTGTCGTCCTTGGCCGTGAGGAACAGGATCGGCGCCGTGTAGCCGGCGGAACGGAGGCGTTTGGTCACGCCGAAGCCGTTCATGTCGGGAAGCATGACGTCGAGGATGATCAGGTCGGGTTCCTCTTCGAGCACCGCGGAGATCGCCTGGGCGCCGTTGCCAACGGCCCGCACGGCGAAGCCGGCGAAGCGCAAGCTGGTGGTGAGGAGATCCCGGATGTTGGGCTCGTCGTCGACAATAAGAATGCGGGGGCCATCAGTCATTGGACCAGTATCTGCGCGTTAGCTGGACCTTTGCTGTAAGTGACCGGTGTGGTGCGGACGTGAGTAGATTGTGGGTGGGGAGCGGAGCCGCCGGGGCTAATCCGACGCGTACGCCGCGACGGATTCGAACGGGAGAACGCCATGAAAATCGCAACATGTGTGATCGTCGGGGCCGGCCTCGCCGGGGCGCGCGCGGCAGAGGCGCTCCGCGTCGAAGGCTTCGACGGACGGGTCGTTCTGCTTGGCGAGGAGGCCGAGTACCCGTATATCCGGCCGCCGCTGTCCAAGGACTTCCTCGCCGGGACTTCCGCCCGCGACTCGATCGAGGTGCACCCGGCCGACTGGTACGCCGCACAGGACATCGAGGTCGTGCGGGGTCGCGCGGTGACGGCGCTCACCCTCGACGCGCGGCAGCTGAGCTACGCCGGCGGCGGGACGCTGCGCTACGACCGGCTCCTGCTTGCGACCGGGGCGGCCGCCCGGCCGTTCCCCGGCCCCGGGGGAGACCTGGACGGTGTACACCTCCTGCGCACCGTGGCCGACTCGACCCGGCTGAAGGCGGCGCTCGCGCCAGGGGGCCGCCGGATCGTCGTGGTCGGTGCCGGCTGGATCGGACTCGAGGTGGCGGCTGCTGCTCAAAGCTACGGCAACGACGTGACGGTGCTCGGCCAGGGCGCTGTGCCGTTGCAACGCGCGGTCGGCGCGGAGATCGGCGGAGTCTTCGCCGCGCTCCACCGGGCCAACGGGGTAGACCTGCGAATGGAGACCGGCGTGGCCGAGATCCTCGGCACGGACGGAAGGGTCACGGGCGTCCGGCTCCAATCGGCCACGGACGGTACCCCCGGCGCGGACGGGCCGGCCGGAGAGGTCGTGCTCGCGGACGTCGTCGTGGTCGGGATCGGCGCGACACCCAATACGCGGCTCGCTCTCGACGCGGGGCTCGAGGTCGCAGACGGCATCGTCGTCGACGCGGCCTTCCGCACCAACGAGCCAGGGGTTTTCGCGGTCGGTGACGTCGCGAGCGTGTTCCATCCCGTTCTCGGACACCACCTCCGGGTCGAGCACTGGGCGAACGCCGAGAACGCCGGTCGGGCCGCCGCACTCTCCATGCTCGACCGTGCGGTGAGCTACGAGGAGATTCCCTACTTCTACACCGATCAATTCGACCTCGGAATGGAATACTCGGGGTATGGCGATTTGGCGAGGGATGCGGAGCTGGTGTTCCGGGGAGACCGGGCCGCCCGCGAGTTCGTCGCGTTCTGGGTCGCCGACGGCCGTGTGGTTGCGGGCATGAACGTCAATGTCTGGGACGTCAACGATTCCGTCCAGAACCTGATCAGGTCGCGCGTGCGCGTCGACGTGTCCGCGCTACGGGACGAATCCCGAAGTCTCGACAGCCTCTTCGGCCCCGCGGCCGCCCGGAGCCACGGCCCCGAAGCCGGTCGAGCGGTCGCCGATACGCCAGGGGTGGGTTCCTGATGGCGGGCGGCACCGCCGCGTTTCCCGTTTTGATTCATCCCCGTCGCATGATCGGCGGCCGCGAATTCGATTTCGACCGCGAGATCGCGGTGATGGCGATCATCAATCGCACCCCAGACTCGTTCTTCGACCAGGGCGCCACTTTCGCCCTGGACAAGGCCGTCGCTGCCGCGCACCAGGCGATATCCGATGGCGCGGACTGGGTCGACATCGGCGGGGTCAAGTTCGCGCCCGGCCCGCCCGTCCCCGTCGAACAGGAGATCGACCGTGTCGTCCCGGTCGTCCTGGCCTTACGCGGGGCCGGCGCGGTCATCTCCGTCGACACGTTCCAGGCGGCCGTCGCACGGGCGGCGCTCGCGGCAGGCGCCGACGTCATCAACGACACCACCGGCATCCACGACCCGCTGATGGCGGACATCGTCGCGGACAGCGACGCGACCCTCGTCGTGACGCACAGCCTCGCTCGCCCGCGGATGCCGCACCCGGCTCCGCGCTACGGCGACGTCGTGAGCGAAGTCGCCGCATTCCTGCGAGAGCGCACTGAGCTGGCCCTGTCCCGGGGGATCCCCGCGGAGCGGATCATCATCGATCCCGGCCATGACCTCAACAAGAACACCCGGCATTCGCTCGAGCTCACCCGGCGCCTCCCCGAGATCGCCGCGCTCGGCTACCCGACCCTCGTCGCGGTCTCCAACAAGGACTTCATCGGCGAGACCCTCGGCCGCGCCCGTGACGAACGTGTCGAGGGCTCCCTCGCCGCCGCCGTGTTCAGCATCATGCAGGGCGCCCGGATCGTGCGGATGCACAACGTGCGCGCCGCCGTGGACGCCGTTCGGATGACCGAGGCGATCCTGGGCTTCCGCGAACCGTCGTACGAGCGCCACAACCTGGCCTGAGCGATGACCGACTTCAGCCAGGCGGGTCTCCTCGACGCCTACCGCATCGAGGACAGGACCGCCGCGCGACTGCGGGTGAACGTCATCGCGAGCCTCGACGGCGCCGCGACCCACGACGGCCTGAGCGGTGGCCTGAACAATGCCGATGACAAGCACGTCTTCGACACGCTCCGGACCCTCACCGACGTGATCCTCGTCGGCGCCGGGACGATCCGCGCCGAGGGCTACGGTGGCATCCGCCTGGATGCCGCAGCCGAGGCCTGGCGCGTCGCGCACGGCCTCCCGCCGCAGCCGCGCATCGCGGTCGTGAGCGGGCGCCTGGATCTCGACGCCGGGCATCCGCTGTTCACGGACGCCGCGACGCGCCCGATCGTCATCACGCATGCGCGGTCACCGGCCGACAAGCGTGCCGACCTCGAGGCAGTGGCCGACGTTCTCGTATGCGGGGAAGCGATGATCGATCTCCCGCTCGCGCTCCGCGAGCTTGCCGCGCGGGGCCTGCGCCAGGTGCTCTGCGAGGGCGGCCCGAGCCTGTTCGGGGCCCTGCTCACAGCCGATGCCGTCGACGAACTCTGCCTGAGCCTGAGCCCGGTGCTTGAGGCAGGCACATCTGGCCGTATCGCGCATGGTGCCGTGGCCGCGTCACGCCCGATGCGTCTCGGACACGTGCTCACTGCCGGAGACATGCTCTTCCTGCGCTACACGCGCCCGTCGCCCTGACCGAGTCCGCCGGATCGGTTCGGTCAGCGGATGCCTGCGGCGGCCTCGTCGACCAGGGCGTCGGTGTCGAGGTTGTTCGCGTCGAGAATGGTGTAGCTGTACCCTTGCTCCGCGAGGAAGCGCTGGCGGTTCTGCGCGAAGTCCTGGTCGACGGTGTCGCGGGCGACGAGCGTGTAGAAGTTGGCGGCGAGGCCGGACTCCTTGGGACGGAGCAGCCGGCCGAGCCGCTGCGCCTCCTCCTGGCGGGAACCGAACGACCCGGAGACCTGGATGGCCACGGTCGCCTCGGGCAGGTCGACGGAGAAGTTCGCGACCTTGGAGACGACGAGCAGGTTCTCCTCACCGACCCGGAAAGCCTGGTAGAGCCGTTCGCGTTCGTCGACGGGGGTCGCCCCGGTGAGTTTCGGCGCGTTGAGGGCGTCGGCGAGTTCGTCGATCTGGTCGAGGTACTGGCCGATCACGAGGATGCGTTCGCCGGGGTGCTTGGCGACGAGACGCTTGACCACGTCGAGCTTGGCCGGGGCGGTCGCGGCGAGCCGGTATCGCTCGTCGTCCGCTGCGGCGGCATAGGTGAGCCGCTCGGACTGCGGCAGGTCGATCCGCACCTCATAGCAGGAGGCCGGGGAGATGAAGCCCTGGGCCTCGATCTCCTTCCATGGCGCGTCGAAACGCTTGGGGCCGATCAGGCTGAACACGTCGCCCTCGCGGCCGTCCTCGCGGACGAGCGTCGCGGTGAGGCCGAGGCGGCGGCGGGCCTGCAGCTCGGCCGTGAGCTTGAACACCGGCGCGGGAAGGAGGTGCACCTCGTCGTAGATGACGAGGCCCCAGTCCATCGCGTCGAGGAGCTCGAGGTGGGCGTACTCGCCCTTCCGCTTCGCGGTGAGGATCTGGTACGTCGCGATCGTGACGGGCTTGACTTCCTTGACCTGCCCCGAGTACTCGCCGATCTCGTCCTGGGTGAGGGTGGTGCGTTTGAGGAGCTCGTCGCGCCACTGCCTGGCCGAGACGGTGTTGGTGACGAGGATGAGCGTGTTGGTCTTCGCCGTCGCCATCGCGCCGGCACCCACGAGGGTCTTGCCCGCTCCGCAGGGCAGGACTACGACGCCGGAACCGCCGTCGAAGAAGCTCGCGACGGCCTTGTTCTGGTAGTCGCGCAGCGCCCAGCCGTTCTCGAGCAGCGCGATGTCGTGCGGGGTCCCCGGCGTGTAGCCGGCGAGGTCCTCGGCCGGCCAGCCGAGCTTGACGAGTTCCTGCTTGAGCTGGCCGCGGGCCCAGGGCTCGACGAGGAAGGAATCCGGGTTCGGGTGGCCGATCAACAGGGGGGCGATCCGTTTGGCGCCGGAGATCTCCATCAGTACGGCCCGATCGTTGCTCTGCAGTACGAGCTGGCCCTCGTCGTCGCGCTCGATGATCAGGCGGCCGTAGCGCCCGACGGTCTCCTCGATGTCGATCCGCACGGTCTGCGGGATCGCGAACTTGGAATACTTCTCAAGGGTCCCGAGCATGTCCGAGGCGGCATGTCCCGCCGCGCGGGCGTTCCAGAGGCCGAGCCGGGTGATCCGGTAGGTGTGGATGTGCTCAGGTGCCCGTTCGAGCTCGGCGAACACGGCGAGGTCGTGGCGCGCATCTTCGGCGAGGGGGTGGGCGACTTCGAGCAGAACCGTGCGGTCGCTCTGGACAATCAGTGGGCCATCAGACATAGCCGTTAATCCTACGCCCGCATGGCTGGGAGCCTCCCATCGGCCCACCCCCGCTTATGGGGCGGGAGTGATGCTGATGATGCTCGAGAGCGGCAGGGTGCGTTCGATGTCGGCACGGCGGTCCCTGGCGCGGAATCGGCCGCCGCCGACACTGGCCGGTTCGAGCAGGTAGTCGACGACGACCCCACCCGGCATCGCAATGCTGACGACGACGGTCTGCTTGGACTTGATCGCCGAATCGAGTTGACGGGCGAGCCAGGCGTCGGCGGCGACGTCTTCGCCGCCGTCCGTTGCACGGAGCTTTTCGACCAGGATGAGTGCGAGGTTAGGAGCTTCCGGGGGGAGGACCCTCGCGAGCTGGTGCCTGCGGAGGTGCAGGACCTCTCCGTCGGCGCTCTCCGCGGCCACGGGGTACTTGGCGTCGTTGAGCGCCCAGAACACGACGTCCGAGGTGAACCGGCTCGTGAGGCGGTGGGCGTCCGCGCGGATGAATCCGAGCGGGCCGAGGGTCTGGTCGACGGCGAGGGTGCCGAGGAGTTCATCGTCCTCCGAGCGGACGTAGCTGCGGCTGAGCGCGGTCGGTGCGGCCGCCTCGCCGACCCGGATCCGTCCGTACCGGCCTGCGGACTCCCGGATCAGGTACTCGATGGGCTGGGGGATGCCGGTGAGCGAGATCGTGCGCAAGAAGTGGAGGAGTGACTCGGCGGTTTCACCCGCGGCGAGTGCCCGGTTGACCGAGGTCGCCGAGATCCGGTAGCTGAGGGCCAGTTCGCGGCTCTCGACGTCGGCGAGGCCGCGGAGCCGGGCGTCGATCGACGGGGCCAGGGGGCCCGGGGAGACGATGGAGAGGTCGTTCTGCAGGTAGACGGCACCGACTTCTGCAGGCAGGGACGCCCCGATCGTGACGATGGCGCCCTCGAGGTCTTCGGCCAGGACCGCGGCACCGGCCGGGCTCGTGGTCTGGTGCGCGGTGATGCCGATCAGTTCGGCGTCGCGGGCGAACTCGGTGACGCGGGTGTCCATCCACTCGCCGCCGGCCGGGTAGAGCCAGGTCACGAAGCTGCGAAGTCCCTCGCCCCAGGAGACGCCGGGGCGGTGCGCGAGGATGCTGCGCACGTCGGCCGGCAGTGCCGCCTGCCAGGAGCCGGCCAGGGCCGCCCAGCGCTGGGCGGTGCCCTCGAGGAGCCAGGCCTCGCCGGCCTCCGTCTCGTTCCAGTAGCCGGTCGAGTGCGCGATGAGCTGCGCCCTGGCCGCTGTCGCGACGTAGGTGGCGACGGCGTCGAGCTCGACGCCCATGACGGACGAGAGGCGCTTGGTGTCCGGCAGGCCAAGTCCGCCCCGGCTGAGCTCGCGCACGGGCTCCCGGGAGAGTTCGGTGACGAGCTCGGCGATTGAGGAGACCGCCGCGAAGGCACGTTCGGCGGCGAGGTGGTCGGTGAAGCGGCTGTCGGTCGTGATCACGGTCGCGAGCGCGGAGGGCGCGGGTATCGACGCGAGCTCGAGGGCGGACGGCAGGCCGAGGTCGGGCCAGGTGGCCAGGTGCTCGGCGACCGCCGCATACACCCTGAGGCCGTCGTCGGACAGGAGTGCGAGCATCAGTTCGTCGAGCACGGCTGCGCGCGCGGCGACATCCGCTCGCGTGACGGGAAGGCCACCGAGCTCGGTGATGCGGGAAGTGAGCGCATCGAGGCCGAGGGACGCGCCGGGCACTCCCGTCGGGTCGGTCGGTTCGGCAGGCGCCTCGGTGGCGGTGATCGCAAGCACGGCCAGGGTCGACCGGTCGAGCCGGGAGAGGGCTGCCTGGACCGCGGCCGGGTTCAGCAGGGCTTCGGCGAGGTCGAAGAAATCACGGATGCCGTGGGCTGAGATCGCGCGGATCTCGATCGTGCGGCGCAACGCCGCATCGTCGAGGGCACGAAGGCGTGAGGCGAGCGTCAGCACGGCGTTACTCCCCGTTCTGTCGTGCCTCGCGAGCGCGGCGGACGGTGGTCGTCACCAGGAGAACGATGATCAGGATGAATCCAATCGGCAGTCCGACGAGCGGGAGCGCGAGGATCGCGGGCCAGACACCCTGGCCGAAGCCGTTGTTGGCGCCGGCGCCGAGCCAGGTGCCGATGATGACGGCGAAGAACGCGAGGATCGACAGGCCGACGGTGGCGGCGACCATATAGGCGAGGATGCGTTCCGGCCGGCCGGCGGCATGTGGAGTTTGATTGGTCACAGTGTCAAGGATACGGGGCGGGGACGGGTGCAACCGAATAAGCTGGGTGCGGTTGGCGCGCATGTCGCGCGCCCGGAATTCAGCGAGGTCCAGATGCCCACCGGCAAGGTCAAGTTCTACGACGAGGAGAAGGGTTTTGGCTTCATCAGTTCCGATGACGGCCAGGAGGTCTTTCTCCACGCTTCTGCGCTGCCCACCGGAGTGACGGTCAAGCCAGGAACGAAGCTCGAATTCGGCATCGCCGATGGCAAGCGCGGCGCCCAGGCACTCTCCGTACGCATCATCGAAGCGCCGCCGAGCCTCGTCAAGCTCAGCCGCAAGCCCGCAGACGACATGGCCATCATCATCGAGGACCTCGTCAAGGTGCTCGACGGCATCGGTGCGAGCCTGCGTCGCGGCCGTTACCCCGATAGCGCCCACAGCCACAAGATCGCCGCCATGCTTCGCAAGGTCGCAGAGGAACTCGATGCCTGAGCAGATCCAAGACACCACACTCAACGTACCGGCTGTCGACGCCGCCTCCGATGACACCGTCGCCGATGACGCCGGGTCCCCGGCAGCGGATGCCGTTCCGACCGACGAGACACTCGTCGCGGCTGTCGAGGTGGCCAGGGCCGCCCTCCTCACCTTCACGCCGGAAGACACCATCGGCGACCCCCTCGGACACCTCGTCGAGGGTGACCGGGTCGTGTCGCTGCTCTTCGACTGCACCATGACCGGGTATCCGGGCTGGCGCTGGACCGTCACGCTCTCGCGCATCGACGGGGAATCCCTGCCGCAGGTGCTCGAGACCGAGCTCACGCCGGGGGACGAGGCCCTCGTGGCACCCGAGTGGATCCCGTGGTCCGATCGCCTCGCCGACTACCGCACGGCCCAGGACCTGGTCGCTGCGACCGCGGCCGCCGACGCTCTCGACGACGACACCGATGACGATGACGACACCGATGACGATGACGACACCGATGACGACGACGCAGACGACGACGACGCAGACGACGACGACGCAGACGACGACGCAGACGACGACGATGACGAAGAAGACGACGACATCGACCCGGACGACATCGACGAGGACGAATAGCGTCTGACGAACTACCGGTGCCTCAGGCGCAGCCAGACCAGCCCGGCGGCACCGAGGCCGACCCCGGCCACCGCGCACCACAACCACCAGCCGAGCCCGCGGGCCGCGAGCTCGCCCTGGAAAACCAGGGCGAGACCCGCGGCCACGAGCCAGGAGAGGGCTCCGATCAGGATCGGCGTGCGCGCATCCGCTTTCGCCGGCTCAGGATCGGGCCGGCGCTCGCTGTCTCTCAGCCAGAGGCGCACGAGGACCGCTATTTGCCCAGGTTGGCGACGACGAATTCGATGGACTTGACGAGCTGGCGTACGTCGTTCGGCTCGATCGCCGTGAACGTCGCGACGCGCAGCTGGTTGCGGCCGAGCTTGCGGTAGGGCTCGGTGTCGGAGATGCCGTTCGCGCGCAGCACCTTGGCTACGGCGGAGGCGTCGATCGCATCGTCGAAGTCGATCGTCGCGACAACCTGCGAACGGTGGTCGGGGTTGACGACGTACGGCGTCGCGTAGTCCACGGTCGCGGCCCAGTCGTAGAGCACCGAGGAGGACTCGCGGGTGCGTGCGGAGGCCCAGGTGAGGCCGCCGTTGCCGTTGATCCAGTCGAGCTGGTTCTCGATCAGGAGCAGGGTGGCCACGGCCGGGGTGTTCAGGGTCTGGTTGAGGCGCGAGTTGTCGATCGCGTTCTTCAGGCTGAGGAACTCCGGGATATACCGGCCGCTCGCGGCGATCTGCTCGACGCGCTCGATGGCCGCGGGGGAGAAGAGCGCCATCCAGAGGCCGCCGTCGGAGGCGAGGTTCTTCTGCGGGGCGAAGTAATACGCATCCGCCTGGTCGGCGGCGTAGTCGATGCCGGCGGCGGCGCTCGTGGCGTCGATGACGGTCAGTGCTCCGGCGTCGCCGTGCACGCGGCTGACGGGCGCCATCACACCGGTCGAGGTCTCGTTCTGCGGCCAGGCGTACACGTCGACGCCCTCGGTCGGAACGGCCTCGCTGCGCGAGCCCGCCGGGGCCTTGATCACGTCGGGTGCTTCGAGGAACGGTGCGCTCGCCGCAGCAGCGAACTTGCCGCCGAACTCGCCGAAGACGAGGTTCTGGGCCTTCTTGGAAATAAGGGAGAACGCGGCTGCATCCCAGAAGGCGGTGGACCCGCCGTTGCCGAGGACGACTTCGTAGCCGTCCGGAGCGCGGAGCAGCTCAGCCAGGCCGGTTCGGACCCGGCCGACCAGGTTCTTCACCGGCGCCTGACGGTGGGAGGTACCGATAATGGACGTGCCAGATTTAAGGAGGTACTCAAGCTGTTCCCGACGGACTTTGGACGGGCCGCAGCCAAATCGTCCGTCAACGGGCAAGAGTTCGGAGGGAATTATCAGATTCGACATGAGGCGATTCTAACGACCCCTAACACGGCGATAAGATTGTGACGCACACGGAGGCACTGGGAGGCCGGCGATGACTGATCTGATCGACACGACCGAAATGTATCTCCGGACCATCCTCGATCTGGAGGAGGAAGGCATCGTCCCCCTCCGGGCCCGGATCTCCGAACGGCTGGGCCATTCCGGCCCGACCGTCTCGCAAACCGTCGCGCGCATGGAGAGGGATGGGCTCGTCGTCGTTTCCGGCGACCGTCACCTCGAACTCACGATCAACGGTCGCCGCAAGGCCGTACACGTCATGCGCAAGCACCGCCTTGCCGAGCGCCTGCTGAGCGACGTGATCGGCCTCGAATGGGAGTTCGTCCACGACGAAGCCTGCCGGTGGGAACACGTCATGAGCGAACAGGTCGAGCGCAAGATCCTGGAGATGCTCGGGCATCCCACCGAGTCACCGTATGGCAACCCGATCCCCGGGCTCGACGAACTGGGCGACTCGCCCGCCGTAGCATTCATGGCTGGAGTGACGAACCTCGTCGAGGTCGTCGCGCGGTCAACGACCCCGGTGACCGCCGTCATCCGCCGCCTCGGCGAACCGGTGCAGTTCGACCCGGAACTCCTCGCCCAGCTCAAGAACGCCGGCGTGATGCCGGGCAACTCGGCGGTTTTCTCCGCAATCGGTTCCTACGTTCTCGTCGAGGTCGCGGGGTTCAATGAGGGTCTCGAACTGCCCAATGAAGTCGCGAGCCACATCTTCGTGGCCACCCCGGTCGCCGCTCTCTAACCGCCCGTTTCGCGGGGCAAAACCCGAACGGATGCCGGATTTTCGTCGGTCGGACGATGACCGTTTCGTTACACTTTCGTTATTAAATCGTCACCGAGGGGTGACAAACGGAGAAACCTCACGTACTGTCGGACGAGTCCCATAGGCCAGAACCGGCCGCCGGGCTCGAAGCAGGACGTCTCTTTTCCCGTCTCCTGGTTCGGTAACACATGCGACCAACGCATTGGACGGGGCAACTACCTAGTGTTGTCGAGGCGCCGGAGGTACACACTTTGGCCGAAGAATTAGGTAGAAGACTGTCCCGTCGAGGTTCCGCCCCGACACCCGCACGGCCGGCCCCGACGCCGGCGCAGCGTGAAAAGGCCCCCGCGCGCGGGATCTTCACCCGCCCGTCACGCCGGCACGGCGCCATCGCCAACATCGTGACGATGACCCTGGCCGGCGGACTCGTCGCCACCATGGCGATCCCCGCGTACGCGTTCGCGCCGAGTTCTCCCGGCACGGATACCGCGCACGGCACGACGGCATCCACGGCCCTCACCCGAGCGGGCGCCCAGTCGCTCACCGTCGCCGGCCAGGCCTCGACCGTCAGCGTCGCCCGCGACGGTTTCAGCGCCACGACGCCTGAAGAGATCGCCGCGGCCAAGGCTGCTGCTGCTGCTACGGCCGCCGCAGCAGCAGCCGAAGCGCGCCGGGTCGCGGCGGCCGCCTCCATGACGACGTATGCGGCCGCGTATTCGGGGCCGTCGGTCTCCGACTTCCTGGCGAACCCGTCCTACCCGACGTTCAGCCTCGCATCCGTCTATAACGTCGGCCTGCAGTACCAGGGCGTTCCCTATGTCTACGGTGGGTCGACCCCGGCAGGTTTCGACTGCTCGGGCTTCGTCATGTACGTCTACGCCCAGTTCGGGATCAGCCTGCCGCATTCCGCAGCAGGCCAGGGCGCCACGGGCACCCGCATCTCCCTCGCCGATGCGCAGCCGGGTGACCTTGTCATCATGGACGGCCACGACGGCATCTACGCAGGCAACGGCAACATCCTGCATGCGCCCTATGAGGGGGCTTCCGTGCGGGTGCAGCCCATCTGGACGAGCTCGTACTACATCGTTCGCCTCGGGATCTGAGTCGCTCCGGCGGTGCACGGCGAGGCCGTGACGTGGCCTCGCCGTGCTGCAACGATGTGAACAATGCGTAACAGCTTGCCCACGAAGTGTTGTGGGTGCTGCGCGGCGTGTCGCTTGTGCGTTAACCTGATGCTCTGTAGTACTGCGAGTCTTTTGGGAGAGCCAATGCGCGAGCGATGCACGATCCACACCATGGATGTGCGCTGCCGCTTTGCGTTGCGGCACGGCAGTCAAACTTGTCTGAGTTGCGCGTGTTCTCGCGTTTCAGCCCGTAGGGCGTTGTCATTGTGACAGCGCCCTTTTTGTTTGCCCGTTTGCCCCTGACTCTCGGTGCGAGGGAGTAGATCGAATGGCTGGAAGCCGTCCAGCCCTTTTCGAAAGGGAACGAATGCGCACACTTGTTCTGAACGCGGGCTACGAGCCCCTCGCCGTGGTCTCGTTCAAACGGGCCATCGTGCTGGTCATGAATCAGAAGGCCACCATCGTGGCCGCCGACCAGGCCCACCCGGTCTGGGCGACGACCGGCTCGTGGGATCGACCCAGCGTGATCATCCTCACGCGGTACGTGCATCTCCCGCGTTCACGTTCCCTGCCGGTGAGCCGGCGCGGCGTGCTCCGCAGGGATGACCATCGCTGCGCGTACTGCGGCCGGACTGCGAATACGATCGACCACGTGCAGCCCCGTTCCCGCGGTGGCCGGGACAGCTGGGACAACCTCGTGGCCTGCTGCCTGCGCTGCAACAACATCAAGAGCGACCGCACTCCCGCCGAGATGGGCTGGGATCTGCTTTTCCACCCGAAGGTCCCAATCGGGTCCAGCTGGGTCGTGCGCGGCGTCGAGCGACCATTACCGCAGTGGGACGAATATCTTGCGCCTGCCGCCTGATCAGGCAATGTAACGGATGCGTAACGCCGGGGGTGACTTCTTCGGCGGTTTCCCCTAGGGTGGGATCAACCCGATTGATACGCCACGATCCAGAGGAATCCTGTTGCCCGAGTCTGGCGTGTCCGATTCCGTAGCGAGCCCCGAGGTCTTTCTCACTCGTCGCGAACTCCGGGCCCAGCGTGAGGCGCTCCCGGCTTTGAGCCCGGCAACGGAGCAGTTCCTTACCCCGAAGCCCGAACCCGTCGTTGTGCCCGCAGTGAGGCCGCGTAGCCGTTTTTCGGCCTCGCCCGCGAAGCCGGTCGGTCGTTTCCCACGCAAGCGGCGGCATCCGGTCAAGATCGCGATTGCCGTGTTTGCCATTCCGGCCATCTTCCTCACCGCGGCACTGCCCGCGTACGCTTTCACTCCGCGTGCAGCCGGTGACCTGACGAGCGCAACGCACTCCTCCGACAACAAGACCGTGCAGGGCCTTACCGTCGCAGCAGCGGCGACCGCGGTCACTGTTTCGCGTGACGGCTTCGCTGCCACCACGAAAGAGCAGCTCGCGTCGCAGGCGCTCGCGGCCAAGAAGGCCCTTGCTGCCCAGCAGGCGGCGACCGCCCGTGCCGCTGCGGCCGCTTTCGCCGTCTACGGCGTGCGTGCAGAGGGTGACGACTACCCCTGGTACAACATGCCCACCGAGTCGCAGGGTGGCGGCCTATCCCCGCTCAGCTACTACTACCGCGAGTGTGTCGACTTCGTGGCCTGGCGCCTGAACCGCGACGCCGGCTCGACCGGCTCTTCCTGGCGCTGGACCTGGAACAGTCTGACCCCCGGCGGCGGCAACGCGAGCGCCTGGGCGAGTGCGTGGTCCAACCATGGCTGGACTACGAGCAAGACCCCCGTCGTCGGCGCGGTCGCCTGGTTCAACTACAACCACGTCGCCTACGTGCAGTCGATCGGCAGCGACGGATCCGTCGTACTTGAGGAGTACAACTGGATGGGCAGCCACGCCTATCACAAGCGCACGGTCTCACCCAGTGACGTCGCGCTGTTCCTGTATCCGCCTGCGTAATTCCGATCGGGCTCGCACCAGCTAAACTTTAAACGCCAGCCTCTGTAGCTCAACGGAAGAGCAGTTCCGTCCTAAGGAAACGGTTGGGGGTTCGAATCCCTCCAGGGGCACCATAGACGGCTTACTCGAACCCTGTGCAGGTTCCATCGCCTGTAGCAAGTCGTCTAGGTTATTGCGCAACGCGTCCACCCTCTGGGGTGGGCGCGTTTTCGTTATTTGGTCATATGCAGCCTTCGCCACTGCATCATCGGCGAGACCCGCCGTCTGAGCCGCGAAGCCTTTTTGTGCCGCCAGCAACTCAGCGACGGGTTCGTTCAATTCGAAGTCCACCACTTCATCGTTCCTGACCCATATGCGTTTGAAGATCGCCTGATTGAGTTTTCGGCGGGTCTCGTCCGACGATTGCTTGTAGAGCGTGTGTGGGTCAGCAAGAAGGTCGAGCCAATCGCTGATGTACTGGCCACCTACGGAGAGATCGTCGTTGACCTGATCAAGCTGCTCTTGAAGCCGTGCCCGCAGCCGTTCTATCTCGCGAAGCTTGGCGCGAACACGCTCGGCCGCAATCTGACCGTCTGCAGCAAGGTCGATGAGGTTGTCAGTCTTCACTGAGAGCGCTTTTAGTTGCTGTCGGAGCTGGTGATGAAGGAGTTTCTGAGTATTCTCCGCGTCGCCGAGCGTCGACTCGATGAGTGCTTTGATCGCCGCGATGAAGTCTGGTTTGAATTGAACAGCAGTCTTGTAGTGCTCTGTCACGGCGTCCTCGAGTGCGATTTGCGGAACGTAACGCGAATCGCAGATTCCCTCCTGCTTACCGCGGCAGAAGAAGTAGAAGTACTCGCCCCCGTTATTACCGATCGACCGTTGAACGATCATGCGGCTATCCGGGATGTCGCGGTCCTGCTTACAGTGACCACACCACACACTCCCTTTCAGATAGTGCGGGTACAGACGTCGTCGTTCGCCGGCTACTCCTCGTGTTTCCAGGAGATCTTGCACGCGGTCGAAGACTGTCGAATCGACGATGGCCGGGTGGCGCCCGTCGAACACTTCGCCCTTATAGACGACCAACCCGAGGTAGTACTTGTCGCGCAGCATGCGCGACATCTTGGACATAGACACTGGGCCTGCTGGATGACGACCAGTGGGTCTGGTTGTGAGGCCTCTGTCCGTGAGGGTGTCGACGATATCTTCCATTGTGTGATCACCGGTCGCGTACATGGCGAACGCGAGTTTCACGAAGGGCGCACGCTCGGCATCGACGGTGACCGAACGAATCTCGCGACCGTCGTACCGGTCGATCGAGTTGATATATCCGATCGGTGCGCGCCCAATGGTGCCGCCGGTCTTGGCCTTTTGGCTCATTTTGTAGGCGATATCTGCGCCGTCCTTCGCAGAACGATATTCGTTGAATGCTGCGAGGAGCCCCTGCATAAGCTGCCCGACCGGTGACTCGTCGATCGACTCGGTCGCGGAGATGAGGGTGACGCCCCGCTTCTTGAGGTCAGCCATGACGATGGCATCGTCGGTACGGTTTCGGGTGAGTCGGGAGAGTTCATAGACGATTACGTAGTCGATGTCCTTTTCGCGGCGAATGCGCTCGAGCATCTGTTGGAAGGCCACTCGCCGAGTCATCTCGGTTGCTGATTTTCCCGGTTCCACATACTCGGACACCACGTTGATGCCCATTTGCTCAGCTTTGCGCACACATGACGAGCGCTGGGCTGGAATTGAAAGTCCTTCCGGGTCGTAGTCGGTGTTTACCTGGCCCTTGGAAGAAACGCGCAGATACAGCACGGCGCGGGTGCCGGCCGGGGCAATGATTTCCTCCGGCTCGTCCACGGGCGATGCGGGTGCGCTCGTGAACGCCGCGGGCTGTTGGTCATCGAGCAGGCTCATTGCTGCTCTCCTTTCGAGTGGGTGAGAGCAGCTTCGAATCTGGTGATTCGAGAGAGAAGTTCTGGAGGTTGCGCCCCGTCGGTTAGACGGCTGGGACGCGGGGCCGTGGGCGAGTTGGCCATGGGCTTGGTTCTCCGTTTACCTTCCCATTTTACCTCTTGAGGCCCGTATTTCCGGGCCTGTTGACCATTCCGCAACAGTCTCTGTCTGCCTTCGGAGAACACCCTTTTCGGCCCGGTCTGTAGTCCCCATTGGGCGCAGACCGAGCTACTTATTGAAGACATAGAGGACCCCGTTCATCTCGACGATGTCGTAGATATCACGGGTCTGGGCTTCGATCAGATCGAGGTTCAGCGAGACGGCATCGGGCAGGATGCCGCGGTCGGCGGCGAAGTTATGAAGGTCCGTTTCCCACTCGTCGAGTTCGGTGAGGCCGTAGAGCGCCTCATCGATGGATCCGAAGCTGCTGATGTAGCTGTCGTGGAACGATTCGACCAGATTTGTAGCAGACGCGTCGACGTCGGCAAGCCTGAGAAAGGCGCGAAACGCGTTCGTGTCCGCAGTCGGCAGAAGCTCGAGTGCAGCCGCCAGCGCGGTGATCTCCGCTTCCGATTTGGTGGCGGGAACCTGGACGATCTGGCGCCTTCCACTCAGCTCGATGGTTGTCGGTACGAGAAGATGAGCAAGGTCCGGGGTTGGTCCGGAGGTCATGAAGCGACGGTCACTGCCGCGGTTGGTCTGCTCAACCAGATGCGTGCCGAACCAGTCGATCCACTCCCGGATCTCGGCGGGCGTTGTCGGATCGCTGTAGAGCGGGAGGTACTCCTCGCGGAGGGCCTCGTAAGTTCCTTCGCCGCTCCGTCCGAACTCGGCCAGCGCCGAACCGCGTCCGAGCGCGCGGCCCAACGCATGGGCGATCATGCGCGCCGTGAGGTGGTCGATCTCCCTTTGCTCGGTCTGTGCTGCGGTGATGCCTTCGACGATACGGCTCTCGAACCGATGGGCGGTTCGTTTCATTCGCTCGGGACTGGGTGTGAAGCGTTCCTGCTCGTTCATTGGTTGATGTCCTCGTTGGCGGTGAGGCGCATTTCGAGCAGGTCCCGCCAGATGCTGTGTTCGACGCTGAGCTGCAAGGTGCCGAGTTCGTCGAGCATGCCGGATCGGCGTTCGCCGGTACTGGCGTAGTGGGCGAGCGCCGAGCCTTCTCCTGGGTGGACTGCGGCTGCGATAAGGCGGGCCGTCCGTTCGCTGAGGTAATCTGGCTGGTCATATATGGACGCGTTGATCTGCCGCCGCGCGCGGTCGCTCTGGTCCGGGTTGCTGGTGGTTGGGGATTGCATTGTCATGTGGTTCCTCCTTTCGAGGTGTTAGGTGTGGGAGCATCGGGGGCGAGAACGCCGAGCGCCTCGTTTACGGGGATGACATGGAACAGTTCGGTGGTGAGCCTGGGCTCGTCTTGGATGGCGGTGCGCAGCTTTCGAGCCCGGGTCTCGTCTGGGGTGACCCAGACGACCGCCGGGAACAGGTCCCGCGTGGTCTGCTCTATGCCTGTCCGCCAGTACCGCTGATACGCGAGGCACTTTCGCAGCACGGCGGGCAGGTGCTCGGTGGCGAGGTCGACCTCGACGAACGCATGGCTCTCGAACTGGGTGTCGGCAGTCACCACGTAAAGGTCGGGCTTCAGCCACTTCGCCACTCCGGCCGCGTTCGTGTATTGCCGCCAGCAGTCTGGTTCGGCTTGGAGCTCCAGTAGCTCGACGCCCCCGGTTCTCGCTTGCTCGTGAAGCAGGGTTGCGAGCTCGGCGATGGCCAGGGTGTGGCGGGAGAACTGTGGCGATGGTTCGACGTAGCGGCGACGAGGTGTTTCGCTGCTGAGTCGGCGGAGCACTCGTTCGCCGGTCGCAGCGAGCTGCCAGACGTTTGCCGCTGAGCCTCGGATGCTGCCGCCGACGCGTCTGGACAGTCGGGAGATGAGGCCGTGCCCTTCGAGCCGGTTCAGGATGCGCACGGCAGTGCGTGTGCCCGAGGCGACGTTGGCGTGCTGGTGGAATCTGAGCCGCTGAATGTGTCGCGTTGAGAGCAGTCGAAACTGTTCGAGGTCCTTCAGTACCAGGAGATCGCGATCGGTGAGGAGCTGCACCAGTTCGCTGGTGGGCCGAATGAGGCGAGGACGATCAGGTACCAGGGGTTCCGCTGCCGGGAGCGAGATGGGATGACCCGTAAGGCGGGTAGTCCCATCCCAAGGTGCCCCCGAGCGGCCGCCACTTCGGGCCTTCTGGGCCTCTGTCGGTGCTGCGGATGGAAGGGCGAACGGAACACCGACGGGTAGAGCTGGCTCAGAGGTGAGCCGGTTCCGGGCGCTCATGGTCGCCTCGCTTTCCGGTGCGTGGCGGCGGGCGGCGTATCGGCAACTGCGGCGTTAACCGTCGCGGGCGGATCCGTGGGTCCCGTGTCCGGAGGCAGTTGGGCACCATACCGATTGCGGCTGTGCTGGCGCACACGCTCGAGTGTTCCGAGCGACGGCTCCGGAGGTAGAGTCCGGGCCGCGAACCAGCCGGTGGGTGCACCCTGGTCGACGAGGTTCACTTGGATCTCGTATGGCGGCAGGCTCATGAAATCTTCCGCGTCGAGGCCGGGAGCCATCCGGGCGAGGTCGCGGGCGTCATCGGGGCCGACAGCGAAGACGACCTTGCTGCGGGCGTTGGCGTCGAAGGCCGAGCGCATGCCGGACGGAAGCTGTGCCCGAAACTGGTGAGCGAGATTCCAGGACACCCCGTAGGAGCGGGAGGTGGCGAGGGCATCGGCGATTGAGGTCGGCAAGTTCAGGAACTGTTGCACCTCATCGATGTAGATCGATGCCGGTCGCGTCGTCGGATTGTGTTCCGATGCCCGCTCCAGGGTAGCCATCCAGAGTTCGGACGTGATGAGGCTGCCGAGGAGCTGGGCGGCACCAGGGCCGAGCAGGGCGTCGTTGAGGGGTACGAGCACGGTCTTGCCTTCCCGGAAGACATCACGCAGGCGAAAGCGAGGCCGGGATTGGCCGAGGACGGCTGCCAGATTTCGCCGCAGCACGAACTTGCGTAGCTTGTTCATTGGGGCGGCGATGACCGCCGCCCGGGCACCAGGAGTCATTTCCTCATAGCCAGCCCAGAATGACGCCAGCGTCTGGTCCTCCGAGACTGCTCCCGTCACCGAGCGGCGGAATGCAGCATCGGTCAGGAGTCGTGGGAGGTCCAGCAGCGTATAGGGGGTGCCCCGGGCCTCGCCGGCCCGGGCCAGCGTCAGCAGGCCGGCGTGAAGCAGATCCTCGGTGCGCGGTCCCCATCCATCCTCGAAGACGGCTTTGAATGCCGCCAGAATGCCGTCCACGACGACATCAGCGTTACGGCCCTCCGTGTCGAGTGGATTGAACCCGACCGGTTGCTTATCCGCCGCGTCGAGGATGACGATATCTGCGAGGTTCGCCTCGGGGATGCGGTCGGCGATGTGATCGATGAGCTGGCGCTTCGGATCGACGACAACGGCCGGGCGTCCGGCCTTGATGTCGGCTAACACCAGGTGGGCGAATACCATCGATTTTCCCGAGCCGGTCGGGCCGGTGACAACCACGTGCTGGAGATGGGCCTCCGGTCGAATCCCGACCAAGCGAGCGTCACCGGGTGCGGTCGTGGTGGCGAAGACGCTCTCACTGCGGCTGAGCGCCGCCGAAGCCGCCATCCGGCGCGGGTGTGGCCCAGGCAGCCCCGGAAGAAGTCCATCACCGACAGGCCAGCCGAGCAAGGGCACGAGTTCCGCCGCGCTGAGACGCAGCGGTGAGCGGCGCGGTGCATGGACAGCGTTGAGGAGGCGAGCATCCTCGCGGACGAGTTCCAGGCGAACACCCGGTGACTCGAGTCCCTTGAGGGCGCCCGCCAGTTCGAAGGCAAGGTTCTGCCTGCGTGATGCGGTCGCAGCCGAGACGCCGATTCGTATCATGACGTCCAGGCTCGGCTGTTCCGCCCGGCTACGGAGTCGGGTGCGCAGTTCCGCCGGTGCGGGGCTACTACCGCGGGTGAGCGCCGTCCAGAGCGACGTTCGGGTTGGATCCGACACCGTGGGCGACACCAGCTCCGGTCGATAACCTCGCCCAATGATGAGCTGCAGCACGATCTGCTCACCCGCGCGTCGTCCAGCCAGCGCCGCATGGACTGCGTGGACGATGTCGTCAAGCTTGCCGATATTGAGCGGCAGACCACCGGAACGGATGGTGACGCGTCCGGCTGACTGCACCGCAGTCCGTTTCGAGTCGTCACTCGTGCGTGAGCCGGGTAGCTGGTCACCAAGCAGACGGGCAAGGAGCTGCACCTTGTCGGGGCTTGTCCCAGCAAGGTACGAGATGCTCTCGTGGTCCGCGCGGGTCTCGAACGCCAGCGGGCGGGGAGTACCGGGCTGCGCGAGTCGGCTCAGCAAGCGCGTCACAATGTCTGCCCCGAGCGGGAGCGGCAGATACAGGCGGGTGAAGTCCAGCGGCGCGCTCATTCGGTAGCCTCGCCGGTCGTCGGAGCCGGGTCGGCCGGGGCGTTATCCGTCAGGTGTTCGTGCCCAGTTCTTGCCTCGTGTTCGAGTCGTGCTTGTTCGAGCGCGGCGCTGGTGAGGACTTTGGCCATCTGCTCAGGTGTCAGGTCGTGGTTGAGCTCGCTGAACACCCAGACGCGGCGTTCGGCTGTTTTGCGGTATCGGCGGCGCGGTGCGCGGTTGCTCGTCATGGTCGTCCTCCTTTCGGGTTAGCTTGGTGTTGCTTCTCTCGGTTGGTCGGTCGTGGGTATACGGCAGCCGCGCAGTGCGGTGGAAGATGTTTTATGAAGTACGGGGCACTTTTTGTCAATACACGTTGTGCATTCCGCAACGACTTGTCAGAGGTGATCGTGCTCACGGTTTCACCACCTGTCCCGACGAGCACGGACGATGTACACCAGCGCCCACGAGGCTGCTACGACTACTCCGACCAGTACGAGCCACCCCCAGAATTGGGCGAGAAGTTCGAGTGCGAGGTCGAGCAGCACGATGCCGCCGAGCACCAGTAGACAGAAGTTGAAAAAGCGCCGTGCCATGGATTTTGGGTCTTCCTTGCCGGTCGTCATGGCTCATATCCGCCCGTCTCCAGCAGGTAGGGTGGCGGCCTGATCGGTGAAGTCAGAGGGCACCGGATATCCCGGAATCGAGATGTCGGAGTCGATCATCTCGTTGCCCCAGACCGACCAGTCTGATCGGCTGTTGGGGCGCTGCCGAGCGAACAGCTCCAAGTACGGGCCGTCGAGGACCCGCTCGATGAGCGGGATCATTTCCTGAGGCTTGCGGCTGTGCTGCTGTCGTGGAAAGTGCAAGGTCGAACGCTGACCGTGGAACTTAAAGGGGGCTTTCCCCCGGGTGCCGTGCAAGAGCAGCTCGTGCGAGCCCCTGAAAAATTGGCCTAATCCCATGTAGTACTTGTCCCAGGCGGCGTTGGTCTTGTATTCGAAGCCCCAGGCCTTCATCACTTCCAGGCCAGCGGGCAGCGCCGCGTTGGTGACCCAGAGCAGTAGTGTTGCGTTGTCGTCGACGAGGTCGGCGACGGGCATGTTCTTGATTCGTTCGAGGGTCATCAGGTCGTAGTGCTTGACGGCCCCGCGGGCACCCTTCTGCTGAATGTCCCATGGCGGGTCCGCATAACAGACCGCAAATTTCTTGCTGAGCTTGGACGTCTTGGTGGTCGTGTCGTTGGTGTTCATCGGTTTGTTCCTCCTTTCAATTCCGGGCTCACATGGACGCGATGCGCGTGCCGCCGGGGTGGACGTATGGTTATGGGCTCTCGACGCGGTTCGCGCAATGTTCCGATCGCTCCAGGCAAGAAGCGATGCGACAGGCGATCGGAATACCGACCAACGGAGGTCGCGGCGTCGAAGTTCGCTTCGCCGTTGGCGGCGATTTCTGATGTTGTGAAATGAGCAACGATGTTCACGCTGTTGCCTCCTCGATGGCGGTTGTTGCGATGAAGCGGCGCCCGCGTCGACCGACTGTCAGTTCGCCGAACAGCGCCCGAGCAACCGCCCCAGGCGGGTCATCGTGGGCGATACGAAGGCCGACGATGTCGTGGCCGTCAACTGGCGAGGGGAGGCTTGCGTTCAACCCAATGGCGAGCATCGTTCCCGGAAAGTTACGTAGCCGCTCGAGGACGTTGTCGGTGTCGAACAGTTGCCAGTCCGTCAGCACGACCAGCCGAACCTCGTGTTTCGGGAAGCGTGCTGCGATGTCCTCCGCTCGGGTGAGGCCGGGGCCGAGGACGCTTGAGCCAGCCGCGCCGCGCGGTATCCGGAGGCCACTCGCGAGTTGTCCTTGGAACGAGGTGCTGCGCAACTTGCCGGGGTCGACGTCCCCTCGCGGAGTGTCGAAGTGCAGCACCCCGGCCAGGCACTTGCCGCAGGAACACCACTCCCGGAGGGCCTCGAATGCACGTTGAGCTTCCTGATACCGGTTACCGATGGGGTCGCCTCCGCCGGGCAGCGATACCGAGCCGGAGTCATCGAAGATGGGAAGCACCAGCCGGGGCTGGCGGGGGCAGAAGCCTGGCCAGCCCAGTTCAATGGGTGGTTCGTTCCTGCGCTGCTTGACCTGCCGCGGCATTTCGCCCACGAGGGCACTGGGTTGGAGGTGTGGCGTGAGGCTCATGCTCCGCTCCCGTCGTCGCGTGTGCGGCGTTCGACAACGGGCTCCGGTTCGGCGGCGGGGCCATGTCCGGCCACGCCTGGGTTGCGGCGCAGCACACGGTGCTTCAGACCTTCATAGGTCAGCTGTGCCGCCTGTCCGCGCGTCTCGTGCTCGTAACGGATCGACTCGTCCTCGGCGTGCTTCTCCAGCGCCGTTTTCAGCGGTGCACTCGCAGCGAGCGCGGTCTGGCGTTTGAGGGTGCGCTCATAGTCTTTCTCTGCAGTGTCGATTGCGTCGGCGATTTCATCGGTGACGATGTAGCTGGAGATGAAGCTGGCCGCGGCAATGCCCGCCGCCAACGCCCCGTAGACGAGGCCACTGAGCGGGCCGTCGATGGTCGAGCGCAGCGCGAAGATCCCGGTCGAGATCAATACCCCCACTGTTGCGCCTACGTAGACGAGTGCTTTGACGAAGTGCGTGCCGTCATCGGTGCCGTCGAACAGGTGCGCGAAGGGCTCCTGCTGTGTGGTGAGGTTGGCGCGTTCGATCTTTCGCTTGCCCGCCAGGCGCAGGTCTTTGATCTCACCGCCGACCAACCCCGCGGTGACGACCGCGACCCCGGCGGCCAGTGCTTGGGTGAGTGCGAGTTCAGGGATCTCGCCGTAGTAGATCTGCGCCCCAGCTTGTCCAGCGACGTCACCGAGCAGGAGCAGGCCGGTGCGAACCATGAACCAGGTCTTCTGGCCTTTCTTGCGGCGCACGAACGGACTCAAGGCTGCAACCGTGCGTTCCAGACGACGCTGGGCGCGTTTGACCAGTCGGCGGTGCCGGCGGCTCAGGTGCTCCGCCGTCTCGGCCTGCACCTTCAAGCCTGAGTGCGCAATCAGCGCCGGGCGGGACTGCAGGATGCCCTCTGCCTTCCACAGTGGTTCCTGCTCGCGCCCGAAGGCATCGAGCTCGTTCTCGACATGCAGGGCTGGCCCGGTGATGCCGTCGATGCGGTGCGCTTCATCAACCTGCTGGAGGCTGAGGGTGCTGTACTCCGTGACCCGCTCATCTGTCGGGTCGGTGGAGCCGTTGGTGTGCTTGGTGGGTGCCATGACGGTCACCGCCCCGCCGTGTAATCGGTCACGGAGACGCAGGTCTCCGCGCCGGTCTTTACGCACAGCGCGTTGTAGAACGCCACCAGCCCTTCGACCAGAGCGGACGGTGCCGGGTCGCCGTTGATCCGGCCGAGACCCGCGACCGTGATCGAAGCGCCAGGCAGCGCCGGAACATTGACCGTCGAGGCCAGGTCGGTCGCCTGCTCGGGGGCGAGCGCTTGGGAGGTGAGGTCGGTGCCGATGTTGTTCAGGCCATCGGTCAGTACATACAGGTGCAGCACATAACCGGTGCCGAGCTGGGCGGCATACTCGCCGGCCAGCCGGTAGACGGAGGTGATGTCCGAGCCGCCGCCCGAAAGGGCGGCGATGGCGTCACCGTATTTGGCGGTGACCTCGGCCATGACTTTCTCGACCAGCCCGTCAACTCGCCGCAGGCGCGCGTTGTCTGTCGCACCCGGCAACGACAGGTCGCCGTCATAGATGGTGACCGTCGCACCGCTCGAGGCGGAGAAGGCACGGACCAGAAGATGGCCGCCGCAGATAGCCGTGCGGCGCACCACGTCAGCGGTGATCGCCAGCCGTTCGGTCGCGATGGTATCGCCGGAGCTTGAGCCGCTGCCATCGATGTCGACGTCGGCAGCGACCTGCTTGTCGGGAGCGCACGCGGCGAGGATTGTCTGGTCGGGGGTGGTGGTGGTGTTCAGGGATGAGCATGCGGTGAGTGCGAGCGCTGCGCTGAGGGCGCAGACGGCCGCGCCGGTGCGCAGTACGGTGAAGGTGGTCAATTGTGTTCTCTCTTTCGTTCTTTCACGGGGACAGGGATGGGGATTGATTCGGCCAGGGAGCGATGCAATTGACGTTGCATCGCTCCCGCTCCGGCATATGAAGTTGTTGATTCCAGTCTGGTTCGCAGCGACGTTTGCGTCACTGACACGAAACTGACACCACGGGCAGGAGCCAACCAGTGAAAGACGACCCGACCCGGCTCAAACTTCGCGATGAGCTACGCCAGCTTCGACGCGGAAACGGAACCCTGTCCGCAGAACGAATCGCCATCTCCGAGGAGCTGGTTAATGTCATAGGCATGGGCAGTTCCGAGCAGGCGTACGCCACATTGGTGGACATGCTCAAGCGATATGCCGTCGAGCCGGAGGGCGACATGCGGGCGTTCCTGGAGACCTGCGGCGTCGGGCTTGAGGGCTACACGCTCAACGAGCGGCTCGACGCATACGCGGTCGTCCACTTCGTCGACCCACGCACGGCGCTCAGGCGCAGCGACCGCGGTGCCGACAAGCTGGCCACGATCTTCCGCGATGAGATTCTTTTCAACCGCCCATGGGGAAACATTATTCTCTATCAGTTCGGCAACCACGTGAATGCAAGCGTGGCACTTCATATCGCACCCCTATCCGAGTACAAGCCGCCGGCCGTCTGGATCAATGACGAGGAGTTGGAAGGCCTCGCATTCGAGTTCAAGGACGCCGGTGCCCCGACCGGATATCTCAGAGCGCTCGAGCACATAGACGGATACGAGCTCCAACGCGACAAGCAGTGGCTCTATAAGATAGATGTCAACTGGCGAATGCCGGTCTGGCCGAACTGGGTACTAGGCGCTCAAGTCGCAGACAATCGCCTTGTCACGAAACTCCAGACCCAGCGCAACTTCATGACCGAAGCGACCATCACCTGGGGCGGGACCGCCGAGGGCATGCCAGATGCGGGTGAACCTTTCTCGACCTTCTCGACTGATGACGCGATTGGCGCCGGCTTAGATGCTCTCGGCCAACCTCAAAGAGAGGAAATGAGCGGTGAAAGATGACCAGCGCCGGCCTTGACTCCCGCGCACCGCTCATCCGTCTCTGGCAGTTCGTCGGGGACCAACCCGAGGAACGAGACGTGTTGGTCGAACCAGACGAGACCTCGGCAGCAGAAACCACCAAAGATGAGTACAAGATGCGGCGTCATCGAATCACGATCGAAGTGCCAACCATGCGCGAAACACGGCAAGACACCATGCTCCTCGGGTATCCCTGAAAAGACGCGATGCGCCAATGCACACCGTGACGGTTGAGGATAGAAGGACTCTCGCTGCTCCTTACGGTCTCCGTTTCCACCTTTACCGAACAATCCTTTCAGTCGAATTGTTTGCGAGGCCAACCAAACCTTGACTGCTCAGATTCGCCCATCACTGCGGCGCGCCGTGGCATCATGGACCTAACGTCAGGTAGATCGGAGCAACGTCGAAGCATGAGTGATTACGCAACAGGTGTCGTGGTGGCTACCGAAGTCCGCGGGCCGCGCACAAAGACCGGATCGGGGTTCCTGCAGCCGAGCGTGATTGCCGAGTTCGACGATCTCTGGGACCGACCGGAACGGGTCGCCGTACCGGTGGCGCACCTGCGCCAGGCGGATGTCTGGTCACGCGTGCGGGAGCTGCCGATTGACCGCGCCGGGCTGGCGGAGGCAGTAGGGCGGATCCATCCGCAAGCGTACGTCGACGAACTCGCGCGCGATCCGATCCGGTCCGATCCGGCGCTCGACGCCTGCGCCGCGGTCCTGACGATGGGGAGAGCAGTCGCGCGGGGCGACGTGCGAAACGGCTATGCCCTCGTGCGCCCCGCCGGGCATCACGCCGCGACGTCCAGCGCCGGCGGTGGAGGCTGTGTGTTCGCCCACAGCGCGGTGCTCGCAAGAGAGCTTCAATCCCTCGGCTTCGCACGCGTCGCGATCGTCGACTGGGATGCACACCACGGCAACGGCGCCCAGGGCATATTCTGGGAGGATGAGTCGGTACTAACGATCTCCCTCCATCAGGACCGGGAAGCGTGGGTGTCTTCTGACGGTTCGGTGGATGCGGTCGGTGCGGGCCGGGGCAGTCTCCGGAATGCCAATTTGCCGTTCGCACCCGGCGCTGGCGGCGCTGCGTACGCGCTGGCGATGAAGTCGGTGGTGGCGCCGCTCTGCGCCCGATTCGTGCCGGATGTCGTGATCGTCAGCTGCGGGTTCGATGGATCGAACGTCGATCCAGCTGCACGACTGCAGCTGTGTGCGGCCGATTACTTTGAGATGACACGAATCGTGATGGCTATCGCTGACGCCGCCTGCGATGGCCGGCTTGTAATACTGCATGAGGGTGGGTACGCGGTGTCCTACGTGGCGATCTGTCTGGAGTCTGTGCTGCTCGCACTCAGCGGGGGGGAACCGGCGCCGGACCGGTACGCGGATCGGTGGGGCGAAGGCTTTGCTGGATCCCCGCGCGCGTCCGATTTGGACCTCGTGAGGGCATCGATTGAACGACACAAGCTGGATGTGCACCTGTGACGACTGTTTTCACGACGGTCCCGATCGGGAGGTTTGGCGCGGTCGTCGAGGGGATCGATCTTCGCGAGCCTGCAGACGACTCAACCGTACGACAGCTGCGGGAGGCGCTAGCGGAGTTTCAGCTGCTGCACTTTCGCGATACACGGATCGGCCCTGCCGACCAGCTCCGCCTGACTGCGTACTTCGGAGACCTCGATCTGGGGATCTCGCGCCGGCCTCGGTCGCATCAGGTGAACGGGTATCCGGATTTGTTGTACATTCGCAATTCTCCCGACTCACCGACGATGGAATACGGAATGGCCTGGCACTCGGACGGTCTGGCGTATGCGAGACGTCCGCACGGCGCCACGGCGCTGCACTGCCTCGAATGCCCCTCGGGTCCGGGGGGCGACACGCTATTCGCAGACCAGTACGGGGCCTATGAGTCGATTCCCGACGATGTGCGCCCGTCGCTTGACGGGCTGTACTGGTACCTCCCATCAATCGATCATTCGGAGGTCCCCGAGGGCCGGGGGCTCATTCAGCCGATCGTGCGCGTGCACCCGGTCACCGGGCGCCGGTTCATCTACTGCTCCCCGCAGGCGACTCGGCTCCGCGGCCTCACTGACGCTCAGAGCGACAGAATCCTGGGTATCGTCCATGCCTCGCAGGTCGAGGAAGAGTTGGTTTACCGGCATTCCTGGCGTTCGGATGACGTCGTGATCTGGGAGAACGCGTCGCTTCTGCATAACCGGGCCGAGGTGCTCGACTTTTCGAGCCAGGGGCTCCGGGAAATGCATCGCTCGGCGACGACAGGGGACGTCGAAGCGACGGAGTGCGAGGCCGTCGACGCTGTGAACTTCGAGCAACGCGCGTAGAGGGCGCGCGAACGTTGAAAAAACCACGACACTGGTATTATTGACCGAATCGTGCGCATGCTTTATAGTCATCGCCAGCATGAACAATCGACCGCCCCGAACTAACAGCCGAGAATCGAGTTCTGCGTTGCCCCTCTCTACGAAACCCTATCGAGGCACGCGGGACTTTCTGCCCGAAGAGATGTCGATTCGGACGCAAATCTTCGAGTCGTTATTCAAGACAGCCGAGCTGTTTGGGTTCGAGCGCTACGATGGGCCGATCATCGAGCCCGCTGCAATTTACGAGGCGAAGTCCGGCAAGGAGATCGTCGACGAGCAGATGTACCGATTCACAGACAAGGGCGGGCGCGAAATCGTCTTGCGACCGGAGATGACGCCGTCGGTAGCGCGAATGATCGCCGGCCACCAGGCCGATGTTGTCTTTCCGGCGCGTTGGTACTCGCACATCAACGCCCACCGGTATGAACGACCGCAACGCGGCCGAGTGCGCGAGCACTGGCAGCTCAACCTTGACATCTTCGGCAGCGAAGACCTCGGGGCAGAGATCGAGATGTTCGAGCTGATTGCCGCGCTTTTGAACGGGCTCGGTGCGGACCCCTCGATGTATGTCATCCGCGTGAACGACCGGGGCTTGCTCGATGCCGGGCTCAGGAACTATGTCCGTGTGTCTGACGAGAATCTCGCGGCCATAGGCAAAGTCATTGATCGCTGGGAGAAGATCGACGATGAACAGCGGTCGGAATCCCTGCGTGGTGCTGGTCTCGACCCCGAGCAGGACGCCCGTTTGCGCGCGCTGCTCGCCATGGATCTGGCGTCGTTTGTCGATGTCGCGGGAGAGGACGCAGCGTCCCATTCGCGGATCGTGCGGATCATAGGTGAACGGATGACCTCAGTACCGCTTGAGTTTTCCCCACACATCATCCGAGGATTTGACTACTACACGTCCACAGTGTTTGAGGTGTTCGACACCTCGCCGGATAACCGCCGTTCCCTGTTCGGAGGCGGGCGCTATGACGATCTCGCGAGTCTGTTCACTGACCGAAAGATCCCGGGTATCGGCTGCGGGATGGGCGACGTGACTGTAGTCGACTTCCTCACGACCCACGGTCTCCTTCCAAAGCCGGACTTCGGCCCGGACGTGTACGTCTTCGGGACAGGCGACGACCTGCTCGCGGACGCTCGTCGACTGACTAGAGTGCTTCGCGACGCTGGCATCCGCTCTGTGCCAGCCCTAGGCGCTATGACAGTACGCGCGGGGGTTAAGTTCGCCGACAGGACGGGCGTCCGATTCGCCGTGATCATCGGTGACAACGAGCAAGCATCCGGAAAAGTGTCGTTGAAGAACATGCAGACGTCTGAACAAGTCAGCATGCTAGAGAGCGACGTTGCGCGATTTGTGTCAGAAGCCTTGGCTGCGTCATAGAGCGGCTGTTAGTATCTCAGGCATACCAATGTGAGGGAGTGTCGAATGAGCCTTTCAACAAATGCTGTGGTCACCAAGTCCGAGTCGGCCGAAGTGCTGGCGTTCCGGACAGAAACGCGTTCTGTGGTGGTGGGTGACTCTGGCACGACGTTGTCATCGAGCGTCACTGGTTTGCGTGGTGGCGCTGTGCAGGTTTCCGGCTACTCGCTCGAGTTGTACCTCAACGCCTGTAGCCCGACCTGTCACGGCTGACCATTCCTCGTCGGGTTGGATGGTTCCTGCCGCGTGCCCTCGAGGCGCGAGCCATCTGGTTTGACCCTGAACCCTACGCAGAGCAAAAGGATTATCGCGAGCAAAAAGGGCTCATCCGCTTCTGTCCCGCGTCACGAGACTTCTCGAGCAGTCTTTACACGATTCGGAGCCCCTTTGATCTCCAGATGCACTGTGAGTTGACCCGCGACGGATGCACGGTGTCGGTGGGAGAAAAATCAAGCATCCGGGCCGACAAGCTCGCGCCGCTGCTCAAGGTGCATCCGCGTGAGGAGTGGCGCCACTCCGACCGCCCGCTCATGCAGATGATGCTGAACTACTACTTCATCTCAGACGACGATGTCGACATCCAATATCTCTCGCCGCTGACGACGACCTACTTCGAGCCGGCTCTGCCCGGGCTTGTGCTCCAGGGGCGCTGGAATATTCGCTCCTGGGTGAGGCCGGTGAACTTCGTCTTCGAATGGTGGGACACCTCGACCCCTCTGTTCATTGCGCGGGGCGCACCGATCCTCAACCTAATGTTCCTGCCCGGCCGGGGGGGCAAAGTGGAGTTGATCGAGGCAGAGGAGACTGATGAGGTCGTGGCGATGGCCCGTGGCGTCCAGAACGTTAACTCCTACATCAGGAACGTTGACTCGGTGATGCCGTCGCTCCTGAAGCGACGGCCAAAGACGCTGGTGAAGCCGTGGAAGAACTGAGCCGCCTCATCTTCCGCAGCGCACACGGGGACCGCTACCTGGAGGCACGCGATTCCGACTCAATCGTCGACGTGTGCCGACGCTACAGCTTGCCGGTCACGCAGGTCTCGGTATACCGGGAGGGTGCGCGGGGCCAGCTGACTCTGCAGGTCCGGCCCTATGATCGCCTTCTGGACTATCGCGGCGACGACATGATTGTCGTCATCCCGAACCGGAACATTGACTACCACGCGCTGCTCGGCGGCCGCGACGTCGTCCGCGAGCGACCCGACGCCTCGACCTGGATACGTCAGCGAGCCGACGACGGCGACGGGTTTGTCACAGAGTACCTCCGCCCGTCCGACGCGATGGATCTTGTCTCGGCTCAGGTTGCGACGGCACTCGAGGCCAGCGGGGTCAAGGACGAACCGCTCATCGTCGGGGTGAGTGGTGGCGGCGATAGCAATGCCCTCCTAGAGGCGATCGTGCGATCCGGTGTCGTGGCGAAGGAGAACATCCGACCAGTCATGATGCTCGGTATCCCCGACTGGGACCGTGGCTGGGAACGGGCCACCGCGATCTGTGACAGGCACGGCCTTGCTCTCCGCACCGTGCAGGAGGACGAGACTGCGAGGATTCTGGGATTCGTGGAACCCCATGTGGACTGGGTCACGGCGTTCGAGCGCCAGTTCCCTGGCGACGATCTGGAGGTGCTCGGAGTCTACGGCGTTCGACGTGTGCTCGACGCGGTCGCCCAGGAGCAGGGTGCCAGGCGGATCGTCATCGGCAGCAATCTGGAGGATTGTCTGTCCGACACCCTGTACTACCTGGCCGCAGGGAAGGTTCCGTTCCCCAAGCCCGTTGGCCGGATGGGCGAGGTCGAGATCCTTTACCCGCTCTGGCTCACGCCAAAGTCGTTGATTGACGGCTGCTTTCCGAAGTTCTCCCTGCAGAACTACGAGGCCCGGTACCCGAGCCGGATGTACGGCAGGGCCTACTTCTACTACCTGGCGCAGATGATGGTCGATGCCTATCCAGGGGCAGCGCAGGATCTGTTACGAGGTTCCAGCCGCCTCGCGGCGGAAAAGTTCGACGAGCTTCTAAATGATGACGAGTTTGGCACTCCTGTCGCCGCCCCCATTCCGCTGGATGTACGGGTCCGTCTGCGACGACTCTTTGGCCGTCAGGCGGGGGGCGTTCGATGACCCCCTCCGACTCCACGCCCCCGCAATACGACCTGAAGCGTCTGAAGTGGATGGACCCGACGTCGGCAGAGAGATTCCGTCGGCGAGAGCTCGAACTCTCCACGGGTGCAACTGACATGGACATTCTCGACGACATCGCCCGTCTGACCGACCGGCTGTTCGACGATCTATCAGTGCTCGGCCAGTCCCCAGAGGCCACAAGCCGAGGGGCTGAGGGCGATTCGCTCCTGGAGGTCGATTTGTCGAGCATTCGCGCTCGGCTGGCCCGAGCGCGCGACGAACTCGCGACTGGTTACTCCACGCTGCGGGCGGCCCGGGAAAAGTTCGTAGCCGAACAGCTCGAGGTGGTGCGGGCTGCGACGCGGCACGCGCCGACGCGGCTACACATCGGCTCTGGTGGGCATCGACTCGATGGTTGGGTTAACATCGACGCCGGGGGCGACGACTTGGCGCTCAACGTGAACTGGGGCCTGCCATTCCCCGACGGGAGCGTTGCGTTTGTCTACGCGGCACACCTCTTGGAGCACATGCGATTTCGCGATCAGGCTCCCGTCCTGGTGGCCGAGATCCTCCGTGTGCTAGAGCCGGGCGGAACCGCCAGGTTCGTGGTGCCGGATGTCGGTCGGCTCCTCGAGGCGTATGTCTCCAAGGACTCGGGCTTCTTCGCGGCGCGGAATCGGTTCTACCCGCTTAGTGAGGGCTTCGTCGCGGACCAGGTGGCCACCCTCGACTACATACTGCTGTTCTGCGGGGCGGACTCGCAAACGATGAATTTTAACCACAAGTTCGGGTACGACAATATTACGTTGCGCAAGTTGTTGATCGATGCGGGTTTCCGGGAGGCGACTGAGTCGGCATACCAGAGAAGCGCGTATCCGGAGCTGCGCGTCGATGACTATGGCTACAACGCGTCGACGACGAAAGGGGAGAACGAGCACTTTTCCCTCTTTGTTGAAGCGTCGAAGTAGAGATTTCATGCGCCTGGCAACATCGTGCTGACCATGGTGCGAAAGTATGAGCTGTACGTCGTCGGTACGTAGCCGAGGTACGAGAGATCCACCAGAAGTGCGTGGTGGATCTTGTCCCGCTGGGCGGGCGAGAGGTTGTTCAGATAAGACGCAGTAGTTGTGTTGCTGCCCCCAGTCCTCCGTGGTGCCTTTGATTGGCCCACCGAACAGCGCCATCTCGTGGGTCGCGGCCGGGAACTGGCCAATATCGCCAGACAGGACGCTCAGCGTGGATTTCTTGTCGAGGAGCGGGAGTAATTGCTTGGCAACGGCGTGCCCGTAGAAGTCGGTGCTCATCAGGTCGACATTGAAGAGGAGCGCCATCTCCTGTCGGTCGCCGGTCGTTGGAACGAGCACGGGACTCAAGGCATTGAGCATCACGCTTTTGGCCGGCGATGCAGTGGGGACAGTCGAGTCTGTATGGTCGATGAACGACGCGGAGGGTAATGTGCGGCTCTTCCTCACCGTGCCCGTTGCTGTTGAGCTCAATGGTTGAGCGAACTCTGTATCCATCACCTGGCGTGGCGAGGTCTGGCCAAGATTCACTTATCAACTCATTGACGCGCCGCCAGTTCGCAGTCTTGAGACCCTGTTAGCGGCCACGAAGAACTGCCCATACACGGCCACGGGCGAGCCCAAATACGGCCACCAGCCGATGACCGTCTGTGGGCAGGCCGTTCGTCGGAGCACCTGACCGAATTGGTCCGCCGCAAATACTGTGAACCGGTCGGAATCCCCTCTCTGAGGTCTCCGTGTAGGCACGTTAATCTCGTGGAACGCTTCTCTCCGGCCCTGTCGCGGTTCCTTGCCGCCACACGCCACGGGGGCAGCTCCGGGACGTATCCCGCCACCTATCCGACGTCGAACCGGCGGCCCGCGGAGCCTGAACCCGATACCGAGCGCGACGGCGTAGATCCGGAATCCGGGGCGTCCCTGCCGACTGAATCGGGCGTTCCCTTTGGCCGCCAGTGGGCAGCTCCAATGGCCATACGCAGCAAAAATCCCGATTCCCTATTGGCCGCGTATGGGCATTTTTCGATGGCCGCCGACAAGACCCTAGGGAACCGGGCCATGGTGCGGTTCGAATCGTAGCGAATCGTGTCCAGATCTTTCTCGCGCATTGTGGAGCGAGCACGTAAAGATGGAGTCGTGAGAGACTTCGAGATCCTGAGCGCTATGGCGACGACTCGATTGACCTACGACGGCCTTACATTGCAGGCGATTTCCGTCAATGGCATCGAAGAACTGGCCGGTGCTGCGTCAGGTGTAATCCATTCGGATGATTACATGCCATTCGGATTCCCGTGGTCTGCTGGCACGCCAGAACAACGCGTCCACCACTTGCGGAGTTGGTATGCGGCTCGACTTCGGGAAGCGAACCGCGAGAGATGGACATTGATCTTCAGCGTGCGTCTTGATGGCAAAATCGTTGGCTCCACGAACCTCTACGCGGACCATTTCTCGGACCAGCGCACGGTGAGCACAGGGTCCTGGTTATTGCGTGGTGTGCACGGTCGTGGGATCGGTACCTCAATGAGGCTAATGCTTCTTGATCTTGCTTTCGGACACCTCGGTGCGGACCACGCGACGAGCGAGGCCTGGGAGGACAACTGGCCGAGTCGTCGAGTCAACGAGAAGTGTGGTTATCTCCTCTGCGGTCAGTATGAAAAGGCTCGTGGAGACGGTACGGCGACGATGCTTCAGTACTGTTTGCCGCGCGGCCGTTGGGCAACGGAGAGCTCCACGGCCCGACAGGCCATCGTTGAGATTGATCCACGGCTTGCCGCTGCATTGCTCTAGGAGAAGAAGTGCGGCGCGCTGTTGGGGTCGCGGGTGGGCTTCCAGCGACCGCCGAACCAGATCGCGCGTAAGCCCGTGTTCAGCGCACGGACCACGACCAGGTCGGAATCGGATCCTATGTCGAGATCTACGAAGCAGGTGTGCGCATAGAGCTGCTTGTATGATCGCTGGTCCACGTCCGTGCATAGGTTGCCGCTTGGCCCGTCAAAGAACCACCTGACACTCGAAATACTGCCGGGGCGCTGGTACGCGACATAGTGACGCACGTGCGCGCCCGTGCCGGTACTCATTGCTCGCCTGGCTGTGAGGTAGGTCGCATACGCGTCCAGAAAAGCTTTCTCGATCGCTGCGTTCGCTGAGGTGTCTGCCGCCAGTCCGAACCCGAGCAGTGCGCCTTGGGCGCTGATGGCCGCGCAGAAAAACACAGGAACAACGGCGTCCAGTTGCCCGAATGCGACCTCGATGCCAAGTCCCTCTAGTTTCGCCAACTTTGATGCGAAGATGCCGAGCGGAGGCCTGACACGTGCCGGAGGACGTTGAGCAATCCAATGCCTCACGAACGCGTCGCGCTCGATCAACTCAAGCAATGCCGACCTACGGGCCTCACGCAGGGTGGTGTGCGCCGCGACGCCGTTCGAGGTGGCGGTGCCGCAGAGCCTCCTGCCCATGTCCAGGGAATTGACAGGGAAGTAGATGAGTTCGACGGGAACTATTGTTGGCCCGTCTGCCTCGCTTTCGCCGATCCGCCACTGATAGGAGCTATCCGAAGCGTCAAATGGTGCGAACTCAGACGGCTCCGCTGTGAACCCCGGGAGATCGTCGGGGAACAGCACTCGGGTGTCGAAAACGCGGTACCGCTCCTGAAGGATGTCCGCGGACCCGTGCACGTCTATCTGCAGGCGCCCGCAGGTCTGCCGTTCGACGAACTCCGATCGTGCTTTCACTCCTGCCAGGCTTTCGGCCCAATGAACTCCCGTCGCATACGCGCCGGATGGAGTGCCATCTGCGGCTACTATCGGGATCTGTGCCACGATGATGCCCGAAGGCTCGTTCTCGCTGTTGCTTGGATCACCAAATGACGAGAACGATGAGAATGCCAGCGATGGCCGGTTTGGTTCCTTGACGAGCTCTCTGCTGTCGTCCACAAGTCCAAACCCTACGACTGTCGCAGGCGCGAACGAACCAGAGTCTGTGAGCCGCGCAAGTGCGCCGTCGTTGAACGCGCCCCACTCCAGGGCACCCAAGTTTCGCTCCACGGCTGCAAGATGGATCATCTGAGCAACGTGGCCGGCTTCGAGAATGCTGTATCGGTAGCCCCGGTTCGCGTATTTGGCTGAGTGAATCCGTGGATCGAAAGATATGATCGCGATCGCGGCCGCACCATGAAGGAGACTTGCGCTGTCGAGAGCATTTTGAAGCTCGCCAGTGTCGAGCGCCGGGGCATCACGAACTCTCAGCATCGCTCCAATGGGATCCCAACAGTATGAGCGCCAGCCGGAGTCGGTATCGGAACGGTGAAACAAATCTATTCGGCATGAATAAAGGCCTCCAGCTGAGGGTGTGGCCCGGATAGCTGCACTGTATGCAACTGCAAGCACGTCCCGGACCTCAGCGAGTGGCAGAGGGCGTACGGAGAATGAACGGCAACTGCGCCGACGGCTGGCAAGCCTGAGCAGCGGCCCTGACACATCACCAGGTTCCGAATGACGGGGCCAGGTGTGCAATCGAGCATGCGACACGACATCGGTATGGTCCATCGCCGACCCGAAATGCTGAGGGTTCACGGTTGTCGCATGGAATGGACGCCAGAGCTGCTCGGCTGCGGCGATGGACCCTGCCTCAATCAGATACGTGACCAGCTGACCGACTGCACCCCCAGTCTCATAGGTATCGCTGAGGTCGCCCCAGGTCGTGCGACCGTCCATGGCTTCGAGTAATGCAGCAATGCGTCGTTCAGGGTCGCGCAGAATGGTCTTACGCTCCGTGCCGTCCACGGTCGTCGTTCCTTCATCGGGGTTATGAAGGATGAGCGCTGAAAGACGTGGGCGCAAAGTGAGTGGGAGCCCCTCTTTCGAGGAACTCCCACCATCGGGGTCAATCAACGCGCTCAGTTGGGGTCAGAGCACTGGCAATCGAGAATCAGGCTGTGCGACTCAGCGCTAGTCGAGTGTGACATGTCGCTGAGGATGAGTTCCTTCACAATGGTCTCCTTTAGCCGGGTGCGCTCAGCCTAGTGACTCGTCGTGCCAGAACGCAATGCTCTAAGAGGTGCGATCTAACCCCGCCCAATGTGGAGACCAAGAAAGCACTCACGCGCATCCAAACAAACCTCTGCGCTTCCACGCTGTTCGACAATCTCCCAAGCTCGGGCGTACGCCGGATGAGCGGCATGGCGGTCACGGTCCGCGTCAAGCACCGCGCGCAACTCTGGGTGGAGTGCCACATATTCATCCAGGAGTGCGAAGACCGGTACGTGGGTGAGTGTGACGAACGATAATTCCGTACCCCAACGGAATCGCCACGCGTCGCTCAGGGAGCCGCTCCGTGAGCGGCCGATTTCATACGCATTATTTAGCGTGAGTAGTCGGTGCGCGAGTTCATGGAGCACGGTCATCTGCATCAGCAGCGGACTTCGCGTCGGATTCAGGATGCCGGGTTCGCTGATCGAACCGCCCACCCAGGGGCAGACGTAGAAGATGTGCGTTGCCTCCGATCCGTGCACCCCGAGGCAACGTTCGAAAAATCGCACGAACGCGACGCCGTCCCCTGCGGCGAAGGTATCGAGACTCGTGGCAACGCGGCGAAGTTCACTGTCATTTGGATAACGGAGACCGTACTTTTTCGTCCAAGCGTCTTCGTGTTCACGCGGGAGCGACGTGAACAGGACGCTCGAGAAGCGAACGCTGACTAGTGCACCGGGTTGTGTCCGTCGTAGAGGCATTCGTGCGCATGACTATGAGGTGTCGCGCGCAAATTGTAAAGCCCCTCAACCACCGCGAAGGGCGCGAAATGGATTGGGGTGCTCGATTTTGTCGCTCCTCAATCCGTTCGTAGATACCTCCCAAACCTGCTGTCGTTTAGACAACACTCGCGAATAATGAGTTGATGGCTCAGATGGACGGCACACAATTATATTTCGTGCGGGATGGCAATGCCTGTGACTATGGCGATCACGCTTCCTTTCGTGGGGGTTGACTCCAGCCGATGGTTAGAGATTGATCCCCACGAACGAAGTGGCAGGTCATGGATGCAACGAGAGCCCTGGTGGCGAAGCGTTGAAAGCCTCCAGCCGACCAGGGTCTCGTCTGTCGCTCAGTTGCCCGGAGTTTTGTCCTTGGCAGCGTCGCGACTCGGGGGAGTGACCTTTTTGGTGGGCTCCTTTGCGAAGATCGCCTCGATGGCGTTGCGCTTGGTCTGGGCCTCGCGCTCGATGTCCGCCCGGACCGTTTCGGCCCGCTTGAGCACTTGCGGATCGGACTTGCTGCGTTCGATCCAGTTCTCAAGGGCGACACGGATTTCTTCGGTGACGCTGCGGTCGTTGAGCTGGGCGATGACGTCCAACTGCGCCCGCAAGTCATCCGTGATGCGAACCGCAAGGGTACGCATCTGACTACTGGCTCCCGCGAACTGCGGGAGCCCCGATGCCTCACTCATGTGAGCCACCTCCTCATTCTTGGTGCGGCCGACGAACCGGGATGGTTCCTCTTGAAGCCGCACGGCAATGAGGAGCGGACCTCGAATTATGCTCCGATCGCGTAGGAGTTCAATCTTCCGATCGCGAGAATCTGTTGTAGAAATCGCAACTCAGGCTTGTCGGAGTCTCTCGATCCCAGTGCTCACCAGGGTTTAACGAATGTGCTGATCGTGTTATAACTAAGGGCAGATTGCAGCGTAAGGTTCGAGGGAGCTCCCGGCTGCAAGTGAAACCGACTCGCGGGCCGGCCTGTGCAGAGGCCTCGTGTCGCAACTCGCCGGTATCGTTTTGATCAGGCTTGAGGAATATTAACGCGCACACATCTGTGCGGAGGAGATCACGCATTACATGACGTACCCAACAACGAACGAACGAGCACTGGCGAGCCTTTCTTCAAGGCCGGTGGGGTGGTAGTGGCTCCTACTACGAGGGAAGCCCAGCGCGCACAACTGCACAAGACGATCTGGCGCATCGCGAACGATCTGCGGGGCAGCGTTGATGGCTGGGACTTCAAGACGTATGTGCTGGGGATTCTCTTCTACCGCTTTATCAGCGAGAACCTCGCCGCATATTTGAACGGCCTCGAGCGAAAGGCTGGTGCGCCAGACTTCAGCTACTCGAAGCTTGCCGACTCTGAGGCAGAGTTCGGGCGGAAGGTCACAGTTGAGGAGAAGGGTTTCTATATCCTCCCGAGCGAGCTCTTCGAGAACGTGCGGAAGCGTGCGCCGCGTGATGAGAATCTCAACGAGACCCTTGAGAGGGCCTTCAAGAACATCGAGGGTTCCGCAGTCGGTGCGGACAGCGAAGACGACATTAAGGGTCTCTTCGACGACTTGGACGTGAACTCCGCCAAACTCGGGAATACCGTCGCCAAGCGCAACGAGAAGCTGGTCAAGCTGCTTGATGCGATCGGCGACCTGAACCTGGGTGACTTCGCAACCCATGAGATCGATGCCTTCGGCGACACTTACGAATACCTCATGCAGATGTATGCATCTGAAGCCGGCAAGTCTGGCGGTGAGTATTACACCCCCCAGGAAGTGTCTGAACTCCTGGCGCGCATCACTGTCGTCGGCAAGACCGAAGTCAACAAGGTTTATGACCCAGCAGTAGGGTCTGGGTCTCTTCTGTTGAAATTCCAGAAGGTCCTCGGCCCGGGAAAGGTCCGGCAGGGCTTTTATGGTCAAGAGATCAATCTGACGACCTATAATCTCGCCAGGATCAACATGTTCCTGCACGACGTCCCCTACGAGCAGTTCAACCTTGCTCACGGCGACACTCTGATCGATCCGCAGCACTGGGACGATGAGCCTTTCGAGGCCATCGTCTCCAACCCGCCGTACTCGATCAATTGGGAAGGTGACGCGAATCCGCTGCTGATTAATGATCCGCGTTTCGCCCCCGCGGGAGTGCTCGCTCCCAAGTCGAAGGCGGACCTCGCCTTCACCATGCACATCTTGTCATGGCTCGCCGTCAACGGTACAGCGGCGATTGTCGAGTTCCCCGGTGTCATGTACAGGAGCGGGGCTGAGCGGAAGATCCGCAAGTACCTCATCGATAACAACTACGTCGAGGCTGTCATCCAACTCCCACCGGACCTCTTCTTCGGCACCTCGATCGCGACCTGCATCCTCGTGCTAAAGAAGTCGAAGACGGACAACTCGGTTCTTTTCATCGATGCCTCCGCCGAGTTCGTGCGTGGTGGCAACAAGAACAAGCTGCTTGCTGCGAACCGGAATCGAATCCTTGACGCCTTCACTGCGCGGGAGGACATCGCCCACTTCTCGAAGCTCGTGCAGAACAGCGAAATCGCCGGGCGCGAATACCTGATCTCCGTCTCGTCTTATGTCGAAGCAGAAGACACGCGCGTCGCCGTCGACATAACAGGGCTCAACATCGAGATCGCCCAAATCGTCACGCGCCAGTCCGAGCTTCGCACTGCGATCGACTCGATCGTCGCGGACTTGGAGGGCGCATCGTGAGTCGGATTGATGACTTGATCGGAGAGCTCGCTCCGAAGGGGGTTCGATACAAGACGCTCGGAGACGTCGGCGATTTCATTCGTGGCAACGGTTTGCAGAAGAGCGACCTCACTTCAGAGGGTGCTCCTGCGATTCACTATGGACAGATCCACACCTACTACGGCAGGTGGACCAAGGCTACGAAGTCGTTTGTCAGGCCTGAACTGGCCGCGAAGCTTCGCCGGGCGAAGCCTGGTGATCTCGTAATCGCGACAACTAGCGAAGACGATGCAGCTGTGGCGAAAGCGACGGCTTGGATCGGCGATGACGAGGTCGCGGTAAGCGGTGATGCGTATATCTACCGCCATTCGGCCGACCCGAAGTACGTCTCCTACTTCTTCCAGTCCGAGCAATTTCAGGAGCAGAAGAGACGCCACATCACGGGAACGAAGGTTCGTCGTATCTCGGGTGACTCGCTCGCGAAGATCCGAATCCCCGTGCCACCTCTCGATGTACAGCGCGAAATCGTGAGAATCTTGGATCACTTTACGGAGCTGGAAGCGGAGCTGGAAGCGGAGCTGGAAGCGGAGCTGGAAGCGCGGCACCGTCAGTATGTCTTCTACCGGGATTCGCTACTCGCTATTGCCGATTCGAGTACTTTCTGGTCGCTGCTTGGTGATGTGGCGAGCGTGTGTGTGGGCCAAGCGCCACCGCTGGGAGTAATTACGGAGGTCGGTCCATTCGCTTTCATAAATGCGGGGACGACCGAATCCGGCCGCGCGTCGGAGGCAAACACTGCCGGTGACGCAGTAACAATTCCATCGCGAGGCCAAGGAGGGGTTGGAATTGTTGGCTATCAGACTGAGTCCTTCTGGTGTGGTCCGCTTTGTTACCGAATCACCAGTTCCACTGACGGGCTGAGGACCCGCTACCTGTATTTCTATCTCAAGTCGATTCAGCCTTCGATCCGCGGCCTTCAGCAGGCCGGCGGAACGCCTGCGCTTAACAAGAAGGAGCTCGTACTCGTAAGGGTGCCAATACCTCGGATCGAAGAACAGGACCGGATCGTTTCGCTTCTCGACAAGTTCGATGCTCTGGTGAATGATCTCAGCGTCGGCCTTCCGGCTGAGCTCGCTGCTCGTCGCAAGCAGTACGAGTACTACCGTGATCGCTTGCTGACGTTCGAGGAGGCTACAGCGTGACCGACACGATCCGGACCCACTTTGAGCCGATCGTGGTGTCGGCCGAGAGTACGGTCGTCGCTGAGTTCATTCCTGACACCGCTGCCGAGGCGGCCTATCAGTCCGAAGCGGGCCTTGAGCGCGAGTTCATCGAGCTCCTGCAGTCTCAGGCCTATGAGTACCTCCCGATCACGAGTGAGTCCCAGCTCGTTGCGAATCTCCGTACCCAGCTCGAGGCGCTGAACTCGACTAAGTTTTCCGACCCCGAGTGGGAAAATTTCTTCACTGACCGGATCGCTGGAGCAAACGACACGATCGAGGCGAAGACGATCCGTATTCAGGAGGACCACGTCCAGCTCCTGAAGCGCGATGACGGCTCGACGAAGAATGTCATGCTGATCGACAAGGCGAATGTCCATAACAACCGCCTGCAGGTAGTTAACCAGTACGAAATCGGCCAGGGCGAGGGCGGTGCCAGGCGCTCAAACCGTTACGACGTCACGGTCCTCGTCAACGGCCTTCCGTTTGTGCATGTCGAGTTGAAGCGTCGCGGGGTTGACATCCGTGAAGCGTTCAACCAAATCGACCGCTACCAGCGCGACAGCTTCTGGGCTGGTTCCGGGCTCTTCGAGTACGTCCAACTTTTTGTCATCAGCAACGGCACATTGACGAAGTACTACAGCAACACCACCCGCCGACAACATCTGACTGAGTTGTCATCAAGCTCGGCGGCTAGGGTGCGCGCGAAGAAGACGTCCAACTCATTCGAGTTCAGTTCGTGGTGGGCGGACGCCACCAACAGGCCGATCCAGGACCTCACAGGCTTCACACGGACATTCTTCGCCAAGCACACTCTTCTTAACATTCTGACGAAGTATTGCGTCCTTACCGCTGATCGAATGCTGTTGGTCATGCGCCCGTATCAGATCGTCGCGACCGAGCGAATTCTGCAGAAGATCGACGTCTCGACCAACTACAAGCAGCTCGGCACTGTCGGCGCGGGCGGCTACGTGTGGCACACCACCGGCTCGGGTAAGACGTTGACCTCATTCAAGACCGCGCAACTTGCATCACGCTTGCCATCAGTCGATAAGGTCCTCTTCGTCGTCGACCGCAAAGACCTCGACTACCAGACAATGCGCGAATACGACCGGTTCGAGAAGGGGGCAGCGAACTCAAACACCTCGACTGCGGTACTCAAGAAGCAGCTTGAGAACCCAAACGCACACATCATCATCACGACGATTCAGAAGCTGGCGACGTTCATCGGCGCGCCGGCAAGCAAGGGCCACGCCATCTTCGGTGGGCACGTCGTGATCATTTTCGACGAGTGTCATCGCTCGCAGTTCGGCGACATGCACGAATCAATCACAAAGGCTTTCAAACGGTACAACTTGTTCGGTTTTACAGGCACGCCGATCTTCGCCGAGAACGCCGGGAGTGGTGGTAACCCAGCGCTGCGCACGACCGAGCAGGCATTTGGCGAGAAGCTGCACACCTACACAATCGTCGATGCGATCAGCGACAAGAACGTGTTGCCGTTCCGAATCGACTACGTCAACACCATCAAGCTGCCGGAAGGCATCACTGACAAGCAGGTGTCTGCGATCGACACCGAGCGGGCGCTGCTTGCGGTCGAGCGCATCCGTCAGGTCGCCGCCTACACGCTTGAACACTTTGATCAGAAGACCAAGCGCAGCAATGGCTACCAATTCTCTGGAGTCACCAACATTGCGGATGTGGCTGCGGGCAGAAACCGTGTTGATGAAGTCAAGGTGTCACGGCGAGTTAATGGCTTCAATGCGATCTTCGCGACCGCCTCGATCGACGCGGCCAAGCGCTACTACAACCAGTTTGCCATCCAGCAGCGGGAGCTTCCTTCCGACCGCCGCCTGAAGATCGGCCTCATCTTCTCTTACGCAGCCAACGAAGCCGAAGGCGAGGGTTACCTCGACGAGGAAGGTTTCGAGACAAGCTCGCTCGACGCATCGTCGCGCGACTTCCTTGAGGACGCGATCCAGGACTACAACGACTTGTTCGGGACGAGCTACGACACCTCCGACGACAAGTTCCAGAACTACTACAAGGACCTCTCGCTGCGGCTGAAGAACCGCCAGCTTGACCTCGTCATTGTTGTGAACATGTTCCTTACCGGTTTTGACGCGACGACCCTCAACACTCTCTTCGTGGACAAGAATCTGCGCTCCCATGGGCTCATCCAGGCATTCTCGCGAACGAACCGAATCTTGAACTCGGTCAAGACATACGGCAATATCGTCAGTTTTCGGGACCTCGAGCGGGAGACGAACGACGCCATCGCGCTGTTCGGCAATAAGAACGCCCGCGGTGTCGTCCTTCTCAAGCCGTACGGCGACTACTACGGCGAATACGCGAGCAAGGTGCAGGATCTACTTGATTTCTACCCACTAGGTCAGCCGATTATCGGAGAGGCTGCGCAAAAGGAATTCATCGCACTCTTCGGCTCGATCCTGCGACTCCGGAATATTCTGACGTCCTTCGACGACTTCGTGGGAAACGAGATTCTGACCGAGCGCCAGGGTCAGGACTATCGCAGCATCTACCTTGACCTCTACGCCGAATTTCGCAAGGAAAAAGACTCCGAGAAGGAGTCGATCAACGACGACGTCGTTTTCGAGATTGAACTCATCAAACAGGTTGAAATCAACGTCGACTACATCCTTATGCTCGTCCAGAAGTACCGTGACCAGCGCGGCGACGGAGACGACAAAGAGATTCGAGCGGAGATCACACGCGCCATCGACGCATCGCCTTCCCTCCGCAACAAGAAAGACCTCATCGAGGCCTTTGTCGATCGTGTGTCTGCGACCGGCGCCATCGACGAGGAGTGGACCACTTACGTGGCAGCGCGGCGAGCAGCTGAGCTCGACAAGATCATCGAAGAAGAAGATCTTCGCGCTGACGAAACGCGCGAGTACGTTGAGCGTGCATTTCGCGATGGTGCGATCCAAACCAGCGGCACTGCAATTACACGTGTCCTTCCTCCGGCCTCCCGCTTTTCGCCCGAGGGTGGTCATGGCGAAACGAAGCAGCGCGTCTTGACGAAGCTCGGGGAGTTCTTCGAGAGATTCTTCGGGCTGAGCTCGAGCGGAGGACAGTAATGCTCCGGCGGCTCGAGTGGATCAAGAACTGCGGAATCTTCGAGGACTACCGCTGGGAAACCGCGCTGCCAGAACTCGCACGGATCAACGTCATCTACGGGCCGAACGGTTCGGGGAAGACATCGCTGGCCGGAGCACTCGATGGACTTCGAAATGCTGAGGACGGTGAAGGCTACAAACGCCTGTCGATCGCGCTTGACGACAGTGGCACCCAACGGGTCACTGCTGGGCAAGACGACGCACTCTTCGGTCGGGTCCACGTCTTCAGCGAGCACTACGTGGGTAGGAGCCACAAGTTCACGCCCGCCGAGGTCGAGATGGACGCGGTTCTGACGATTGGCGAGAAGTCAGTGGACACGGAGGCAAGGCTTGAGGCACTCCGCGAGACCGTTAAGACGAAGACCGCAGACCGAGACGCTGCTGCTGCCTCGGAGCGCAGGGCAAAGCAGGCTGTCGACGCCGCATATGGGCAAGTGTCTCAACAAGTGGTCGACGCCGCGAGCCGCGCTGGTGGGCGGTGGCACTCGCGCAGCAACTTCAGCGCCGGGATGGTGCGGACTGCATTCGCCAACTCTCATGCATCATGGGCCGCGCTCTCCGAACAAGACCTGCGGGAGAGGATCAGCGTGATCAACTCCGATAAGTCAGACCCTCAGCCGGACGATCAGCTGGTCGTGCCGGCACTGGAGGATCTAGCTGCGCGCTTGTCGACGGCTTTGAGCCGTACCCCGTCAACGATCATTCTCGACACTCTGGCGGCTCACCCAGAGGCCACATCCTGGGTCGACGAAGGTCGCCACCTGCACGAGGGCATCGATGTCTGTCTCTTCTGCGGCTCACCGCTTACAGCCGAGCGCCGGGCTCTCATCGACCAGCACTTCTCCGACGAGGTCGAGCGACTTCAGGCCGGCCTCGGTGGGATCATCCGGGAGCTGACGGAGATGGAGACGGGCACGAGCACAGCGCTCACCAGCATCCCGAGCAGGGGACTGTTCTTCGAGGATCTGCGCTCGCGCTATGACGAGGCTGCGAAGTCACTACGGGATGAACTTACGGCGTTGCGAACCTGGGCGTCCGCAGCTCGAGTGCGCGCCGAGGCCAAGGCGGCGAATGTACTTGCCACTGTGGAGGCCGGTGTCGATGAGTCGCCAACGGTTGCCGGATCAGAACTGATAAAACTCCGACAGGAGCACAACGACCGGGTCTCGAAGCACGGCTCGCTTGTGCAAGCTGCGGCAAAGGTCGTCGAACTTCACTACTTGAAGCGGGCCGAATCTGGCGTGAAGACAAACGCCGACCTTGCGGGCACCGATCATGTGAAGGTGGAGAAACTCAACGGTGAGCTGGTGGAACACGCCGCGGAGATCACGACGCTTGAGGCCGTTGATGGCGACCCGATGCCCAGCGCGAAGGTTCTCACGGAGGAAGTCGCCCGACTGCTTGGGCGCAGAGAGCTGAAGTTCGAAGCGGTCGATGGCCGCTATCGCGTAACGCGCGATGGGCAGCCTGCAATCGGGCTCAGTATGGGTGAGCGGACTGCGATCACACTGATCCACTTTCTCGAATCGGTTGCGAAATTCGATGAATCCAAGGGCAAGGCGATAGTCGTGATCGATGACCCGGTCTCGAGCCTGGACAGTGACATCTTCATGGGCATCTCGACATACATCTGGGCCGAGTCGGTTTCGAAAGACCATATCGCGCAGGTCGTTCTCCTCACGCACAACTTCGAGCTGTTCCGGCAGTGGGATGTCCAGATCGAAGGGCTGCCCGGGCGTGGCGGAGCGAATTCCAAGTACCCGTCGTCGCTCTATGAGATCCGGCCGACCCACGTCTTGGTCGCGGGCAAGTCGAAGCGACGGCCGCGACTCGTGGCATGGCCGTCGACGCCCGAAGTGCGCAAGAAGATGCGCTCGACCTATCAGCACGCATTCATGACCGTCGCGCAGGCGCTGCAGCATCTCCAGGCCGACGACTCGATGGAGCACAAGCTTGACGCGCAGCTGCTCTTTCCGAACGTGGTGCGACGCATGCTCGAAACGTTCCTCGCGTTCAAACATCCCGAATGGGTCGGCAACTTCACTGAGGCGATGCGGAAGTCGAAAGACCTCCTTGAAGCGGGCGGATACAAGGGGGATGCGGACGCCCTGCGGCTGAGGCTTACGCGCTATTCGCATGCGCACTCGCACAGTGAGACACCGTCAACTGACATCACGGTCAGCCCACACGAAGTAGCAACGGCGATCGGCGCTGCGTTCGAGTTCATGAACTGCCTCGACCCGGCTCACTTCACGGGTCTCTGCGAAGTTGTCGGGATTGACCCGAGCGCACTTCTTCCGCCAGTCCCGGCTGAGGACGCCGAAGAGAAGGCCGTCGAGCTGGTGCTCGAGGAGGCGGAGCTGCTCGCGGCTGGCTTCATAGGTCTCACTTGATGTTTGAAGAGTCGACGGTTGGGACGCAGCATGGCGAGTATTGAGACTTCGCCAGAATCATGGTGGGACGCCACCCGCACAGAGGTGTTTCGGCTGCTGTCCGGTCTGGAGGACAAATCTCTCGCCGGTATGTACAAGCTGGCAATCGATTTGATGGCACATGATCCGGATGAAGGCCTCGAACGTGCGAGGCTTTCAAGCGTTGGGCACTCCTTTCGAGAGATTTTGAATAACCTCCCGGAAGCGCTAAACGACGTCCCGGGCGTACCCGCACGTGGGCATGATGACGGCAACAGTGCCAAGCTTCTTGCTGCTCAGATCGAAGATGTTCTCCAGACCCAGGGTGCTCCCAATTTGGATGCGAGCGGAAGCGAGACGGATGTTAGAAACCTAAGTGCCCCGGGTGCTTTCTTCGATGCGATGAACCAATTTGCTACTGAACACAAGGAGGTCAGCAAGCGGGTAGCACGCCGAGATTCCGCTTCCGTTCTGGGGCGGGTCGATCCTCAAGATCCGGCGCTGAAACCTTGGACAGCTGCCCGAGCGTTCTTCATGAGAAGAACGCATCTAAACGTGGGCCAGACGACCAAGAAGAGTTCGACGATTCCCTCCGACGCTGAATTCAAACTTCATATCTCGAATATCGAGGCCTCTCTAATAGCGCGGCTTGGCGCCTTTTTCGACACGGTCAAGTCACTCGAAGACATCCTCGATGTAGCAAATCGCCGACATCCCCAGACGGAGGACAGAGGAGTGAGCTCGCAGTCCAATGGCTTCGACCAGCCCACGACATCTCAGGTCCATGCCGCACTAGCTCGACTGACGTCACTTCAGCTTCGTCGAGCGTTCTACTCAAAACTCGCAAACCCGTTGTGGGTGGCCCCACTGCACGCAGAAGGCGCGTTCTCAAACCCTCCGGCAATCGAACGCCTGGATGACGGGTCATACCGAGTTGATCCTTGGCCGGAGATCGACTATCTCGTCAAGATGGCTTCACTCGCACCTGAAGAGGTCGTCATAGCCCTCAAGAATGCAGCGAACACTGACAATCCGTGGGTACGCCGTGGAATTTGGGAAGCAGCTACGTCTCTCCCCGCATCCTGCGCAGCGTTGCTTGCCCCAGAGATGCAGGGTTGGGTGCAGGAGAGTCTTGGCAACTCACGAACTGACCCACGGGACATCTCCCGCGTCATTGTGATTCTTCTCGAGGGCGGCGAACACAAGAAGGGCGCACGACTTGCTGACGCATTCTATGAGCCACGAGCGCCTAGGGAAAACCCCGAGTTTGGGTTGCCGGAACCAACCTCTGGAATTGAGTCCTACTGGTACGCCGATACTTTGCCGGGGATCTCCGCAGCGCTGGGTGCTGCTCGCCTCAGGACCCTCCGCAAATGGCTTGAAAAGTACCAGTTAGGTTCCAAGTCGTTCGATCCACAGACCAACGAAGACACCAGCTACGTATGGCGGCCTTATGCGACGGGCGGTTCTGCGCATCATGCGCATGAGATAGGTGACGCGCTTGTAGACGCGGTGCATTCGGCCGCTCTTGAGGCTGCGACGTCGGCGCCTGCCTCCCTCGATACGTTGTTCAAGAGTGCCCAACCGCTGTTGCGTCGCATCGCCATCGATGTGCTGAGTGAAGCGCTCATCGCCGAACGCATTAAGGTCGACGGCGACCAAGCGACGGAGTTGCGAAGATCAGAGTTGATTGCCCGAGCGGCCGCAGTTTTGACAGATGTGTCGTTTGTTGAAAACGCCTACCGACCTGAGTTCGTCAAGCTTATTAGGGCTTCAGCCCAATGGGGCACCGCTATCGATATGGCTCCCCTCATGGCGACCATCGAAGAAGGGCCGCCAGCCCTTCTTGATGAACGTCGTGGCCGATTGTCGAGGGAGGGAGACACGCCAGAGGAGACCGAGGCTCGGATTCAGAATTATTTCCAAAATTGGCAACATGTCCTACTCTCTGCGATCGGTCGTGACAGCCTTACGTCCCCCTTCGCAGATCTGCTCAACGAGCTTGACTATGCCAGAGGGGTAATCGAGCATCCGAATGAGCCAGCCTGGCAAGTTCAATCGTTCAGCGGTCCGACAAGCCCGCTGGATGCCGAGCAGGTCAAGAAGATGTCGGATGACGAGCTGCTAGCGCAGCTAGCCTCATGGCACCCCGACCCCAGCGAGTGGGCTGGCCCAACCCATGAAGGACAAGGGCGAGCGGTCACTGAGTCATTCACGACTCAATCAGGTCGTCTGGCGAGCCGAGCAGACGAGATCAAGGCGCTACGCCCGACATACGTCAGAGCGATACTTCGTGGTTGGGAGCTCGCTCATGAGTCCGGCGGAGATCTTCCATGGCACGAGGTGGTCGCCATCTGTATTTGGGCTGTCGACTTGAATGACAATGCAGTCGTGCTGAGCGAAGGCGACGACTTCGACGACGACGTCAACTATCGCAATCTCAAGTTTCAAGCTTTGCAGCTCCTTGAATCCGGCCTCAACCGAGGGAACAAACCGGAGGGCTCACCGATCCCTGTGGGCGAGATCCCGGCAGTCGAAAGCGCGCTCACAATGCTCGTGGCTCACTCTGAGCCTTCCGTCGAATATGAGGCCAAGCATGGCGGAGACAACATGGACCCGCTCACCGTGTCGTTGAACACGATCCGACCGATGGCGCTCCGATCGCTGATCAAGCTTGTGCATCGAGATGGGGAGTCGGCATCGGTGCCCACCGCGCTGGCAACGCTGGAGGCCCACATTGGAGATGCGGACCATAGCCTTGCTGTCGCCGCGGTTTACGGAGAGGGACTAGGTCGGCTTTATGACTCCGTCAAAGACTGGACTCTAGATCACATAGAGGAAATGTTCGGGACGGAGAAGTCTGTCACTCCGAAGCAACAAGTCGCGTTCTCGACTGCGCTAGCGGTTCACAGCTACCATCCCGCGTTGCTGAACACACTTAGGGTGCCGATCCTGGCAGCACTTAGGCAACTTTCAAGTGGAGACCAAATCACTGGCTGGAAAGGGATGCGGTCCTTTGATCAGCTCATCGGAGACTGGATTCTTCTCGGCTTCGTGACGGGTTCCATCGAGCTTGACGACGAACTCATGATCGAGTGGCTCCGTTGCACAGGGGCGGAACTCAGGGGCAACGTCCTCGGCCATCTTGGTTGGCAGATGATGCATTGGACGGAAGTGGATAAGACCGTATTGCAGCGCGCGATGGAGTTCTGGGATTCCCGTGTGGCGCACGTCAAAGCCACGCCTGCCGACGCGGCGGAGCTCTCAGACTTCTACTGGTTCATTCGAAGTGGAAAGATTGAGGCGGTCTGGTGGCTTCCTCGATTGCTCGATGTTGTTGCGTTAGTTAGGGATTTCCGTCCACGCGGAATGCTGGGGGAGCCGCTTGCTGAGGCTGGGTCTCATGACCCCGACACGGCGTTGGCCATTCTTGAACGGTTGATGAACGGAGCCGGGCCTGACGATCAGGTTTCGCGTTATGACCTATACGAGAATGCGATTCCGCAGGTGCTAGCCGCTGCCCTCGATGCCGGGCTTCCGGCTCTGACCAAGCGCGCCAACGATTTAATGAATCAACTTGGTGCGGCCGGATTCATCGATGTGCTGGATCGCGTCAAGAGCCGTCGGATCTCCGGGAGCTGAGCCCGCGAGTATCGTGAATCGGTATGACCAGTGATCACGAATTTCCAGCGGGGATGTTTGGGTTCGTGCCCGGTTGGTTGCCGAACATAATCGGCCGGATAGTGATGGTTGCCGCACTCGTTGAAGGCAAGGTTGACAGCCTGCTCATGAACCTAAGCGGCAGGTTACAGAACACATACGCGGGCAAGCCCGTCGGTGGCAACATCGATCTGTGCCGTAAGGCGCTTGTATTGCTCGCAGATGACAACGCTGAGTTTGCGACGAGCACTCGTGCGTTGCTCGACGATGTCGAGTCGGCCCTGAAGCGGCGCAATGCCATTGTCCATAGCCTCTGGCCCGATAACTCCATCGAGGCCGCTCGAGGCTGGCGCAATCTGCCACCAGCGCAGAGAGAACCGTCCGTTCCGAGTGTCGAATCCGCTTGGACGGAATGGGTTGAGATGGACCGCCACGGCTTCAACGACCTTGTGGCAACGCTCTTCGATCTCGTCGACCGGCTTGTTGACGCAATCGCCACTGCAGGTTCAATTCCCGCTACTCGGAAGGTCTGAGCAACGAGGCTGGACTCACCTCAGCGTGACAAAGGTCAGCGTTTGTTGACGTCTCCGGGAAGTACTTCAGTCCGACCACTACCTTGGCTGGCGTGCCGCCCTCTCGCCAAAGTTCAAGCACGATGTTGAACTGTACGGTTCCATCAGCGGGGTTGGTCTGTAACCGATAGATGTAGTCGTTGCTCAGCTCCGCTTGGATGGCTGCGGCCAGCGCCTCGGGGGAGAGATCGTCGAGGCCGGCAAGCTTGAGGAGCCCGAGCTTGGAGTCCCCGTGGAGATAGTCGTTCTTGCCGTCTGGAAAGACGACCTCAAAGTTCTCGAGGGCTAGCGGCTCGTCCGAGATAGCGTTGAGTGACACTAGAGCGTCCTCTTGGTACATCGGCAGTACCTCGATTGGATCTTGTAGCTGAGCAGCGGCGAGCGGAGCTGCGAGTTAACGCTCACGACCTTCAGGCCGTTCTCCACGAATGGGTTTCCGGTATCAAGGCGGCCTCTGTCGCTCCGGTCACCGCGCCGGCGCCGAAGGCGCAAACTAGTAGTTGTGATCCTAATTACTCGGGCGCCTGCGTCCCGATTGCCAGCGACGTTGACTGCGCGGGTGGCAATGGCAATGGCAATGGCCCAGCCTACGTGTCGGGTCCGGTGTATGTCATTAGGTCGGATATCTACGGCCTTGATCGCGACGGCAACGGGGTCGGTTGTGAGTAGGAAGCGTGTCTTATGAGCCAGGAACTAATCATCGGCGTGATTACGGCTGTGGCAGTAGTGTTTGCAGCTGGGATCAGTACGCCGCGGTTATTGCGCGACATCCGGACGACCATCGCGAAAGACATCGATATCTATAACGCGCTGCCGGACGCGTCTACGGCCAAGGCTGCGCTGCTGGCGCGGATCGATGTCCAGATCGGGGAGCTTGATACGCACGACAAAGCGCGCAGTCAACCCATCGGTATCGGGCTGGGCATTTCGTTCCTAGTGATCGGCGGCGCATTGCTCTGGCTGCTGATTCTGCAGGGCGGTTTGTGGTGGTGGGCATCGCCGATTGTGCTGACGATTCTGGTCTTTGGTCTGGCTGGACTAATCATCTCGTCCCAGAAAGTGCTTCGTGACGAAAAGGGCAATCCGATTAAGGCTGTCAAGAAATAGCTCGGAGGGATAAGTAGCCTGAATTATTTTCGGGTGGCCGCGTGCTTAGCGGCCAATACAGTGGGTGGCTCATTCCGCTTTCTTGTAGCTAGCGAGGTTTCGTTCTTCGTTGTCTCGTTCGGAGCATAGTTTGGCCGATGACACGACTTACTCACACCACCTACCATCGCCAGCATTATCAACTTCGCCGTAAATGGCTCGATCGTCATGGCGACGCATTCACGATGTTGACTGTCGCTCAATATGAAGTGCGGGCCGGTCGATGTGTCAATCGTGCGGCTTCCGGCCACCGCTCATGCTTGACGATTGGTCGCACTCGGCTCATAGTGACTCGTCCAATGCCGCGCCTCACCGATATCGACTATCTAAAGAACCGCGCTGCGCTCCGCGAAGAGTGGGTCCTTCGAGATGGCACCGCATTCGTCATGCTTATCCCGACCGAGCAAGTCACGCTTCACGACTACTACGAGCCGGCGAGAGAGATGGGCTTTCTCGAGTCCGTCGAACATCGACGGCAGATTTCCCGGACGCGGCCATCGCTACCGCATCAGGCTGGTCGGGCGTTCGCCAGGATTCAGCCATTCCTCGACATGCCTATGTCGGAAATCAGCACGCCGCCACCAATGACCAACATCCCAGGTAAGAAAAGGCGTCGAGTCAGCGTCTTTAGTCAGGTCAACGCGCATATCGATCCAGCGGTGATCGCCAAAATAATCATTGCCGCGGCCAAGGAAGACGCGCATCGAGATCGGCACGCAGCTGAGGAAAGGAATGACGTAGCCTAGCGCCCGAGTGCTGGCCGGATCCGTACTCCCGACATTCGTAGCGCCTTGATGATGGTGTGATTATCGAAGCCGAGTTGCTTACCGACAACCATGCTCGAGAGGCCATCTGCGTACAGATCGACCGTTCGAGCAATCTGCTCGGCGTTCATACTCTTTGTTGTCGCGATGCCACGATTGCCCAGATGCTTCGCGACCGTCGTACGCGACAGCTTGAACTCGACGGCAACTTGCCTGATGCTCTTTAGTCTCACGTAGCGAGCGACTAACTGGTCAATCTCTGCAGCGCGGAGCTGCCGCGCCGTCTTTGGACTACGTCGATCAGGTTCGCTCTTCCTCTGGTCGGCGCGAGCACGGGTCAGCAGTTCACCGGGATTAACGCCTACTGCGCAATCTTTGGAGTAGTTGTGCAAGACCCGCACACTTTTTCGGACCGGAACGGGCCTTATTGGCGGTTTCGATTAGTTAGACAGACGATATCCGCCGCAACTCTTTGTTTCTATGTGTGTACTCATGTATGTACCAAATGGGGATTGGTTTGCACCCAGTCGGCAGGCCCGCGAGTCGGGGGATCCCTGCGTTCCTGAACGATCCGGCTGCACTCAGTGTGGCATCGACTCCCGCCCGCCTGTCCGTCGTACATGGAATATGGGGACGTGGGCGAATGGCGGCCGACACTATCCGAGGATCAGGGCTGGAACCTCACGCAGGATCAGCGTGGAAGGTTCGTCCCGCGTAGCCGAGCTTCCTCGAAATGGCGAGAGCGGTTTGGTGCATCACGGGTTGAAGAGCCTTCATCCGCTCAGCTGGCATGTAGGGGGTGATGGCCGAGACGCTGATGGCTGCGACGACGGCACCACTTCCATTGTGCACAGGTGCCGCAACACAGCGAATTCCTGGTTCATTCTCTTCTAGGTCGAGTGTTGAACCTTGTTTGGCGTACTTGGACATGCGGGTCAGGAAGAGCTTTCGGACGTCATTCGGAGTATTGAGTCCGTGGTGCTCTCGGTCGAACACGGCTTCCCAGCGGTGCGGTTCGTCGAGGAGGAGTGCTTTCCCGATGCCCGTTTGGCTCAGAGGCATCCGGTAGCCGATGCGCGAGCGCATTTCCGCGCCGCGCGAGCCCGAGATCTTGTCAACATAGAGAACCTGTCCTTCTTCCTCGATGGCCAGGTGAATGGTATCGAGGTACTTCTTGGACAGAAGTTCCAAGAAGGGGCGGGCAACGGTGGATGCCGGGCTTTGGTACAGCGCCTGGAACCCGAGTTCGATGAGGGTCGGCCCAAGAGAATAGTCGGCGCCGTGAATACTGCGCAGATACCCGAACTGTTCCAAGAGTTGGACGAGACGGTGAGCGGTGCTTCGGCCTATACCTGTCGCCAGACACACGGATTTCAAATCGGTGGCGCCAGTCGCCACTGCGCGCACTATTTCCAGACCGCGGGAGAGTGTTTGCGTTCCTGGCGGGTGGGATTCGACGTTGTTGGACGTTTGCACCGGGTCGGTCATGTTTGCTCCCGCTGGTGGCAGACCGAGTAACTATTTCGTATACGCATGATCCCATTATATGAGACGGTGTTTGAATTATTGGGATGATCCCGTCAATCTTGTTGTGCGGGCAGGGATGCACATTCCCCTCAGCGAATCAGCAGGGAACCAAGAGTCGATGACGAATCAAAGCCGAGCCCGATTGATAGCACTGGACTGGGGGACCAGCTCGCTCAGAGCGTATCTGTTGGGCGCTGCCGGAATTGTGTTGTCGGAGCGTCGGCAAAATTCTGGTGTTCTGGCCGTGACGTCAGATGCGAATCGGGCCGGAATCGATCATAGGCAGGCCTTTGAACACTGCTTCGAGGCGCTCTGCGGCGATTGGCTCACGCTTTGGCCCAACGTTCCCGTCATCGCCTGCGGCATGGTCGGAAGCAATCAGGGCTGGGCCGAGACCCCGTATCGCAAGCTGCCTTCTGACCTTGCCACCGCGGGAATCCTGACTCCCGTTCCAACGAAGCGACACGTCATGGTTCACATAATTCCCGGATTGATCGCTGATTCAGATTTTCCTGACGTTATTCGCGGCGAAGAAACTCAGGTACTTGGGGCATTGATGAGCGCCCCTCAGCTCAACGCTCATCAGCGCGACGAGCGGATCGTTTTGTTGCCGGGGACCCATTCCAAGTGGGTGCGGGTTTCGGGAACGACCGTGACCGCCTTCACGACGTACATGACCGGCGAGTTTTTTTCACTGCTCGCGACTAAGAGCACTTTGTCCCTTCAAGCTGTCCGATCGCAGAAACCCGATTGGAAAGCATTCGCCGGGGGCCTCGAGGTCGCTGCGGCTCCGAATGGTGGAATCTTGATGACGGCGTTCGGAGCTCGCACGCTGGTCATGACCGGCAAGCTGCACCCGACCCAGGTTGAGGATTATCTTTCAGGCCTGTTGATTGGTACCGAAATCGCCGGAATTCGAGCATCCTGGCTCGGCGAATTCTCCGGAGAGATCCTCCTTTGCGGTGAGCCCGACCTCAACGATCGATATCGGCGAGCACTCAAGAGGTTCGGTCTGCAGGTGGCACACGAGACGACTACCTCGGCTGTGGCAGGGATGTGGCACGCAGCCACTGCGGCCGGGCTCCTCTCCGAGACCAGGATCCTGCCCTCCCAACCCTTCCAGCAACATCCTTCAATGTCGAAAGGCTGAACGTGAAATCCACAACCGAAACACCCACGACCTACCCAGGTCTCATCGCGATTCTTCGGGGACTGACGACGGAGGAGGCCCCCGAGGTCGGCGAGTGCCTGTACGACGCCGGCTTCCGTTCCCTTGAGGTGCCGTTCAACTCGCCCGACCCTCTCGCCACGATCACTGCCCTGCGCGAAAGGCTTCCAATGGATTGCCTGGTGGGTGCTGGAACTGTGCTCACAGTAGATCAGGTTCGTCAATGCCACGACGCCGGGGGGCAGATCGTCGTCTCACCCAATACCGACACCGCTGTGATTGCAGAAACCGTGCGTCTAGGGATGCAGAGTTTCCCCGGAGCAGCCACGCCCAGCGACGCATTCGCGGCTATCGGCGCCGGCGCGAAAAATGTCAAGATCTTCCCCTCCGAACAGGTCGGGATCAACGGGCTCAAAGCCTGGACAGCAGTCGTTCCCAAAGAAATCCATCTAATTCCTGTTGGCGGCATTGAAGCAACCAACATCGAAATCTGGATGGCAGCCGGCGCAACCGGTTTTGGAATCGGCTCGTCACTGTACAAACCAGGCATCGCTATCGGGGACCTCCGACAGCGCGCCATCGCCATGATTGCAGCCTGGAAATCGGCACTCGCCTCGACAAGGAAGTCAGCATGAAAATCACGAAACTCACCACTTACTCGGTACCACCGCGCTGGCTCTTCCTGAAAATTGAGACCGACGAGGGCATCATCGGCTGGGGTGAACCCGTGCTCGAGGGGCGCGCAGCAACTGTCGCCGCAGCGGTTGAAGAACTCTCCGACTACGTGATCGGCAAGGACCCCCGCAACATCGAGGACATCTGGACTGTGCTCTACCGCGCCGGCTTCTATCGCGGAGGCGGAATCCACATGAGCGCCCTCGCCGGCATCGACCAGGCGCTCTGGGACATCAAAGGCAAAGCGCTCGGTGTCCCGGTACACGAGCTGCTCGGTGGCAAGGTCCGCGACAAGATTCGCGTGTATTCCTGGATCGGCGGCGACCGTCCCTCCGATACGGCGAAAGCGGCAAAGGATGCCGTCGAGCGCGGTTTCACCGCTGTGAAGATGAACGGCACGGAAGAGCTGCAGTTCATCGATACCTGGGACAAAGTCGAAAAGTGCATCGCGAATGTGACGGCGGTGCGTGAAGCCGTCGGCAAAAACGTCGGCATCGGCGTTGACTTTCACGGTCGCGTCCACAAGCCGATGGCGAAGGTCTTGATCAAGGAGCTGGAGCCCTACAAGCTGATGTTCATCGAGGAGCCTGTCCTCAGCGAAAACGTCAGCAGCCTGCTGGACGTCATGAGGAACACCCCCACACCTATTGCCCTGGGCGAAAGGCTCTTCTCCCGTTGGGATTTCAAGGACATCATCGCCAGCGGGGCTGTCGATATCATCCAGCCCGACCCGTCGCACTGCGGTGGCATTACGGAAGTTCGAAAGATCGCGGCTATGGCCGAAGCGTATGACGTCGCCGTCGCGCTGCATTGCCCACTCGGGCCCATCGCGCTCGCCGCTTGTCTCCAGGTAGATGCCAATGTCTACAACGCCTTCATCCAAGAGCAAAGCCTGGGTATTCACTACAACAAGTCCAATGATCTGCTCGACTACGTGGTCGATCCTGGCGTATTCGCCTACAACGACGGTATGGTCGCCATCCCGAACGGGCCAGGCCTGGGCATCGAAGTCAACGAAGAGTATGTCCTCGAACGCGCCCAGGAAGGCGCCCGCTGGCGAAACCCAGTCTGGCGTCACACTGACGGTTCTTTCGCGGAGTGGTGACCCGAATGCCAACCTCGACCGCAACACGTCCGGAAAGGCCCACCGCACTGGCGGGGACAACCAAAGTCCGCTACGTGATAGCGATAATGCTGTTCGTTACCGTGGTTATCAACTACATGGACCGAGCGAATCTCTCCGTCGCCGCACCACTCATCTCCAAAGAATTTGGCCTGGACACAGCGCAGCAAGGACTCCTGCTATCTGCATTCGGCTGGACCTATGCCGCGCTTCAGCTCCCTGGTGGCTGGCTCGTAGATCGCGTCCATCCGCGCCTGCTGTACCCGGCGTGTTTGGTGCTCTGGTCAGCTGCAACGATCTTCATGGGCATTGTCGGCAGCTTCGCGGCCCTCATCGTGCTCCGGCTCGCCGTCGGTATCTTCGAGGCTCCCGCCTATCCGATCAACAACAAGGTCGTCACGAGATGGTTCCCCGAGCGGGAACGCGCCACCGCTATCGGGTTCTACACCTCGGGCCAGTTCATCGGCCTGGCTCTGCTCACACCTGTGCTGACGTGGCTCCAGTACGTGCTCAGCTGGCACTGGATCTTTGTTCTGACTGGTGCGGCGGGAGTGGTCTGGGCGCTTGTCTGGTACATCGTCTACCGCAACCCTCGTGAGTCGACGAAGGCCAACGCCCAGGAAATCGCATTCATCAAAGAAGGCGGCGGTCTCGTCGACCTGGATGCGACGCCAGCCAAAGCCCCAAGAGAACGGATTGCCTGGGCGGACATGCTTATCGTTCTCCGCCGACGCAAGCTGTGGGGCATCTACCTCGGCCAATTCTGCCTGACGTCAACCTTGTGGTTCTTCCTCACCTGGTTCCCGAGCTACCTCGTGAACTACCGCCACATGGACTACATCAAGAGTGGATTCCTCGTCTCGCTCCCGTTCCTGGCCGCACTCGTAGGGGTGCTTCTCGGCGGGGTCCTTTCCGACAACCTCGTCAAGAGGGGATTCAACCTCGGGCTGGCGCGCAAGCTGCCGATCATCGCTGGTCTGCTCCTTTCAATGACCATGATCGGAGCGAACTTCACGGACGACACCACTCTCGTCGTCATGTTCATGTCGCTGGCGTTCTTCGGCAATGGCCTGGCATCGATTACGTGGTCTCTGGTCTCGGCAATGGCTCCAGCCCGTCTGATGGGACTGACCGGTGGCATGTTCAACTTCATCGGTAATCTCTCGTCAATCGCGACTCCCATCGTGATCGGCTTGCTCGTATCCAAGACCGACTTCGCCCCTGCGTTCGTCTACATGACGCTCATCACGGCTGCCGGGATCTGCTCCTACGTGTTCTTGGTTGGAAAAGTTGAACGCGTGATCGAATAGCGTGACCGATCGAGACGTGCTTACAACCGAAATGACATCGGGAGCACTGCACCCGAGGCGCTGGCATTGTTGCGAGAGCAGCGCACGGCGTCTCGGGTTCCGTCGTTTCGGCGACGTGCTCGGAGTTCGGTCGCCTCGAACCCCATAGTGGGGGACGAGGATGCCGGTCGCGTGCGGGTAGCGTCAGGCTACGGGGGTACGGGTGGCAATGTCTGACAATGTGGACGGGCGCGTTGACTTTGCGGGCATTCAGGCTTTGTGCTCGCGCGGAGCTGGCTACTCTGTGGCGGCGAAATGCCTACAGGTCCAGGCTGCCGCTGAGGCTCTCGATCCTTCCCTGCGGTCCTCCGCCGGGCTAACTCTGCATGCGGATGCCCGGTCCTGGTACGTCGGCGCTCTCGGCGAGATCGAGGTCGGCTTGCTTCTTGCTGCGCTAGGTCCGAAGTGGTTCATGCGGCATGCGGTGCCGATCGGTGCCGGCACCAAGGATGTGGACCACCTCGTCATCGGGCCCGGCGGAGTGTTCGCGATCAACACGAAGTACCACGCGGGCGCATCCGTTTGGGTGGGCGACTACGTGCTTCGCGTTAACAACGCGAACACCCGCCACCTGAAGCAGGCCCAGAGCGACACGATCGATGTGGGCCGACGGCTGACGGCAAAGGTCGGCTTCCCCGTGCCGGTCATTTCGGTCCTGGCCATTCTTGGTGCGAGGTCGATCAGCGACAAGCGGGCCCCCGACGCGGGCATGGTTTCTGTTGTGGATGCGAAGGAACTTGTCGCCTGGCTCGTGGCCCGGCCTCAGCACTTGAGTGACAGCGAATTGGCCTTGATCGAGTTCGCAGCCGAAGAACCGGAAACCTGGCATGTCGACCCGAGAGCAGCAGACGCGCTGCGGGTGATGCCACGTTTCGAGCGACTCGTCGTTCAGGTCGGGACGCCGAGCGTTCCCACTGCGGTTCGCTCTCGAGCCAAGGCCGCGCCGACTCGAAGCACATCTCGCCCCGCGACCCATGCTCCCAACCGCGCTCCGAATCGCGCTCCCGTCCGCAGCCGCGCGACTCCGCCCCGCTCCCCGGCACGACGGAAGGGCCGACAGCGAGTGACACTGAGTGACCTCGTCAAGCTGTGGCTCGCTTGCGGACTCATCATCACAGCGATGTCGGTGCTCCAAGGCGTCGCGAACCAGCCGTGCACCTCCACGGCCGGTTGCGTGCTGCCCTCGCTGCTCGTGGCGTTCGCTCCGCTCCTGCACCTTGGAGTGGTGGGCGTGATCGTTGCGGCTCTTGTCGGGTCGATTCTCTGGTTTGTTCGACGATTCACGCACTAGACGATGTCGCGACCTGAGGTTGTGATCGCGGAGCCGCTATGTGTGTACTTCTGTGTACCTGGTAGAATTTGGGATTCTTAAATCCTGATCAAGGGCATATTTGCGTCGAAAGTAATATCGCTTTCGGTTGTGTCCTAAGGAAACGGTTGGGGGTCCGAATCCCTCCAGGGGCACACTTTTTTGGGCCGAAACAAGCCTTATCGGCGTTTTTGGTTACTTTGACAGTTGATATGGACCGTTTTTCTTCCTGGGCATGGGTGTATCCGTGTGTGTACCAAGCAGGGAATGGTTTGCGCCGGGTCAGAAAGCCCGTACGTCTGGGAATCCCCGCATTGCCGGAGGATCCAGTCGCCCGTCGCGATGGTCAACCCCACGGGGCCCTATCACGAGAGATCTCTCAAAGGTCGCCTTGAGGCTCTCGTCGCCGCTACCCGGAAGCAGAGCCTCCGCAGAGTTCTTCGATAATTGAGGCGTAGCGAGGCTGAGCATCGTTCTTAGATGACGTATCCGAGGTGCTCGTTCATGCGGATGCTGCCGGCGTTGGACTGAGCGCCGCCCTTGCCGAAGATCCTGATGCCGTCGGCGGGTAGAGAGTTGATTGACGCGGCCTTGACGGCGACGGCGAGCCCTCTGCGCCTGAAGGAAGGGTGGACGGACGTGCATTCAGTTTCCGCGCGCACCAAGGTCACGCCGATGACGCTGACGGCGACGAGCTGCCCGGAATTGATGTCGCCGAAGAAGTGGTGGCCGGACCGCCAGAGTTCGAGCATGTCGGATTCGTCGCGGTTCGGCACTGCTCGGGTCGGTCGGAATGGCGACACCCCGCGCATGTACTCGGCACCCATACCGTGCCGCCCTGAGAACCGAAGGTGTCTTCGACCTCAACTATCTCTGCCAACAACGAGGTCTACGACAACGCCTTTGGGGAGGAAGACGGTGTCGCTTGCCCTGAGGTACTCGTCCGAGACGGTTCGATTCTGTGAGTCTTCTTATCGACGCTGGATACGACCGCGGTGGGCGGTCAATCGAACTTACTTTGATGGACAACAGTTAGTAGCCGGCGATGAGGCAGGACCGCCCGCGCTCGGGCCTTTGGGCCCAGCAAATCGTCAAATCCCGGCGGGAGAGTTCTGTAGTAACCGCGCGTTGTGCTGAGCCGACAACGGTGCCAATCTTGATGAATGCAGTTCCCGGGCATTCCGGGAGGAACCACCGTTTGGGGAGCACCGATGACCGATTCGTCCGATGAAGAGCTCGCACTAGCCCAATGGAGTCGCCGTCTCACTCAGGCGCTGCAGATCCTGGACCTGGAAGTCGATACCCAGGTGATCCTGCAGTTGGCCGAGGAATCCACGTCGGTGAGTCCCTCCGCCGGGCCCATCAGCGCCTTTGTCGTGGGCTTCGCAGCCGGACAGGCAACCAACAGCGGCAAGAGGGACGTTCAGTCCGCCGTCGACACGGCGGTACAGAAGGCCCGTGGCCTGGTCAGCGGCGGTACTCAGGACGGTCCCGACAGTAAGGGCTGGGTCGACTCAGCCCAATAAGAACGCTGGGCGCCGCGAGGGCATGGGGAGTTCGCGAAGTCCGGTTTCACGGCAGATCTGCCCACCTGTGCCGGCGTTGGTCATGCACGGTCGTTGTTCGGTTCCCAATCGTTTTGTGTACGTATTCTCGCAGCTTGATGCGGGCGTCTAGCGCCAAGGGCCATCTCGTTGGCGAGAGTATGACGAAATCGAGCGAGAAATCCGCGTACTGCTGGTACTGGAACTCCGAGTTTGCCTGCGATCACCGAGTAACTCAAGCCCGAGCACCCACGCATCAGCCACGCGCGCCGCCGATCGGCAGGCAGGCTGGCCAGCACCTTCGACAGTGCATCGCGTTGCCGGAGCAGTTCTGTAACCTGAAAAGGCCCGTTGCGGAGGACCTCTGGTGTGTTGTCATCAAGCGGGATGGCAGACGAAAGCCGCATCCGCACCCGATCCATACTCTTGTTCCGCCCGACCCGCATCAACCAGGACTTCACGCACTGGCCGTCATGCAACGTCGATAATTTTTGCCAAGCGATAATGCACGACTCCTGCACGACGTCGTCTTCAGTGCTGGAGCCGAGTAGCCGCAGAGCGTAAGAGCGCATCAGAGGTCGATGCCGGCGCAGAAGGATCGCAAAGGCAGGCTCGCTTCCCGCGACGGCGTAGTTGACAAGAACATCATCAGTGTTGTTCTCAAATTGCAGCGTACAAACGTCGTGGCGTGACATCACGTCAGCGCGGGCCGGGCCGCCCGTGGCAGAGTGCGACAACAAAACGCTGCCAGCGTGAAACCACACAATATGGGAGTTCGAATTTCAGGAACTCCCTGACGTTACGCCGGAGCGGCGGCGGCGGCCCCGGACGTTGCCGCCGCACCAGCCGTTTCAGTCTCGGCGGACCGGGGCAGCCGCAGACGAACGATGACGGCCTTCGAGACTGGCGTGTTGCTGCCATCCGCCACGTGATCGAGCGGCACGAGGACATTTGCCTCCGGATAGTAGGCAGCGGCGCAACCGCGCGGTGTGGGGTAGGAGACCACGCGGTAATCGCGGAGTACCCGCTCCTTGCCGTCCTCGTACTCCCCATAGACATCCACCGGTTGACCGTCGGCCAAACCTAGTTCGGTGATGTCCTCGGCGTTGACCATGATGACGTGACGGCCTTTCTTGATTCCCCGGTATCGATCGTTGAAGCCGTAGATGGTCGTATTGAACTGATCATGCGAGCGCAGGGTCTGCAGGATCAGCGTCCCGGTAGGGCGTTCCACCGCCTCAAGGTCGTTCGCCGTCAAAACTGCCTTGCCGGTCGGCGTATGGAAGGTGCGTGAGTCCCGAGGGCCGTTCTCCAGAATGAAGCCGCCGTCCTGACGGATCCGCTCGTTGTAGTTCTCACACCCTGCCACCACCCGGGAAATATGGTCACGGATCAAGTCGTAGTTCTTTTCAAAGCCGTCCCAGTCGGCGTTGATCTTGTTCCCGAGAGTCGCCTTGGCCAGCCGCGAGATAATCGACACTTCGGACAGAAGCGTGTGGGCTACCGGTTCGACCCTGCCCCAGGATGCGTGCACGGCGCACACGGTGTCCTCAACTGAGACAAACTGCTTGCCGGTCTCCTGTATGTCAATCTCAGTGCGACCCATGGTGGGCAGGATGAGCGCTTCTTTCCCGGTGGAGATGTGGGACCGGTTGAGCTTGATGGAGATCTGGGCAGTGAAGTCGGTCCGTTCCATCGCCGCTTCCGCTGCGTCTGTGTCGGAGATCGCCGCCACGAGGTTTCCCCCGAGGGCCAGGAAGAACTTGATCTTTCCTTCCTGCATCCGGCGGATCGTTTCGACGGCGTCGGCACCATGCTCCCGCGGAGGTTCGAAGTCGAACTCCTTCCCGAGGGCGTTCAGGAATGCCGGCGGCATCTGCTCCCAGATGCCCATGGTGCGGTCGCCCTGCACGTTGCTGTGGCCGCGGATCGGGGAGGCGCCGGCTCCGGGCTTGCCGATGTTGCCCCGCAGCAGCAGGAGGTTGATGATCTCCTTAATGGTGGCGACCCCCTTCTTCTGCTGCGTGATGCCCATTGCCCACGTGATGATGACCCTGTCCGCTTTCAGGTACCGCTCGGCTAGCTCGTCGATCTCCTCGATCCGCAAGCCGGTCGCTTCGAGCACCTCCTGCTCGTCGAGTTGAGCTAGGTGCTCCTTCAGCTCCTCAAGGCCTTCGCAGTGCTCCGCCAGGAACTTGTGGTCAAGAACAGTGCCGGGGTTCCTGGCCTCGGCGTCGAGCACCCGCTTGGAAACCGCCTGCAGCAAGGCCATGTCCCCGCCCAGCCGGATCTGCAGGAACTGGTCGGCCAACTCGGTGCCCTTTCCTGCCACGCCGCGAAGCTTTTGCGGGTTCTTGTACCGCTTGAGCCCCGCCTCCGGCAGTGGATTGACAGCGACCAAGGAGCCGCCGTTGCGCTTGCACGCCTCCAGCTCGTTGAGCATGCGGGGATGATTCGTGCCGGGGTTCTGCCCCATCAAAATGATCAGGTCCGCCGCCGCGTAATCGTCGAAGGTGACCGTTGCCTTGCCGACGCCGATGGTCTGGCCCATCGCCCAGCCCGAGGACTCGTGGCACATGTTCGAACAGTCCGGCAAGTTATTAGTGCCATAGCCGCGCACGAACAACTGGTACAGGAACGCCGCCTCATTGGATGTGCGGCCGCTGGTGTAGAAGGCCGCTTGATCCGGAGAGCCCAAGGCGTTTAGCCTCGTGGCGACCAGTTCGATGGCCTCGTCCCAGGTGATGGGGTGGTAGTAATCCTCGTCGGCGGGCTTGTAGACGGGCTCGGTCAGCCGGCCCTGCATGCCCAGCCAGTACTCGCTGCGTGCCCGCAGGTCGCTCACGGAATGCTCCGCCCAGAATTCAGAGCCGATGACGATGGGAGTCGCCTCCCAGGTGACGGCCTTGGCGCCCTCCTCGCAAAATTCAAACGCTTTGCGGTGGTGCGGGTCAGGCCAGGCGCAACTGGGGCAGTCGAAGCCGTCTTTCTGGTTCATGGCGAGCACCGTTTCGCGGGTGCGGTTGACACCCATGTGCTCGATCGCCGGCACCATGGAGTGCATTACGCCCGGGATTCCCGCGGCCCACTCCTCGGGTTCGCTGACCTCGAGTTCGCGCTCATCGGCTTCCTCGACCTTCGGATTCTTCCTCGCCATGGCCATGCCCCTCAGATCCAGTATCGCCGCGGGCGCCCCAGATGGGGTGCCGCACCTTTGGATCAACAGTAAACGCCTCACGAGGGTTACCGGAAGAAGAAAGTGGTCGCGGGCCGGGAACGGTCGTGCGACTGCAGCGCCCGGCGCGGGCACCGCGAAGCTGCTGTAGGTGCTGGTGATCACGGCGGCGCACTGCGAGTAGGTCTCGGTCTGCCAGACCGGCTCGAGCATCCCCGGCATAAGGTCGCCGCGGCGGATGTTCTTCCAAACGGTGATGCCGCCGTAGAAGTCGTAAGGCACGTCGGCGGTCTCATCGATGGTCGGTTCGACCTCCCCCGGGGTCGGCTGCGGAGAGAAGCTGTTCGCGGCCCCAACCGGAGACCGACGTCCCTGGTCACCACTCGCACGAGAGGCCAACCCGTTGATATCGACACCCGCAGAACCGTTCCCCCGCATCGCCGTGCGCATCTCGCGGCGGCCCGATTATCTGCGAGAGCACCACGCGGCGCCCTCCCTTCTGATTGGGCACTCGCTGGGCGGCGCCGCGGTGCTCGCCGTCACCGACCGCATCCCCAAGGTGTGCGACGTCGCGACAATCGGTGCGCCAGCCGATCCGGAACACCTCGCCCATCTGCGAGGTGAGAGCCGAGCCGAGCGTCAGCGGTTACGAGAAATCGCCGCCACATGCCCCGTGCACCGTACCTTGCAATCCGAAATCGTCATCGACACGACCGTCTCCGACGACGGTGGCGATCCAACAGCGACAAGGGATGAGCTGGATGTCGGTGACATATCGGCCTCGTCCGGAATACGGTCTGGTGGTGCCCATCTTCAGCGAGATCGTTTCCGGCTCCGTGGCCACGGGAGGGTCCGGGCGGCTCACCCTGTCGATGCCGGACACGATCACCGACGGCAGCTTGGCGAAATTGAGCCCGCCACACGAGAGTTCCTGATTGCAGGTGCCGATGCTGCCGCGCGCCAGCGGGAACAACCGGACAACGGCATCTGTGAAGTCCGCGGCGAGCCGCGGCACTTCCTCTCTTCGAAGCTGATGTGCTGGGTCGCGCTCGACCGCGCGATCAGCATGGCTGAGCAGTTGCACGCCGCCCACGCCGTTGACGAGTGGTCGTCGACGGCCGCCAAAATCCGCGCCGCCATCCTCACGCGGGGGTGGAATGAGGAGGCTGGTGCGTTCACGCAGTGTAGGGTGCCTGACCGTGCCGGTGGCGCGACCGCTTAGATGCTGCGGTGGTCGCGTACGGCGAGTTCGAGGGCCTCGAGGTTGGGTTCGAGGGCCGCATCCACCGCCAGGGGGTCAGTGATGTTCAGTTGCTGCATCGCACGGCGGCTTTCCGGTGCGGTGTTGATCTCATGCGCGCCGGCCTCCAGCGCGGCAATGAGCTCGGTGATGACGTCAGCCAGGCTGCTTCGTCCCCACCCGAGATCGGAACCGGCGTTCTGTGAGGTCATCATGGCCGTGTCGGTCGCTCCGGGATAGACGGTCGCAACATGCACTCCCGTTCCGATCAACTCGCGGCGAAGCGATTCTCCGAACTGCGAAATGCCCGATTTCGTTGCCGCATAGACCGCATAGAAGGGCATGCCGACGAGCGCAATCCCGCTGGAAACGTTTAGGAGGATGCTGCCGCGTTCCTTCCCGCTCTGCCGAAGCCTGGGCAGCAGGGTCTTGGTCAGCAGGATTGGGGCGGTGAGATTCAGACCGATCATCGAGTGGACATCCGCATCGGCGGTGAGGTCGAGCCTGCCCGCGCGCACGTTGCCGGCGTTGTTGACGAGGAGATCGAGGCTGCTCCAGGACGCAACCGCGTGCGCGATCCGCTCCACGGCGCCGAGCTGGGTCAGGTCTTCGACCAGGATCTCGGTCGTTCCGCCCAGGGAAGCCACGAGCCGGGCGGTTTCGGTGAGCGTGGACAGCTGCCGGCCGACCAGTAGCAGGTGACCTCCGCGTTGACCGAATTCGAGGGCGAGCGCTCGACCGATGCCCTGTCCGGCACCCGTGACGATTCCGCGGCGATTGATGAGATCCAGGTGATTCAATTCCATGAGTGAGTTTATTTCGTTGATTCGGGCTGGATGGTCAGTTTTCGCGGGTTGTGCGTACGGGGTCGTGTGCGAGGCGGGTGGCAAGCTCGCCGAGGGAGGTGATGGTGTAGTCCGGCGCCGCGAAATAGTCGGGGTAGCTCTCGGTGGTGCGGTTCAGCCACGCGGTGCGGAGGCCCGCCTGGGCCGCTCCGTGGATGTCCCAGGGGTGCACGGCGACCAGGAGCATGTCGGCCGGTTGGACCCCACAGACATCAGCGGCATAGTCGTACGCGGCCCGTACCGGCTTCCACGCGGGTGCGTCCTCAACCGTGAGCAGGTCTTCGAAGTCGTTCCGGAGGCCCGCCCCGGCCAGCAAGGCCTCCGCCACCTGAGCGGACCCGTTGGAGAAGGTAAAGAGGCGCATTTCCATGCTCTTCAGAGCCCGGATACCCTCCGCGATGTCCGGGTGCACGCTCAATGTGCCGAAGCCGTCCATGATGTGATTCACCGCATCGTCGAGGCTGCGGGACAGGGCGGAGTCACGGAGGAATCCGCGCAGGATCTCGGAGCCAATGACGGCGAATTTCGCCGAGCCACCGGCGGCGGCGAGGGCGAACCCGTCCCTGAGCAGCGTGGCGAACCAGATCCGGGCCAGGTGCGCCGGGGCGCCGACATCCACGAACCGGGCTTTCAGGGGGGACATGTCGGAGAGGGTTTCGTTGACGTCGAAAACGATCACCGACGGGGTGATGTATGTCATGGTCGGGTCCTTTTGAGGTTGGCGCAGGTGAGGAGAATCGGGGGCGGAGCCGTCGGGCGAACCAACGGATTCGCTACATAGTCTCTCCCTTAAAAACCGTTTGTCGAGCCTCGTATCCCCTCGAGCGCTGCGGACGCAAAAAGTGATCGACTTCGGTAGTGTCCTAAGGAAACGGTGGGGGGTTCGAATCCCTCCAGGGGCACACTCTTTCGGGCCGAAACGGGCCTAATCAGCATTTTAGGTCAGTTCAACAGACGATATCCGCCGCTTTCCCGTGTTTTCATGTGTGTACCGGATAGGGAATGGTTTGAACGCAGTCGGTAGGCCGCACGTCGGAGAATCTCCGCATTGCCGAACGATCCAGCCGCCCGCTGCGATGATCAAACCCGCGGGGCCGTGTCAAGATCTCTCTCTGGCCGCCTTGAGGCTCTCGTTGCGGTGTCGTGGAAGTCGAGCCTCCGCAGTGTTCTTCTACTATTGCGGCAGCGCGAGGTTGAGCCATCGCCCTTCGATGACGTATCCGAGTTGCTCGACACATGCGCATGCTGCCGGTGCCGGACCGAGCGCCGCCCGTGCCGAAAATCCCGATGCCGTCGGCGGCCGGGGCATTGATCGACGCGGCATTGAGGTCAACGGCGAGCCCCCTGAACTCATAAGACGGTTCGACGGACGTGAAGCAAGTTTCCGCGCGCACCAATTCATCGACAACGATGCACACGGCCATGCGTTCCTGACCGGTGTGATCACTCGCTCATCGCTCCCATCACAGCCGCGTGGCCGGACCTGAGTCGAGGCGGATGTCACCCTTCGTCGTCTCGACGTAGTGCACGTTCACAGAGAGTTTGTCGAGTTCGGCCCGGTGCTCGGCGGAGAGCGTCGACTCAACGAAGATGTCGTCGAAGGCGCTGAGGTCGACCACGTGGTAAAGCCCTCTGGCTTCGAATTTTGTTGAATCCATGAGGAGGACCTTGCGGTCGCCCATGCCGATAACGGCCTTCTTGGTCAGGGCGGCTTCTGCGTCGGGGTGGAACAGTGCGTCATTTTTCAGCGATGTGGTGGAGACGAAGACGACGTCGGCCGAGACCCGTTTGGTCTGTTCCACGACCACGCCGCCGAGGAAGGAGTCGGTTTCCGGGTAATACTGGCCGCCGAGGCCGACAAGGGTGATTTCGGGATGGAGCCTGGTGATGCTGTGCATAAGCCCCAGCGAGTGTGTGATGACGGCCGATGGGCGGTGGGCGTCGATCTGGTCGAACATCGCCGCGACGGTGGTGGAATCGTCGAAACCGACGATATCGCCGTCGTGGATGAGGACTGATGCCTCTCGGGCTAGAGCTCGTTTCTCCGCAACCTTTGTGCGGCGGCGTACGTGAACGTCCAGCTCTGAGAAGGCTTGGGGGAGGGTTCGGGCGCCGCCCCGCACGCGTTCGATGAGCCCTTCCCTGGACAGGACTTCAAGGTCTCGATGAATTGTCATCGAGCTCACTCCGAAAGCCCCGGCAAGGTCCTCGATCTTGGCCATATCGTGCGAATCGATGTAACGAATGAGTTCGCCGCGCCGTGCGGGCGCAGTCAGCCCGTCTCGAGATGCCGCGGTGGCATCGATGCCGGCGACCTTTTCAGTGTCCATGTTGTCAATAATAGGTCAAATGTCAGATTGACGATGTCTTTTCACACGAATGTGTTAGATCTGTGGCTTTGTGTGTTAGTTTTGGGGCGTTCACAAACTGATTGACCTTCGTAAGGACGCGAATAATGGCATCTCAGGCAGTGCATCCACAGGCCATTAGGCCTCAGCAGCCCTCTCCGGAGGGGCTTATCGACCGGCTCGGACTACCCCGCCCCCTCATCTGGGGATTTGTTGGATTAGCACTCTTCATGATCGGCGATGGTGTTGAAACTAACATCTTGTCGCCGTTCCTCAACCAGGATCACGGGTTCTCGATTCCCATGGTCGGCAGCCTCGTCACCGTGTACGGGGTCGCTGTCGCCATCGCGGCCTTCTTTTCCGCCGCTCTCTCCGACCTCTGGGGTCCGCGCCGGGTCATGATGATCGGCGCCGGCGTTTGGTTGTTCTTCGGACTCGCTTTCCTGGTCCTGGCACTGACGTCCAGCAACGTGGTACTCATATTTATCACGTACGGCATGCGGGGCTTCGGTTATCCGTTCTTCGCCTACGGGTTCCTGGTTTGGATTACCGCAACGTCGCCCGCCAAACACATGGCCAGCTCCATTGGCTGGTTCTACGTCGCTTTCACTTCTGGACTACCCACACTGGGTGCCCTCGTCGCGACGACGACCCTCGACATCTTCCACCTCTCGATGTACCAGACCCTGTGGGTCTCGCTGGTGCTGGTCATGCTGGGTGCCATCGTCTCGCTGGTCGGGGTGAAGGAGAAGATCGGTCGGGCGCCCTTGGTCGACAACCCAGACCAGGTGTTCACGGTACTGACCTATGGACTCAAACTGCTCGCGACCAAGCCCAAGGTGCTGCTGGTCATGCTCACCCGCATGATCAACTCGATCCCGACCTACGGAATGGCGATCTTCTTCCCCGCACTTTTCGTCGACCGGTTCCACTGGTCCATCGGGCAGTTCCTGATCCTGACGACCGTCATCTACGCCGTCAACATCCCGTTCAACCTGTTCTTCGGCGCGCTGGGTGATCGGGTCGGCTGGAGCCGCACGGTGGTTTGGTACGGAGCCGTTCTGTGTGCTGTTTCCATGCTGGGCCTCTACTTCGTGCCCGACTACGCAATCAGCCAGGGCTGGCCGTTCGCCTACGGCCTGACCCTCCTCGTCGGAGCTGTTTTCGGCATCGGCCTGGCCGGTTTCGTGCCGCTCTCGGCCATCGCCGTTTCCCTTGCTCCCAAGCAGCCCGGCGCCGCGATGAGCTCATACAACCTGGGCATCGGCGCGGCCGTGTTCGCGGGACCGCTGCTCGTCGCCTTGCTCTACAGCAGCCTCGGCGCGATGGGCCTCGTCATCCTGTTCTCGCTGCTCTACCTCGTCGCCGCCATCATGGCCGCCGTTCTCCGCGGGACTCAGCCCGGCTTCCATGGCGTTGCCGCCCGCGACACGAGCGACGACGACTGTCGAAGTGAGGCGGAACCCATCTTGATCGCCGGCTGACACGCGACCCGCAATCTCATACGCCTCTTCAATTTTCCGCGAACCACGTAAGGAAAGAAAATGACCAAGCTACGTAATGCAAACCTGGACACACTGAGCAGCACCGTCACGGTGCCGAGCTACGATCGCACCGGACTCACCGCCGGAATCATGCACTTCGGCGTCGGCGGCTTCCACCGCGCCCATCAGGCGCTCGTGATCGACGACCTGTTGAGCCAGGGCCTCGCCAGGGACTGGGCGATCTGCGGGATCGGCGTCCTCCCGTCCGACGCCCACATGCGCGACGTGATGAAAGCCCAGGACGGCCTCTACACGCTCGTCGAGAAGCACTCGGACGGACACCTCGAGGGCCGCGTCATCGGCTCGATCATCGACTACATGTTCGCGCCCGACGACGTCGAAGCCGTCATTGAACGGATGGCCAGCCCGACGGTACGCATCGTCTCACTCACCGTGACAGAGGGCGGCTACAACATCCACCCGGTCACCGGGGCCTTCGACCTCACCAACCCGCAGATCCAGGCCGACCTCATCCCTGACAGCGCCCCGTGCACGTTCTTCGGCATCACGATCGAAGCACTCCGCCGCCGCCGGGACCGCGGCATCACGCCCTTCACCATCATGTCCTGCGACAACTTGCAGAACAACGGCGAGGTCGCCCACCGCACCTTCATCGCATTCGCCACGGCCAAGGACGCCGAACTGGCCGCCTGGATCGAAGCATCCGTCAGCTTCCCCAATTGCATGGTCGACCGGATCACCCCGGTGACGACCGACGCCGACCGTGCACTCGTCGCCAGCACCTTCGGGGCCGAGGACCAGTGGCCGGTCGTCTGCGAACCGTTCTTCCAGTGGGTACTGCAGGATTCCTTCACAGACGGACGCCCGCCCTATGAGGAAAGCCGCACCCAGCTCGTCAGCGACGTCGAGCCCTACGAGCTGATGAAACTGCGCCTACTGAATGCGAGCCACCAGGGCCTGTGCTACTTCGCGCATCTGATGGGCTACCGGCTCGTGCACGAGGCTGCCGGCGACCCGTTGATCGCCGAGTTCCTGCGGGCCTACATGGATCGCGAAGGAACACCGACCTTGAAGCCGGTTCCCGGGATCAACCTCGAGGACTACAAGACCGAACTCATCGAACGCTTCTCCAACCCGGGCGTGAAAGACACCATCGCCCGTCTTTGCAACGAGTCGTCCGACCGGATCCCGAAGTGGCTTCTCCCGGTCGTCACTGACGAACTCGCCGTCGGCGGCCACGTCGAACTGTCGGCCGCCATCGTGGCCAGCTGGGCGCGCTACGCCGAGGGCATCGACGAAGAGGGCGAGCCGATCGATGTCTGCGACCGGATCAAGGAACGGGTGATGGCCAGTGCCGCCGGGTATCCGACCGACCCGCACTCCTTCCTCCGGGACCGCGACCTCTTCGGAGACCTCATCGAAAACGTCATCTTCGTGACGGAGTACGACCGTGCCTTGGAGCTCCTGCACCGACTCGGTGCCCGCCACACCCTCGCCATCCTGCTCGGCCACGAGACCGATCCGGCCGCGGCACCCGTCGCAGAAACCCTCGGTGCCCGATGACGCTGGTCGCCGGGGTAGACTCCTCCACCCAAGCCTGCAAAATCGTCATCCGGGACGCCGAAACCGGAGCCCTCGTCCGCACCGGGCGTGCGTCTCACCCCAACGGAACCGAGGTCAACCCCGACCACTGGTGGCACGCCCTCCAGGTCGCGATCACGGATGCAGGCGGCCTGGCCGATGTCGCGGCGATCGCTGTCGGCGGCCAGCAACACGGAATGGTCACCCTCGACTCCGACGGCACCGTCGTTCGAGACGCGCTCCTCTGGAACGACACCCGATCTGCCCCAGCGGCTCTCGACCTGATCCGCGAACTCGGCGCCGGCGACCTTGTCGCGGGTGCCGCAGCCTGGGCGGAAGCCATCGGTTCGGTGCCCGTCGCGTCGCTGACTGTCACCAAGCTCCGCTGGCTTCGCGACGCGGAACCAGTGAACGCTGCGAGGGTGGCTGCGGTGGCCCTTCCCCACGATTGGCTCACCTGGCGCCTTGCCGGACACGGCCCTGGAACGGGAGCGGCTGGACTCGCACGTTTGACCACCGACCGTTCGGACGCTTCCGGCACCGGATACTGGTCGCCAATCAGCAACGACTATCGGCTCGACCTCCTTGAACAAGGCCTCGGGCACGGCGCGATCCTCCCGCGCGTCATTCCGGCGGGAGCCCAGGCCGGAAAGACTCCGGAAGGCATTGTGCTCGGCGCTGGAGCGGGTGACAACGCGGCCGCGGCCCTGGGCCTCGGCATGGTCGAAGGTGACGTCGCGATCTCGATCGGAACCTCGGGGGTCGTGTCGGCAATTTCCGCGACACCAACCGCAGACACCAGCGGCATGGTGACCGGCTTTGCGGATGCGACCGGCGCATTCCTCCCGCTGGCCTGCACGTTGAACGCCGCCCAGGTCCTCGACGCGGCCGCCCGTATGCTCGGAGTCGACCACGCGGGACTCAGCGCGCTCGCACTGGCCGCACCCGCTGGAGCCGACGGGCTCGTTCTGGTCCCGTACCTCGAAGGCGAGCGCACACCCAACCGACCGAACGCGACCGGCGCCCTGCATGGACTGCGCGCCGTCAACACAACACCGGCACACTTCGCCAGGGCCGCCGTCGAAGGAATGCTCTGCGCCATGGCCGACGGACTAGACGCACTGCGCGAACAAGGCGTACCCATCCGCCGTGTCTTTTTGATCGGGGGCGGCGCCCAATCCGAAGCCGTGCGCCGCATCGCGCCGGCCGTTCTCGGCATTACCGTGACCGTGCCCACCCAGGGTGAATACGTTGCCGACGGCGCGGCACGACAAGCCGCCTGGGCGCTGCTCGGCACTCTGCGACCGCCAGCTTGGGAACTGTCGGAGGGTGAAACCTATCGATCCGCGTCAACGCCCCAAGTACGGGCACAGTACGCGGCCGTTCGCGAGCTCACGGCGGTGCGACCCGCGTAATTTTCGGCGGTACCAGAAATGTTCGGCCCGGGCTCGACGTCTCGTCAGAGACCGATCCCGGGCCGAATGATTTGACGATGCCTGCCCATGGTGTCTACATCCATTGGTACAACAAGTTCGACGATGAGCACCCACTACGGCCTCGCGGCCGGCAAAGCCGCCGAGAGGTCCGCGACCCTAGCTCGAGCCCGGGCTCGAAACCCTGAACGCTTCAGCACCAGCCTTGACCCCAAGTTCCTCGCCAGCCCCGACGCAGCAGCGCGGGTGGACACTCCTCGGCGGGTGAAGGCACGGTAGGTGGTCATCACGGTTTGCCCTGCTCGCGCAGATACGCACCGCCCCCGTTCCGAGTCATCGCGTCCTCATACGCGGCCAAATGATCAAGCTTCTGCACGGGCGTGAACGACCGCGTGGCTGTCGGACCACCCGCACGCGGGCTGGGACTGCTGTTCTTTACTCATCGCACTATCGTCGCGCACGACGATCGAAGACGGGCTGGACATGATCGAAACTTCCTGATTCTCGGCTTACGTCACACAGCGGACTTGCTCTGAGCTACTGGTCTCAACTCACCCTGACACGTAGGGGTCGCGTGGAACGATTCGAGCGCACAACCGCCGATATCGATGTTGTCGAATAAAACGGACAGACATGCACTAAAATTAAGATCATCACCAGAATCCCACCTGTAGGAGAGCCTCATGACCGTCGAACCGGTCACCCTGACCACCACCACGCCTAGAGCTCCACAACTCCGCGGAACAGGCACAGCCTGCACCCGATCGCCGGTCACGGGCGTGAATCGGCCGCTCGCATAGCGTCGCCCAGAAGACACCAGGTCATTGCATGCCGAACCTGGTCGGAGGACCTCACTGCTTAAGCACATGCGGTCTCGACATTGCGCAGCGCAGGGTCGAACCAATCGGATTAATTGATGAGCGGCCACGCTCGAGGAGTGTCACGATGTCGCCCGAGTCCCACTACCTGCCGGCGCGGACCAGCCGGCGAAGCGGCGGCCGCCTCGTACTTCTCCTCCTCAGTGGCTTTGCCCTGCTTGCGGGACTCGACGGGGCACTCCTTCTGCTTGGCCTGCCGGCACCGGTGATCGCAGCCCGCCTCGCCGACGTACACGGCCCGCTCATGGTCTTCGGCTTTGTCGGAACGGTCGTTGTTCTCGAACGCGCGGTCGCCATCCGTCGGACTTGGGCGTTCCTGTCTCCCGGTCTCCTCGGCGCCGGCGGAATTGCGCTTATGTCGCCGATTCCGCTCTTTGTCGGCCAGATCGCCCTCGTGGCCGGATCGATCGTGCTGCTCGCGATTTATCGGTCGATCTGGGCGCGGCAGCCCTCGACTTCCAGTGCCGTTCAGGCCCTCGGGGCGTTGCTCGGCCTCGCCGCGACAATTCTTTGGTGGGGGCGTGTCCCGGTCCCTCACCTCATCCCGGCGATGACGCTCTTCCTTGTCCTGACTATCGCAGGGGAACGCCTCGAACTCGCCCGGATCTCACCAACCGTCGACGAGCGGGCCGAACGGTGGCTGCTCGCGGCGGCCCTGGCCCTGGCATCCGGCGTCGTGCTGGCACTGCTCTGGCCTGTCCTTGGATACCCCGTGCTTGGCCTCGCGCTGCTCGGTCTCGTCTCGTGGCTCCTGCGATATGACGTGGCGACGCGGCTTGTCAGGTCGAAGGGACTGCCGCGTTACATGGCCCTGTGCCTGCTCGCCGGCTACGGCTGGCTGGGTGTCGTCGGCCTAGTCTGGATCCTGTTGGGACCCGGATACGTCGGCCCGGCCTATGACGCCGTGGTGCACTCCGTCTTCCTCGGCTTCGTGATCTCCATGATCATGGCGCATGCCCCGACGATCCCGCCTGCCGTGCTGCGCCGGCCGCTGCCCTATCGTCCTTTGATGTACGGGCCGGTTGTCCTCCTGCACGCTTCACTGCTCGTTCGTGTCGTCGGCGGAGACGCCAGAGGGTTAGATGTTCTGGTGCAGTGGGGCGGCCTCGCGAATATCGTCGCCGTACTGCTCTTCGCGGGGGTCTCCGTCGTCTCCGTGCTCGTGGGCGCGCCTCCGAAACCCGCCAGGCGTCCGTCGAGCACGGCCTCGCCGCGCGGCCGTGCCACGATCTCACTGGGAACGCGCCGATGACCAGGCGGCTGTGGCACATCATCACCGGCATCCTCGTTCCGGCGTGGCTGTTCCTCGCCCTCGTGGTGGTGATCGTGCATCGGTTCCTTCCGGTCGCGCCCTGGCTGATGGTGCACCTGCTGCTGCTCGGTGCCGTCAGCAGCGCGGTCCTGATCTGGAGCCAGCACTTTGCAGACACGCTGCTCCGGCACCCGGCTCCCGGCGGCCGCGTCTCCCTCGGCTGGCGCCTCGCGGCCCACACCGTCGGAGCCATGCTCGTGATCACCGGCATGATCGGCGGCTGGTGGCCCATCGTCCTCTCCGGTGGCATCCTCGTCGGCGCGAACGCGCTTGCGCACGCGACGATCCTTGCCGTGCAGTCCCGCGGCGCGCTGCCGTCCCGGTTCGCGCCACTCGTTCGCTACTACGTCGCGGCCGGAGCGTGCCTCGCCATCGGGGTGACCCTCGGCGTCCTGATGGCGCGCATGGACGACTCGGAGGACAGCTACGCGCGCCTCTTCATCGGGCACATCGGACTCAACCTGCTCGGCTGGGTCGGCCTGACTGTGATCGGGACGGTCGCCCTGCTGTGGCCGACCATCCTGCACGTGCGGGTCGCCGACGGCACCCGCGCGGCGGCGCGGTGGACCCTTCCCCTCTTCCTCGCCGGCCTCGCCGTGCTCGGCCTTGGCTGCCTGCTCGGGGAACGACTCCTCGTGGGCCTCGGCGTGCTCGCCTATCTCGCCGGGCTTGCGAGGGTGCTCGCCGACATTCTGCGCTACGGGAGGGTCGCGCCGGCCGTGACGTTCGCTGGCTGGAGCATCGGCAGCGCCCTCGCCTGGTTCACCCTGTGCACGGCTGGCTTCGGCCTGCTCGTCAGCACCGCCTCCAGCTGGACCGTCGCCGCCGATTGGATCGAACAGCTCATCCTCGCCTTTCTGGTCGGATTTGCCGCGCAGGTCCTGCTCGGCGCGCTGACATATCTGCTGCCGGTCGTTCTCGGCGGCGGCCCGCGCGTCTCGAAGGCGACCAGCCGCGAATTGGAGCGAGGTGCGCTGTTCCGGGTCGTCGTCGTCAATGGCGGTCTCGTGATTTATCTCCTCCCGGTCCCGAGTCTCGTGAAGGTCGCGGTTTCCCTCCTCGTCGTCGCCACTCTGGCCTCGTTCCTGATCCTGATGATCCGGGCGCTCAAGACCAACCGTGTGCTGCGCAGCTCAACGGATGTTGTCGCCCCGGTTTCCGCGCCCATCCCCGGTGCCGGCCCGGTGCACCCGCGGCGCACCGGGTCGGTCGTCGTAGCGGCCGGCGCGCTCCTTCTCGCCATAACGATTGGGGTGGCCATGGAGCCCGCCTCCCTCGGTGTGGCCGGCGGGCTTGCAATCACGTCCGTGCCCACGACCGGTCACACAACGACGATCGACGTGGCCATGGCCGGGATGAGGTTCAGCCCGGACTCCGTATCTGTCCCGGTCGGTGACACGCTCGTGATCAACCTGACCAACGCGGACGACCGGGTGCACAACCTGGTCCTGGACACTGGCGTCACCTCCGGTTCAGTCAGTCCGGGAACGACCGCCGTCGTCAACGCCGGAGTCGTCGGCACAGCCATCAGCGGCTGGTGCTCGATCGCTGGCCACAAGCAGCTTGGAATGGTCTTCGCGATCGTCGTTACGGGGGCGGCGGCCGCGGGGACCGAGCAAGGTGGCATGGACATGAGCGGCGGTACCGGGTCGGGGTCCGGAGCGAGGGCGGCGCCATCCGCTGCGGATGACGTGGATCTGATGAAGAAACCCGCCGCCGACTTTGTCGCTCGCGATGCCAGGCTCACACCAGCATCCGCGGAGACCGTGCACACCCTCACGCTCACGGCGACCAACGTCCAGACGGAGGTCTCGCCGGGCGTGCAGCAGACCCTGTGGACCTACAACGGGACTGCGCCGGGACCGACCCTGCACGGGCGCGTCGGTGACGTCTTCGTGATCACCTTTGTCAACGGCGGAACCATCGACCACTCGATCGACTTCCACGCCGGCAGTCTCGCCCCGGACCGACCGATGCGCACCATCATGCCCGGGGAGAGCCTGACGTACCGGTTCACGGCCTCACGGTCCGGGATCTGGCTCTACCACTGCTCGACAATGCCGATGTCGGCGCACATCGCGAACGGTATGTTCGGGGCCGTGATCATCGATCCGCCGGGTCTTGCCCCCGTTTCGGCGGAGTACGTCCTAGTGCAGTCTGAGTTCTACCTCGGGGCGCAGGGCGCGGAGGTAGACGCGGCGCGGGTCGCAACGCAACAGCCCGATCTGCTCGCCTTCAACGGGTATGCCAACCAGTACGTCGACCGGCCGCTCATCGCCCGGGTTGGCGACAGGGTGCGCGTGTGGGTGCTCGACGCCGGACCCAATGTTGGCAGTTCTTTCCACGTCGTCGGCGGCCAGTTCGACTCGGTCTTCAAGGAGGGCGACTACCTGTTACGCGCTGGCGGCAGTACCGGTACCGGTGGTGCGCAAGTGCTGGATCTCGCCGCTGCGCAGGGAGGATTTGTGGAGCTCAGCTTTCCGGAATCCGGGCACTACTCATTTGTCAGCCATGTGATGTCGGACGCAGAAAAGGGCGCTCGTGGCATCTTCGACGTGACCCCGTGACGGTGGCCTGAAACCCCCGGGAATCAGCCCCATACGGCGTGTCGCGGCTCAGGGCGAAAAGGATTCGCAGGTGTTTTCCGAGCGCCAAGTATCAATTTTTGGGCGAACTGTCAGGTATTTCTCTCGCTACTACGATGCGCAGGAATGAGCACGCCGAATTAAAATGATTTCCACCCGTTTAAATGAATGATAGTTTTTCCCCACCTCGCGTGACCCATTCGGGGGAAGAAGCGCGGTCGCTGTGTTCTGGCACCGATCGACCTTGAACCAGGCAACAGCGAGAGGGGCCGTCTTGGTCCAACTGAAATCCAGCGCCCGAAGAATTCGCTCCGAGCTCATGGTGTCCAAAGGCTGGTTGCAGGGCGTCGCCCTCGTAATGATCTTTGGATTCGCCGTCATGGGATTCCTCGCCATGATGACCTACACCGATTCCATGCCCCAGCCCAAGCAGGTCATCGACAAGCAGGGCGCGGTCGTCTTTACGGGAGCGGAGATCACCGCCGGACAGCAGATTTTCGTGCAGCGCGGTCTGCAGGAGTTCGGCTCGATTGTCGGGCACGGCGGATATCTCGGTCCGGACTACACAGCCGACTACCTCCGAAGGTCCTCGACCTTCGTTCTGGATGCGCTCACGGCCTCGGGCATTCAGGACCCCCACGGCGCCCTCGTAACGATGATGCGCACCAATCGCTACGAGCCAGCAACGGGAAGCCTGATCTTCACCGACCTTCAGATCAGCGCCTTCGAGGCCGTCAAGAAGCACTACGCCGACTTCTTCGGCACCCCGACCACCCAAAACGGGTTGATCCCGAAGATGATCACCGACCCAGCCGAGATCCACGAGCTCACGGCTTTCTTCGCCTGGACATCCTGGGGGGCTGCGGCCGAACGACCGGGGCACAACTACTCGTACACCAACAACTGGCCCGCAGAGAAGCTCGTCGACAACGGTCCGACCGCAGACATCATCGTCTGGAGCGGGCTCTCACTCGTTTCCCTCATGGTTGCCCTCGGTGCACTCTTTGCTTTGTATGGCCGCTGGAGCAAACGGATGGGCTGGCAGCATGGCGAGGAGACCCCGCCGCTCTCCTTCCGACAGCCGGGCGACGTCGCCGTCACGCCTGCTCAGTCGGCAACAGCTTGGTTTTTCTTCGTGGTCGCCTTGATGTTCCTCGCCCAGGCCTTCCTCGGCGCGGCCGTGGAGCACTACCGGGTCGACCTCACGAGCTTCTTTGGCATCGACCTCGCCCAGCTGCTGCCGATCAACCTAGCGAGGACCTGGCATGTGCAACTGTCCCTGCTCTGGACGGCCGCCTCGTTCCTTGCGGCCGGCATCTTCCTCGCGCCGTACATCTCGGGTCATGAACCGAAACGGCAGCACTGGCTTGCGTACATCCTTCTCGGCGCTCTCGCCCTGGTCGTGGCCGGCTCTCTCGCGGGCGAAGCGCTCAGCATCTTCGGCGTCTCCGCTGCCAAGGACTCACCGTTCTGGGGTATGCAGTGGGAGTACATCGACCTGCCCAAATTCTGGCAGGGTCTTCTCACTGTCGGGCTGTTCCTCTGGATCGCGATCATCTACCGCGGTATCCGCGCGCGCCTCAAGTCCGAACACCGATTCAACCTGCCGTGGCTCTTCTTCTACTCCGGACTCGCCATCCCGGCGTTCTACGCCGTCGGGATGCTGGCAGGAAGCGAAGTGACGCTGAGCGTCGCCGAGTTCTGGCGTTTCTGGGTCGTGCATCTCTGGGTGGAGGACTTCCTCGAGCTTTTCACGACCGTCATGGTCGCCTACATCTTTGTCATGCTCGGCGTCGTGCACCGCCGGATCGCGATGCAGATCATCCTGCTTGACGTCATCCTTTATTCCGCCGGCGGAATCCTCGGGACGATGCACCACCTGTACTTCTCGGGCACCCCCGTCGAACACATGGCATTGGGAGCGTTCTTTTCCGCGCTCGAGGTGATCCCGCTGACGTTCCTGACCGTCGAGGCGTGGAGCTTCCTGCAACTGGGCGCACGCCAGCAATCCCGAAGCGCAGCTCCGTTCCCGCACCGCTGGTCGGTCATGTTCCTGGTCGCCGTCGGCTTCTGGAACTTCCTGGGAGCTGGCGTCTTCGGCTTCCTGATCAACCTGCCGATCGTCTCGTACTACGAGATCGGCACGGCTCTCACCGCGAACCACGCCCACGCGTCGATGATGGGTGTCTACGGCATGATGGGCGTGGGCCTGTCTCTGTTCGCGCTGCGGTACCTGATCCCGGCCAACCGTTGGCCGGACCGGCTCGCCAAAATTTCGTTCTGGTCGCTCAACGTCGGCCTGGCCTGGATGACTTTCGCTACGCTCCTGCCGCTCGGCGTGCTGCAGTTGTGGCACTCCGTCAATGACGGTTATTTCGAAGCCCGCAGCATGAACTTCATCACCGGCACCGGCAACACGGTCCTGGAATGGCTGCGAATGCCCGGCGATTTGGTCTTCATCTTCGGCGGGGTTGTACCCTTCGTCTGGATCGCCTGGCTCGGAGTGCGATACCGGATCAAGGGAACCACACAGGACGTCCCCATGGAGGCCCTGTTCGTCGAGACCCAACTCGTCGGTTCCACGGTGGCCAGGGGCACAGATGCCATCACAGACGTCTCCTCAGGACCCGGGTACGGCACGGGCTACGGCAGCCGTGCAGGTGAACGGGACGGTGACACGCGTCCAGACGGGGGTATGTGATGGAGCAGGTCAATCCCGACGTCTGGTTCGCGCTCGGATACGGCAGCTTCCTGCTGCTCGTTGCGCACGTGCTGGACGTGCTCGCCCGCCGCACTGCCGCGGCCACCACGAGCGCGCGCTCGGGTGGATTCGAGTACCACGAGGGACATGACGCATGGACGTGCTCGGAGGACCAATGGCTCTGGCCGATCTCCTTTGACCCGGATAATCGGGTGACCCGGTACCGGGCTGCGCCCACCGTGTGCAATCCCTGCCCGGTCAAGGACGACTGCACACCATCCCATGCCGGGAGGGAGATCGTGCGGAACATCGATTCCTGGCCAAGCTCTGAGGCGGAGCGATTCCACCGTGGCATAGCTTGCTCGGTTGTCGTCCTCGCCGTGGTCTGGCCGATCGCCGTCATGTTCCAGGGTCGCACCGGTCTCGAACTGGTGATCCTGAGCGCTGCATCCGCGTTGATCGCTGGGTGCAGTTGGCGCCTGTGGTCGCACTTGCGGCGCGCCCCCGCCCGCTTCCCCGATCACCTCGCGGCCCTCGGGCTCGAGGAGAACGAGCAGCAGAAAGCAGCCATCTCTGCGACAGAGCTCGCCCGGCGCAGCGGCTACGGCAGCATCCGCAAGACCGGACCGCGGGCGGTCCCCGAAAAGGAAGTCCGATGATGGGAATACTCGTTTCGATCGGTGTCGTCGTCCTCGTGGTTGTAATTTGGCTGGCTGCGTCGTTCAAGGTCTTGCAGGAGTACGAACGCGGCGTCGCCTTCCGTTTCGGACGTTTAGGGCGGCTGCGCGAACCTGGCGTGCAGATGATTTACCTCGGCCTGGACAGGATGGTGCGAGTCGACCTGCGCATCGTCACCCTGACAATCCCGCCGCAGGATGTCATCACCAAGGACAACGTGCCTGCCCGGGTCAACGCCGTCGTGCTCTTCCAAGTCACCGACCCGGTCAGATCGGTGATGGCGGTCGCGAATCATGCGGTCGCCACCTCCCAGATGGCGCAGACAACGCTGCGATCCGTCGTCGGGCGTGCCGACCTCGACACCCTGCTGGCGCATCGTGCCGACCTGAACGAAGATCTCGCCAGGAGCATCAACGCACAGACTGAGCCGTGGGGAGTTGAGGTCAAGGTCGTCGAGATCAAGGACGTTGAAATTCCCCAGGCGATGCAACGGGCGATGGCGCGCGAGGCAGAAGCCGAGCGGGAACGTCGGGCGAAGATTATCAACGCTCACGGCGAACTACAGGCCTCCGAAGAGCTCGGCCAGGCCGCGGAGATTCTCAGCCGCAACCCGGCCTCGCTTCAACTGCGCTACCTGCAGACCCTGCTCGAGCTCGGCGCAGACCACAACTCGACAGTCGTGTTCCCCCTTCCGATGGACATCATCGGGCCGTTCCTCAAAAAAGTCCCGCAGCTGCTGGACCAAACGAAGCCCGGGCAGACGGCCCAGCCTCCTGCCGACGAACAGAAGACGGATGTAACCAACAATGAATGATGCGTCAGCACACGACGGCCGAGCCACGCACGTGCCCGCGATGGGCTCGGCGCACGAGAGGACCCTCAGTATCCGCCTGATGATGACGGGGGTGCTTGTGGGGCTCTTTGGACCCATAGGCGGGTTCCTCGGCGGTGGAATCGTGAGCGCCGAGACCACGATCGTGGGACTCGAGCCCCTCTTCGTCTGGCTGTTCTTCGGGATGATCGTCGGAGGTGTCGGAGTTGCGATCGGCATCCTGGGCGCCCTGCGCTGGGTCCGAGGGAACCACCACCTCGATTAGTGCGGCGCAGCAGGCTGCGAACCACCGCCCCGCGGAGACAAGCGACCTGCCCCCTGGCGGTATTTTTCAGGCTCTCTCAGGATCGAATACCTCGTCTTGGTCCGTCACGGTCGCCGCGGCCACTACGTACGGCGCGGCGATCGTCGTTAAGGCCAAGGACCAGGACGCTGGACAGGCGCAGGAACGGCGTCAGCCGCCGGTATGGAAACCGGTAGCTGACGCCGTTTGCCGTGTGATTCCTCAGCGGGTCAGGGCCTCAGGCGGAAATGGTCTCGGAAGTTACGGGCTGGTAGCCGCAGCTCGGGTCCTCAGCGAGCGGATCGCCGGTGAGCGCGTAAGCGTGAGAGCGGGAGCCTCCGCAGACCGTGCGGAACTCGCAGCGCCCGCAGCGGCCGCCAAAGGTATCCGGGGTGCGCAACTCCTGGAGTAGCTGCGCCTCCCGGTAGATTTCGGGGAACGGCTGCTCGCGAACCGATCCGACGGACACTGGTAGGAATCCGCTCGGGTAGACCGCGCCGACGTGGTCGATGAAGGCGAAGCCGCGTCCGGAGTTGACGTCGATCGGTGCACGCGGCTTCCGCCGCCGGGGTTCGTCGCCGGTCAGTAGCTTGTCGGTAGCGCTGCGCAGCTGTGCGCGCAGCGGACCAACCGGGAAGGCGGCATCGAGGTCGGTCACGCCTGCGCGTTGGATGGCAACGCGTCGGTAATGCGGCGCCTCAGTCGTCTTGATCGCGACGAGCTCGGAAACATCATGCAGCCAGTGCAAAACCTCTTCGGCTTCGTCCGAGGTCAGGGCATTCAGGAGTTTTCCGCGTCCCGTGGGGACGAGAAAGAAGACGCTCCAGAGAGTTGTCCCGAGGTCGAGGACCGTCCTGAGGATCGCCGGCAGTTCGTGCACTGTGTCGCGGGTCACGGTTGTGTTGATCTGCAGGCGATACCCAACCTCGCGGACCATTCGCGCGGCGATCATCGTATCGTCGAAGACGCCGGTGACACCGCGGAAGGTGTCATGAGTGGCCGCGCAGGCACCGTCGAGCGAGAGAGATACCGCCTTCGCACCTGCCTCGTGCAGCTCAACGAGGACCTCGCGGGTGAGCCTCGGGGTGACCGAGGGGGAGAGGGCCATGCTCAACCCCAGGCTGGTGCCGTGTGCGACCAGCTCGGGCAGGTCAGGGCGTTCGAATGGATCGCCGCCGGTGAGGACGACAAGCGGGCGGGGCGTGCCGAACGACGCTAGATCGTCCAGGAGCTTTCTACCCTGGTCTGTGGTGAGTTCGAACGGATTGCGGGTGCGGATGGCATCCGCCCTGCAGTGGGTGCAGACGAGCTGGCAGGCTCGCGGGACCTCCCAGATCACGATGAAAGGCCGCTCGCCGGCATCATGGCGTAGGTGTCGGATGGCACGCACGGGGGTCTCGCTCATGTGTTTCCTCGGTCCGGTCCGGCTTCAGTGCGCACCTCAGTTGTTTTTACCACACTTATAGGGAAAACTAGAGACGTGCCTGATTTCGACGTCGACGCCCGTACCCACCGGGCCCTCTCCGGCGTGAGCCGACTCGCCCTGCTTGAGCTGCTCCGTACCCAGCAGATGCCGATGGATGTCCCGAAGATCGCGGCGGCGGTCGGTTTGCACCCCAATACCGTCCGCTCGCATCTTGATCGACTCCTCGAGGTCGGCCTCGTGGCCGAGGCGATCGAGGTGCGGACGCGTCCCGGCCGTCCTCGGATGCTTTATTCCGCGGTGCCCCGCGAGATCGATCCCCCAGAAACCGGCCCCGGCCACTCGGTTGATTCCTACCAGCTCCTCGCGAGTATCCTCGCTGACGGTCTGGCTGAGGGCCCGACCACCGGACCTCCGCGCGGTAGCGAACGGGCCGTCGAGGCTGGGCGGCGTTGGGCGGACAGGTTTGTGCCGTCCGAGGATTCAACGTCTGTCCCGATGGACCGTGATGTTGCTGTCGAGCGTGTTGTCGCGATTCTCGATGTCGTTGGTTTTGCCCCGGTGCTGTCCGGCGATCACACCGAGATCGAACTGCGTCGATGCCCATTCCTGGAGGTTGCGAAGGAACACAGTACCATCGTGTGTTCGGTGCACCGCGGGTTGATGCAAGGCGCACTGGACCGGATGAATGCTCCGTCGATCGGCATCCTCCTGGAGCCGTTTGGCCGGCCAGGAGCGTGTCTAGCACGTGTGCTCTAATACTCCCTTTGGGGGCTGCGGTGTCGGTCTGGCGACTGAGAGTGCATAGTTGACCCATGTCCTCCCGCCCGCCATCGAGTTACCGTACGCTCGCGTCGTTCAGCCGAATCAAACTGCTGTACTTCCTGCAACAGCGCGGGACGATGACCGTCAGCGACCTTTCTGAAGCGACCGGACTGCACCACAACACCACCCGGGAGCATTTGCAGCGGTTGATAAGCGACGGATTTGTCACCTGCGAGCCCGAAGAACGCGACGTCAAGGGGCGCCCAAGAATCCTGTATAGCGCTGCCGCCGGGGTGGACCACTACGCGGGCTCAATCCGGGTTGCGAAGGTCGAGGCCGCCGAACGCCGGGGCGACCAGGTGCGGCGGATGCTGCCTCTCACCGCGGCGATCGACTCACCGCTCCAGCGTCAGTTGGATGCCCTCGACGACCACCTCGACCAGACCGGTTTCGAGGCAAGGATCGATGCGGACGGACGTCACCTCACTCTGCACGAGTGTCCGTACAGCGAGATGGTCAAGGACCACCCTGAGGTATGCCGGGTGCACCTCGGTCTGGTCCAAGGAATCCTGCAACAGGCCGGCGGTCCGCTAACGGCCGATGCGTTGCATCCGCTTACCGAGCCGGACACCTGCACTCTGGACTTGAACTGGTCCCATCAGGGCGCAGAGTGTGAGGAAATCGAGGGAGACGACGGGGCGCAGCAGAGCGTCGACGTCGAGGTCGGTACCGATGACGTGCCCTCCGGCTTACGGGCGGTTATTTTTCACGGTGTTTTTCGCTTGTAGCCCGTTCGGGTGGCCGTGAGACTCAGTAGCGAGGTTATTGCTGACTGCGGTGATGCCCGGGAGTGCAAGGGGTACGTCGTGAAAACTCTCAAGGACTCGAGCTTTTCCAAGCGGAGCGTGGGCAAGCCGGGCACGAAGCCGGGTATCGACAGTCCGATTGCGGACAGCATCCTCAACCTCGGTCGGTTCCTGCGCCGAGGGGAGACCTCGCCGGATCTGCGGTCTCTGTTCCTCGAAGGTGGCCGCAACGCCGACAGCTTCTATCGTGATCGCTGGACCCACGATAAGGAGGTGCGGTCCACCCACGGAGTGAACTGCACCGGCTCGTGTTCCTGGAAGGTGTACGTCAAGGACGGGATCATCACGTGGGAGACGCAGCAGACGGACTATCCCTCAGTCGGTCCGGACTCCCCGGAGTACGAACCCCGCGGCTGCCCCCGCGGCGCGGCCTTCAGCTGGTATACGTACTCGCCGACCCGGGTGCGGTATCCCTATGTGCGCGGTGTGTTGCTCAACCTGTACCGCGAAGCCAAGGCGCGCCTCGGCGACCCCGTACTCGCATGGGCCGACGTCACTGGCAACCCTGAGTCAGCGCGGGCGTACAAGAGCGCCCGCGGCAAGGGCGGCCTCGTGCGGGCCAGCTGGGATGAGGCCGCTGAGATCGTCGCCGCAGCCCACGTGCATACCATTAAGACGTACGGTCCAGACCGGATCGCCGGCTTCTCCCCGATCCCGGCGATGTCGATCGTCTCGCAGGGCGTCGGCAATCGATTCATATCGATGCTCGGCGGCACGATGCTGTCCTTTTACGACTGGTATGCCGACCTGCCCGTCGCGAGCCCCCAGGTCTTCGGCGACCAGACCGACGTCCCGGAATCGGCCGATTGGTGGAACGCATCGTATTTGATCATGTGGGGCTCCAACGTTCCGGTGACCCGTACCCCTGACGCCCACTTCATGGTCGAAGCCCGCTACCGCGGCCAGAAGGTCATCACGGTCTCGCCGGACTACGCCGACAATTCCAAGTTCGCTGATGAGTGGCTCGCCGCACACCCGGGAACCGATGGCGCCCTCGCGATCGCGATGGGCCACGTCGTGCTCAAGGAGTTTCTCGTTGACCGGCGCACCCCGCGTTTTGTCGACTACATGAAGCGGTACAGCGATTCCGCGTACCTGATCACGCTCACGAAGCGTGGCGACGCCTACGTCCCGGGCAAATTCATGACAGCGGATGCCCTCCCCGACACGGCGGCCACCGTCGCGAGTGCTGCGTTCAAGCCGATCCTGCTCGACCAGGATGGCCGCACCATCATCCCGAACGGATCCATCGGGCACCGCTTCTCCGAAACTGACGTCGGCAAATGGAACCTCGATCTCGAGGGAGTCGACCCGCTGCTCTCGATCATGGATGCGCCCGACTACGACGGTGCGTCCGCTGCCGTCGACATGCCCCGTTTTGACATCTCGCCCATGACAGACGAGGCCGGCGAGCAGCAGGCCGGTGGCGCAGGCATCATCCGCCGAGGTGTGCCCGTGCGGAGCGTCGCCGGAGAACTCGTGACAACCGTCTTCGACCTTCTCCTCGCCCAGTACGGCGTGGGCAGGGACGGGCTCCCCGGCGTCTGGCCGACCGGCTATGACGACGAAACCTCCCCAGGCACCCCAGCCTGGCAGGAGGGCATCACCTCCGTGCCGATGCAGGCCGCAGAACGCATCGGGCGCGAGTTCGCACAGAACGCCGAGGAATCGGGCGGACGCTCAATGATCCTGATGGGGGCAGGCACGAACCACTGGTTCCACTCCGACACCATTTACCGCGCCTTCCTCGCGCTCACGACCATGACCGGCTGCCAGGGCGTCAACGGCGGCGGCTGGGCGCACTACGTCGGGCAGGAGAAGGTACGCCCCCTCACGGGCTACGGCCAGTACGCGTTCGGACTGGACTGGGTGCGACCGCCGCGCCAGATGATTGGCACCGGGTTCTTCTACCTCGCCACCGACCAGTGGCGTTACGACGGCCTCTCCGCCGACACGCTCTCGAGCCCGCTCGGGGTCGGCACCTTCGCTGACCGAACCACGGCGGACTGCCTCGTGGAGTCGGCAAAGCGCGGCTGGATGCCCAGCTACCCGACCTTCAACCGCAACTCGCTCGACCTTGTCGACGACGCCGTCGCGGCCGGGGTCGACCCTGCCCAGTACGTCGTCGAGTCGCTTGAGGACGGCAGCCTCGCCTACTCCGTCGAGGACCCGGACGCCCCGGAGAACTTCCCGCGCGTGCTGGTGGTCTGGCGGGCGAACGTGCTCGGCTCTTCCGGCAAGGGCAATGAGTACTTCCTGAAGCACCTCCTCGGCACGACGAGTGCCGTGCGTGCGCCGGAGTCCCCGCCCGAAAAGCGCCCGAAGACGATGAAATGGCACGAATCCGCGCCAGAGGGCAAGCTGGACCTGCTCGTCACAAGCGACTTCCGGATGACCTCGACAACTATCTTCAGCGACGTGGTGCTGCCGCCGGCCACCTGGTACGAGAAGAATGACTTGTCGACGACGGACATGCATCCTTTCATTCACTCGTTCAACCCCGCGATCACCCCGCCGTGGCAGGCCAAGACCGACTTCGACATCTTCCACATCTTGGCGAAGAAGATTTCCGAATTCTCGGTCGAACACCTCGGTGTGCGGAAAGACCTCGTAGCCGTCCCCCTGAGTCACGACACCCCCGACGCGATGGCAACCCCGCACGGAACCGTGCAGTACGGCCAGCCACTGGTGCCCGGGATCACGATGCCCAAGCTCGTCGTCGTCGAGCGAGACTATCCGGCATTCGCCGACATGCTCGGTGCCCTCGGCCCGCTCACGGCGAAGCTCGGCATGGTGACCAAGGGCGTCAAGTTCAACCCCGATGTCGAGGTCGACTATCTCGGCAAGAAGAACGGCCTGGTCGAGAGCGGCCCGGCCGCCGGCCGTCCGCGCCTGACAACCGCGAGCCACGCATGCGAGATGGTGCTTGCACTCTCCGGCACCACCAACGGGCGCCTGGGCACCCAGGGCTTCCGTCAGTTGGAGGAGCGTACGGGTATGAAGCTCGCCGACCTCGCGAGCGACAATGAGGGCCGCCGGTTCACCTACTCGGATGTCCAGGGCGCGCCGGTCCCCGTGCTCACGTCCCCGGAGTGGTCGGGCAGTGAGCACGGCGGCCGTCGCTACAGTGCCTTCACGATCAACGTCGAGCGGCTGAAGCCGTGGCACACCCTCACCGGGCGGCAACACTTCTACCTCGACCACGACTGGATGATCGAGCTGGGGGAGCAGCTGCCGATCTTCCGGCCGCCTCTCGACATGCACCGCCTATTTGACGACTCGATCGTCGGCTCGACGGCGGCGACCGGTTCGACTGGGTCGAAGGGCCGCGCCGAGGTCGCCGTGCGCTACCTGACGCCGCACTCGAAGTGGTCGATCCACTCCGAATACCAGGACAACCTGATGATGCTCTCGTTGTCCCGTGGTGGGCCGACCATCTGGATGTCCCCGCAGGATGCCGCCAAGATCGGCGTGCGCGACAACGAGTGGATCGAGTCGTACAACCGCAACGGAGTTGTCGTCGCCCGAGCGATCGTGTCGCATCGGATGCCGGAGGGCACCGTGTACATGTATCACGCGAAGGACCGTACGATCAACGTGCCGATCGCTGAAACGAGCGGCATGCGCGGCGGGACAAACAACTCGCTGACCCGAATCCTGCTCAAGCCCAGTCACCTGATCGGCGGCTATGCCCAGCTGTCGTTCGCCTTCAATTACCTCGGCCCGACCGGGAACCAACGCGATGAGGTCACCGTGATCCGTCGACGCAGCCAGGAGGTTGAGTACTAAATGCGCGTAATGGCCCAAATGTCGATGATCATGAATCTCGACAAGTGCATCGGCTGCCACACCTGCTCCGTCACCTGCAAGCAGGTGTGGACAAACCGCACCGGCGTCGAATACGTCTGGTTCAACAACGTCGAGACCCGGCCGGGCCTCGGATACCCTAAACGTTACGAGGATCAAGAGAAGTGGAACGGCGGCTGGATCCGCAACAAGCGAGGACGCCTGAAACTGCGTTCCGGCGGTCGACTCAAGCGGCTCGCGACCATCTTCAACAACCCGGACCTGCCCGTCATCGACGACTACTATGAGCCGTGGACTTACGACTACGACATGCTCACCAAGGCACCCCTGAGCACCGAAAGTCCCGTCGCCCGGCCCAAGTCCCTGCTGACGGGCAAGAACATGGATATCAAATGGTCGGGCAACTGGGATGACGACCTCGGCGGCTCTCAGGAGACCGCAGCTGACGACCCCATTCTCGCGACGATGAGCGAGCACGTGAAGATGGAATTCGAGAACACCTTCATGTTCTACCTCCCGCGGATCTGCGAACACTGCCTGAACCCGGCCTGCGTCGCGGCGTGCCCGTCCGGTGCCATGTACAAGCGCCAAGAGGACGGCATCGTCCTCGTCGACGAGGATGCCTGCCGTGGCTGGCGGATGTGCGTGTCGGCCTGCCCGTACAAGAAGGTCTACTTCAACCACAAGACCGGTAAGGCGGAGAAGTGCACGCTCTGCTATCCGCTGATCGAACAGGGCAAGCCGACCATCTGCTCGGAGACCTGTGTCGGCCGGTTGCGTTACCTCGGCCTGATGCTCTACGACGCTGACGCCGTTCTCGCAGCCGCGTCGATCGAGAACGACCAGGACCTGCTCGAGGCCCAGCGCGGGGTATTCCTCGACCCGTTCGACCCCGAGGTCATCGCCGCGGCGAAGGCGGAAGGCATGGAGGACGACTGGATCCTCGCCGCCCAGAACAGCCCGATCTACAAGCTCATCTCCGAGTACAAAGTCGCACTGCCCCTGCACCCCGAATACCGCACGATGCCGATGGTCTGGTATATCCCGCCGCTGTCCCCGGTCGTTGATGTCATCTCGACGACGAACAACGACGGCGAAGATGCTCGCACTCTGTTCGCCGCGATCGATAAACTCCGCATCCCGGTCGAGTACCTTGCCGGGCTGTTCTCGGCAGGCGACGTTGTGCCCGTTGAGTCCTCGCTCCGAAAACTCGCCGCGATGCGCTCATACATGCGCGACATCAACCTCGGGCGCGACCGCGACGAGTCCATCCCCGCCGCGGTCGGCATGACCGGAGCCGAGATCGAGGCGATGTACCGGCTCCTTGCGATCGCCAAGTACGAGGATCGCTACGTCATTCCCAAGGCGCACGTGGAAACGGCTCGCGAGCTCGAAGAGCTGGCATGTTCGCTGGACACGGACGGGGGACCAGGCATGGGCGGTCCGACCTCGACCGCGGGACCATATGGCAAGACTCCGGGGATGCCGTTCAACGCTACCGTCGACAACTACAACGAGATGGTCGGTAAAGGCGGAGAGAAAACCAAACCGACAACCCCTGGCCGGATCAACCTCCTGAACTGGAACGGCGGTGGCCGACCGGACGGCTTATTCCCGCCCGTAGCAGACGCCGGGAGCCCCGCATGAGGCTCCCGAAGCTTCCGCCCCGTAAAGTCACGGCAATCCCGCTCAGTGCCGAGGACGGGGCCATTGCACACATGGCCGCGTCGATCCTGCTCGACTACCCGACCGCCTCGCGTCGTGCTCGCTTCGGGACGGTCGCGGAGTCTGTTACATTGCTGCCGCATCCGCTTCGGACCGCTTTCGAAGCGTTCTTGACCGCCGCGGGGGAGATGGGCCAGCAGGAGCTTGAGGTGCATTTCACGGCGACCTTCGACCTCAAGCGCAAGTGCTGCCCGTACCTCTCGTACTACGCGGCCGGCGATACGCGCCGCCGCGGCATGGCCCTCGTGCGTTTTATCGAGGCGTATCACGCGGCTGGCTGGGAGGTCGCGGCGGACGAACTACCCGACTACCTGCCCATGGTTCTTGAATTCTCGGCCCTCAGCGATTCACCCATCGCGCAGGAGCTGCTCGCGGCTCATCGGGACGGCATTGAGGTGCTCCGCACCGCACTCGAAACCATCGAGAGCCCCTACGCGCACGTCGTTGAGGCTGTGTCGCTCTCGCTTCCTGCCATCGATGAGGAAACTCGGGAGCGATATCTCAACCTCGTCAACGAGGGCCCGCCGACCGAAACAGTCGGTATGACCTTCCTTGGCAATCTGAAACCATTTTCGCCGTCCGGCATCGCGAGTGAGGAACTCAGGGTATGAACCCGATGGACTTTCTATTGTGGGTGGCGTTCCCTTACGCGGCCATGGCCGTCTTCGTGGTCGGCCACATTTTCCGCTATCGGCACGACCAGTTCGGCTGGACCTCCCGCTCGAGCCAGGTCTACGAAAACCGGCTACTGCGCTGGGGATCGCCGATGTTCCACTACGGCATCCTCATGGTGCTGGGCGGTCACGTGGTCGGCCTGCTCGTGCCCAAGGAATGGCTCGAGTTCGTCGGTGTCTCCAATGAGATCTACCACGTGGGCGCCACCTGGCTCGGTAGTATCGCGGCCGTGCTCACTCTCGCCGGGCTCGCCATCCTGATCTACCGGCGCAGGCTCAATACCCGGGTGCTGCTCGCGACCACGGTGATGGACAAGGCCATGTACGCCCTCCTGGGGACGACCCTGCTCTTTGGGACCACCGCGACGGTTCTCTTCCAGGTACTTGGTGCCGGATATGACTACCGGGGCACGATTTCGCCGTGGGTGCGCGGCCTCCTCTCCGCGCAGCCCGACCCAGCCCTGATGGCCAACGTGCCATTCTTCTTCCAGCTGCACGTTCTGAGCGCGACACTGCTGTTCCTGCTGTGGCCCTTCACCAGGCTTGTGCACGTCTTTTCCGCGCCGATCGGATATTTTGTGCGACCGTACATCGTGTACCGCTCGCGGGATACCCACCGGGGATCCGGGGCTCGTAAGGCCCGACGCGGTTGGGAGAAGAGCGTGCTGCCGACATCCGCCCGTGACAAGGATGCCGCCCGCCGCTGAATCGGCCGATCTAGCGGCTGAGACGAATATCGACCTCACGCTCGACGTAGTCCCATTCGCGACTCGTGCGCAGCCGTGCCAGGAGTTCCTCGAACGCGGACGCGTCCCCGGCCGCGTATTCGAACCAGGTTAGGAAGTCGAAGGGTTCACCCAGATCACGGCTGTGGTAGAGCTGCCGAGCGACCGCAGGCAGGTATTCGAGCCCGACCGCGATGTGGTGGCTCGTCTCCTCGAATACCGCCCTCCGCTCATCCTGGGGGAGATCCCACCAGCGGGCGGTCTTCGTGATCGGGATGAGCGCGGCGCACCGGGCCTCTGGTCGGCCGAGGGCAGGCTGGACGGCGACGAGAGCTGCCTGCTCGGAGCGCTCCGTGTAGCGCTTGTAGCTCGTCGCGCCACTTAGCATCCACGCGGATTCTGGGCTTACGGTCCGCGGTAGCGCTGACACCTCCAGGCGTTCGGCCGTGGCAAGCGAGGGACCCGTGACAGCGAGAATGCGATCGATCTGCCAGGTTCCAGTGGCGCCTGCGGTGAATCGCGTGAGCGCCATGCTTCGACGTTAGCAGGCCCGCCGCGCGGCCAGATAGGCCAGGGACGGCGGGCCTGCTCTCCGGGGTTGAGCTCGCTCGCATCAGCCTGCTCAGGCTAACCGGGGAAGGGAGCGCCCGGTCGTGCGTAGAAATGCCAGGTCAGCCAGGTGCAGAAGACGCAGAAGACTGCGCAGGCGACGAAGAACGAGGTCGGGCTGACCAGGGTCAGGGCGATACCCACGATGAATGGACCAAAAGCTGCGATTGCGGAAGTCCAGGCGATTGCGCCGCCGGCCTGACGCTTCGGGAAGATCATCGGCATCTGCTTGAAGGTGCCCGCATTAGCGAAGCCAGCAAAGAAGAAGATCGCGATCATCCCGCTGAGAAAGCCCCAGAATTGGTCGACGCTCGTAGGTGCCAGGAAGAATGACGTGAACACAGTGCCGGCGACCATTCCCACGGCGCCAATGAGAGTGAAGATCGCGCCACCCCATCTGTCGCAGAGGGGGCCGCACGCCGCGCGGACGGCGGCGCCGACGAGCGGGCCGATGAAGGCGAAGGCAAGCGGGTTCGGCGCGTGTGGGAAATGGCCGTAGACGTTCAGGATGATCAAGCCCATCTGGGCAGCGAGGCCACTGTACAGCCCGAAGCTCATCAGGTAGATCGCCGTCATGAGCCAGGTGTGCTTGATGCGGAAGATGTCCATCTGCTGGCGGAAGTTGGCCGTCACGGGTACCCGGCGCAGGAAGACAATCGCCAGTACAACTCCGAGGAGCGCCCACGGGATGAGGACTAGTCCGCCGTTGTGCAGCCAGACCAGCTGGCCCTTCGCACTGCTCTGCGGGGTGAGTGCTGCGGTACCGAGCAGGCCGAAGCCGACGACCCAGGGCAGCAGCAGCTGGATCAGCCCGATGCCGAAGTTTCCGATCCCCGCCTGCAGGCCGAGGGCGGTTCCGGCGAGACGCTTCGGGAAGAAGTAACTCGTGGAGGCCATGAAACCGGAGAAGGTTCCACCGCCGATCCCTGCCGCAAAGGCGAGGGCGAGGAGTACCCAGTACGGGGTTGAGGTGTCGCGGGCAGCGAGCGTCCAGCCGAGCATAGGGAGCACGAGCAGGGCAGAGGACATCGCCACGAGCGAGCGCGTGCCCATAATCGGGGGCAGGAACATGAAGACAAGGCGCAGGATTCCGCCGGCAAGCCCGGGCACGGCAACGAGCCAATACAGCTGACCTGGAGTCAAGGTGTAACCGATGTCATTGAGCCGCGGTGCGATGGCGCTGACGAGGTACCAGGCGGCGAAGCTCAGAGTGAGCGTGTAGGTCGTGATCCACAGAGTGCGCCAGGCGAGCTTGGAATCCCAGGTTTCTTCGTTCTCCGGATCCCAATTGGAGAGATCGGGTGTGAGTTTCGACGGGACGAGTGTGGAAGAGCCTGACATGTGCTTCCTCGGACTAGGTGGTTTCGGGCGGTAGAGCCCGCGTAGTTACCACCCTGACCTCGGCGACCGAGCGCGACAATCGCGGAACACCGTGAAAAATGAATCCAGCGCGATCCAGTCGAATCGCGGGGATCGGCTCAGCCGCCGGCGAAGCGCGGCAGCACGTCGATGGTCTCAATGTCGGCTGCGGTGCCCCCGGCCCTGGCTGGGGAGAGTCCGACGAGGAAAGTGCTCAGGGGCGCCGCGGGGCGTGCCACGCCGTGAGCCAGGTCCGTGGCAACGTCGAGGATGGTGCCGACCGGGACGTCAGCCGGGTCGAGGTCGAGTCCGGTGACGAGGGCGGCAAGCCACTCGTCGAGGGCTTCGGGCGGTAGCGGGGTGGAGGTGCTCACGGTGTTTCGCTCCTCGGCGGGATGTCGCGCGGGTGTTCGGGAGCACGGTGCGCCAGCCAATATCTTGCCGCTTGCCCCGAGCGCTCCCACTGCCCAGTAAGACTGACTGCACACCCGGACCACAAGGTGCTCGGCCGGTGCGGGCATGTAGGCAGACAGAAGCTGCGTGCTCACGAGAAGGGACTACTGCTGGTTTGGCTAAATTGTTGGGTTTGTTGTTTTCAGGCTGCATAAGCGGCTGGTTTGATCATCTCAAACTCGATCGGAGTGAGGCGTCCGAGTCCGTGTTGGCTGCCAAGCTCGTCGTCACCGTGCCGCAACGGAATGTCATGCACGTCGCAGAATCGACCGGTGAGGAATAGAAATGATACCTTTGATTTAAATACCTTGATGTTTGGAGTCAACATGCTCTCTGCCCAGTCCCTGCCCCTGATCGAAGCGACGCTGCCCCTAGTGGGCGAGCGCATGCCCGAAATCGCCCGGAATTTCTACGGCCGCATGCTGACCGCCCACCCCGAGCTCTTTGACGGCCTCTTCAGCCGCTCGAATCAGAAGAACGGCTCCCAGCAGCAGGCGCTCGCCGGCAGTATTGCAGTATTCGCGACGCGCCTGGTTCAGGACCCCGATACCACTCCCGAGGCCATGCTCTCCCGCATTGCACACAAGCACGTCTCCCTCGACATCAAGCCCGAGCAGTACGACATTGTCTACAAATACCTCTTCGAAGCCATCGCCGACGAACTCAACGACGTCATCACAACGGAAATCGCCGGCGCCTGGACCGAGGTCTACTGGCTGATGGCCCACGCCCTGATCAAGATGGAGAGGGGACTCTACTCCGGCCTCGCAAGCGACAAGCCCCTCGCGCCCTGGGTCGTCGTGAAGAAGGAGGCGGCTGGCACCGACGCCGTCACCTTCACTCTCGAACCGGCCGATGGCACCCCGGTCTCGCCCGCATTGCCCGGCCAGTACGTAAGCGTCACGGTGCGAATGCCCGACGGCATCCATCAGGTGCGGCAGTACTCCTTGTCGGCCGGCACGGCCTCGACCCGCGTCTTCACCACCAAGCTGGATCCGAACGGCGAGGTCTCTCCAGCCCTGCACCGCGACGTGCAGGTCGGCGACACGCTGATCCTCTCCGTACCCTGCGGGGACATCACCCTGGACCGGGGCGACGGCCCGCTCGTCCTGGCCTCGGCCGGCATCGGCTGCACGCCAAGCGCGTCCATCCTGCGCTCGCTGGTAGACGGCGCCTCGAAGCGCGAAGTGCTCGTCCTGCACGCCGAAAGCAACCTGGAACGCTGGGCGCTGCGCGACCAGATGAGCGAGGACATCGCCCTGCTCGAGGCCGCCGAACTGGAGCTGTGGCTGGAAATCCCGAGCGCGGGTCACCACGAGGGCTTCATGTCCCTCGAGAATGTGACCATTCCCGACAACGCCTCGGTTTACCTGTGCGGGCCGCTCCCGTTCATGCGCAGCCTGCGCTCGCAGGCGCTGGCGGCAGGGGTCCCAGCCAATCGCATCCACTACGAGATCTTCGGTCCGGACCTCTGGCTCGTCGGCGTCTGAGGCGCGTGCGACGATGCCCGCCTGCCCCTAGGGCGGACTGCGGCCAAGCCCGGCGGGAGCCCGATCGCGGTCCTCGCCGGCCGGTCAATACCTGGTTTCGGTCCTTCACGGCGTCGCGGACCAGCCGTGCACGTCTCTCTCCGGCTGCGAACCGCCGTCGCTGCTCGTGGCCTGTGGGCGCTCTGGGTGCGGCGCTTGTCGGGACGATTCTCTGGTTTGTTCGCATGTTCGGGAATCCCCGCATTGCCGACGGATCCGGCCGCCCGCTGCGATCGTCAAACGCACGGGGCCAACGAGCGTCAAGTTCCTCAACGGTGAACGTTCGTTCCCTTGCCGCGACGACGTCCGCATCGAAATGCCGAGAGGTCCGGCGGATCGCTCAGGTGCAGGAGGGCCCCACGATTCGCCGACGATGCCTTACCCGGCCTACAAGAGTTGGTGCACGTGCGGAGCGTTGAATTGGATTGTTTGGATATCCCCGGCCACGAGGACAGCTTGCCGGCGTATGCGCCGATATAGTTTGAATTGTACGTTTCAGGATGTCTTGTACATTTATCGGCGTGGTTGTATGTTTGGTGCATGTCGACCATCGTCCCAATTGCCGTCTCTGATGCACGCGACAAGCTTGCATCGATCATCGATCGCGCTCGGTCTGAGCATGAGCCGGTTTTCCTTTCTCGCAGGGGTCGTAGAGTTGCGGCAGTCATCGATGCTGACGATTTGGAGCGGTTGATCGAATTGGCTGAAGACATGGCGGACATTCGTGCCGCTGAGGAGTCACGTGAGGAGATGCGTCTCACGCAAAGCGAGCCGACTCCGTGGGACCAGGTGAAGGCTGACCTTGGCTTATCGTGACTTTTTCTGTGAGGATCGCGCCAGCCGCTGAGCGACAACTGCGCACGTTCGATCCTCAGGTCCGAAGGCGGCTGCAAGCAGCGATCGACCTTCTGGCGGAAGAGCCGCGACCGCCGAAAGCGATTCAACTCATCGGCGGCTCTGGCGAATGGCGTGTTCGGACAGGTGACTACCGGATCATTTACGAGATACGCGACGTAGAATTGATTGTTCTCGTGCTCCGGCTGGGACACCGTCGCGAAATATACGAATCCCGATAGCGGAAGCCGACGGGCGACTTCCGTGTAGACGGAGAATCAGAATTCAGTAACGAAGTTGAAGTGCCGTGCAGTCCGATTGGCAGCGCGCACTTTTTCGGACCGAAACGGTCCTCATCGTCCGTCTCTCGACTCCTTCGAGAGTGCGACAGGGACTAGCCTCGAAGCTACGGGGATTGCAATGATCCGTCGGCGACGTCCGAAGACCTGGCTGTCCTCCAGGAGATCGAAGATGAGGCAGACGGTCTCTTCGCATCCGTCTTTTCGGTCTCGGGCTGGCAGCCGGCTCCTTTTGGTGTCGAGCGATCGCGACAGCCCGGTTTCATTCTGGTAGCCCGTGCAGCGTCGGATTCCCGGCCTGTTGGGTTTGCCCATGTCATCGAAATCCCGGGCGGCGATCACCTCCAGCAGTTGTCCGTTGTGCCGTCCAAGACTGGGCACGGGGATGGGCGTGCGCTCGTGGAAGCGGTCAAGGTCGAGTCATGGCAACGGGGTCGTCCCCGTGTCACGCTCCGAACCTTTGCGGACGTTCCGTGGAATGCGCCGCTCTATGCGACTTGTGGTTTTGCCGAGTGCCTTCCCGATAATGACTTCCTTCGCGACTTGGGTTACGTCCCGGTGAGTGGTGTGGTTTCCCACTCTTGAGCGTTGCTTCGTCAACGTAAAGAGCCACCGTGGGATGGTCAGTGAGTACCGACTAAAGCAACTCACAAAGGACACCACACGATGGCTCTAAACCAGTCTGCCCTGCTCGACCTCCTCGGAGAACTCAAACTCACCGACGTCACCGACCGAATCCGCGTCGCGACCGAAACTCTCTACCAAGAACTCATCGACGCGGAAGCGACCGCGTTCATCGGCGCCGCCCCATTCGAACGCTTCGGCGACCGCACCACCCACCGCAACGGCACCCGAGCGCGCACCCTCAGCACGACCGCCGGGGACCTCGACCTGAAGATCCCGAAGCTGCGCGCCGGGTCCTTCTTCCCGGCCCTGCTCGAGCGTCGCCGGCGGGTGGACCAAGCCCTGTTCGCGGTCGTGATGGAGGCCTACGTCCACGGCGTCTCGACCCGGAAAGTCGACGACCTGGTCAAGGCCCTCGGCGCGGACACCGGGATCTCCAAGTCGGAAGTGTCCCGGATCTGCGCGGGCCTGGACGCTGAGGTGGCCGAGTTCCGCGACCGCACCCTCGCCGCGCAGGACTTCCCCTACGTGTTCCTCGACGCCACCTACTGCAAGGCCCGCGTCGGCCACCGGATCGTGTCCCAGGCCATCGTCGTCGCGGTCGGGGTGGCCGCTGACGGACGCCGGGAAGTCCTCGGCTTCGACGTCGGTGACAGCGAGAACGAGGGCTTCTGGACGTCGTTCCTGCGATCGCTCAAGACCCGCGGGCTCGACGGGGTCAAGCTAGTCATGTCTGACGCGCACACCGGCCTGAAGAAGGCCATCGGCACCGTGTTCCAGGGCGCCGGCTGGCAGAGATGCCGGGTGCACTTCATGCGCAACGTGCTCGCGGTGATCCCGAAGGGATCCCAGGACATGGTCGCCTCGATCATCCGCACCATCTTCGCCCAGCCCGACCGTGAGCACATCGAGAAGCAGTTCCTCGAGGTCACGACGATGCTCAGCCGCTCGCACCCGAAGGTCGCGGCGATGCTCGTCGACGCGCAACCCGACCTACTCGCCTTCGCCGCGTTCCCGCGGCGGCACTGGCGCCAGATCTGGTCCACGAACCCGCTCGAACGAGTGAACAAGGAGATCAAACGCCGCACCGACGTCGTCGGAGTGTTCCCCAACGCTGCCGCCCTGCTGCGCCTGGCCGGGTCGGTCTTGATCGAGCAGCATGACGAGTGGGAGGCCGGCGAACGACGCTACTTCTCCGAAGCATCCATGCTCGAGCTGGTTACCATGAACAACCCCATCGAGGTCATCGACGAGGCGGTGATCCTCCCCGAACTCGCCGCCGCCTAAGCTAGAACAACTGACCCGCATGGTGTTGAGAAACTCCACCACTCAGCGGGACGTGACCGCGACTTGCTGGCTTCGGAACAAAAGGGCGGACTCGGGAACGGTCGTCGAGTTCAGATGTCGTGTGACCTCAGTTCCCAAAATATAGACAATCTGCTATTCATTGGGCAACGAGGAGCACCGCTGCGGCGACCATCGATCGATCAGGCCGTGTTTGCACCTGGACAAATTCATTCTTCTTGATCGCTCATCAGGGCTGCGGTCGGTTTGATTGCGGTCGCCCGGGAGAATTGGTCGAGCAGCGCAGCAAAGACCGTCACGGTTTCGTCATCCCAGCTTTCCGCGGCCTGCCGGAGGAACCCGATTCGGGAGCCCTTGGCGGTCGCGTTCAGTTCCTCTCCGGCCGGGGTGAGGCCGAGTGCGACGCTCCTCGGGTCATCGGGACTCGGTGTGCGTTGGATGAAGCCGGCAGCCTCGGTCGAGGCCACGAGCCTGCTCGCAGTGGACGGTTTCACTGTCAGGGTTGCAGCGATATCTGCGATCCGGGTCCGCTCCCCATCGGCCTTGAGACGTGCAACCGTGTCCGTGACCAGCACGGCCGACAGGTCGACCGTGTCTGTCAGGTGTCGCGGCAGCTCGAGCAGGCGTCGCATCCGGATCAGGGCGGCGTCAATCGTTTCCCAGGAATCATCGATCATAGGTGTACTGTACACATATGAGCGAACGAGTATGGGAATCGGCTCGGGGGAGAGTGCCCCGATGGCAAACGAGGTGATTCTGGTCACGGGCGCGACCGGGAACGTGGGCCGGGTCGTCGTGGAGCGGCTCCTCGAAGCGGGACGAAATGTGCGGGCTGCCGGTCGTACCGCTGAGTCGGTTTCCCGGATGTTCGGCGACCGCGTTCAGGCCGTCGCGCTGGACTTCACCGATGCTGCCACGTGGGCCTCGGCGTTTGACGGAGTTCGCGGCATGTTTCTCATGCGTCCACCGCAGCTCGGGAAGCCTAAGACGCAAATGGTCCCCGCACTCGACTACGCCCGTGACCACGGCGTCCAGCAGATGGTGTTCCTCTCACTGCAGGGTGCAGAGGGGAACAAGGTTGTGCCACACGCCGCGATCGAGTCCTGGTTGCGCGCCTCGGGTATCTCCTGGACGTTTGTGCGCGCGTCCTTCTTCCATCAAAACCTCACGACCACCCATCTGACTGACATCCGCGATCGGAATGAGATCATGGTTCCCGCCGGCCGCGGCGCGACCGCGTTCGTCGATGCCAAGGACGTCGGCGCGGTGGCCGCAGCCGCACTTCTGGACCCTCTCTCTCATGCCAACGCTGCGTTGACGGTGACCGGGGATGAGGCGCTTACGTATGACCAGATCGCCGAGATCCTCACCCTCGAGCTCGGACGCCCCATTCGTTATGCCCGACCAGGGGCATTTCACTACATTTACCACGCACGCCGCACTTTGGGAATGCCGTGGGGAATGGTCGCCGTCACAACGGCCATTTACACCACCGCCCGGCTCGGACTCGCTGCCGGTCGCACGGAAACCGTCCGCAAGGTCCTGCACCGCGACCCGATCGGGTTCGCAGCTTTCGCCCATCGAGAACGCGACGTCTGGAACAACACGTGACGATTGACGGGATCCGGCAGGCCATTGACGCCGATCCCGCGAATTCGGACTAGGCGAAGCGAGGCATGGGGACGTTTAGATGCTCGTGCGCAATCATGAGTTTTTGCGGATTCCGGGCAACCGCGATGACTTTCAAACCACGCTCCAAGGCTCGTGCGGATGCGGACGACCGGTCCTTATATGAAGCGACGAAGAGCGCGTTGTTGAGTGAGGGTTTCGACGACATGAATGCGTACGCCGAAGCCAAGACCGACGTCATTGCGGCGATCATTGCGCGTGCACTCGCGTCCGGAACCTAGCCTCACCAGAATGTCGCAGGAAAGCCGCGGTCCTTTGGACCCCACGGCCCGTTGTCGTACGCGACCGCAGAGAGGGACTTCTACCGTGCGCGCATACTGTTGTTGCGCGGTTCGTGGGTGAGTTCGGCGAGTCCGAGTACTTCGAGCAACGGCGGAAGGTACATGCCGAATCGCCCGCGGTATCCGTTCCGGAGCCCGTACCAGCCGCCGAGCGGGTTGGACGCGGACCTGCCCCACGCCTCGACGCTCCCCTCAGCCGGGACCTTCTTCTCGTCCGCGGCACCCAGCGGTACCCAATCACCCTGCTCCGTGAGCCAGGCGTGCAGGTGCTCAACGGCGCGAGCGTCGTAGCTGAGCTTGGTTGATCCGACCTGGCAGACCAGGCTCGGTGGTGTGGTCGACTCGTCGCGGTACATCGTGTACTGGCTCGTACCCGGTGGGGTGGACAGAATCCACGGTTCGTCTTTGCTTCCATTGGTCATGAGCTACTTTTACCACGCATGTCGCACCTGGGGAATGCCGGGGGTCAGGTCGTGGACGCCGCGTAGATCCGCTCGATGGAGGTGGCCAGCACGGCGTTGAAGGCCGCGTCAGATTGCTGGACAGTAAGGCCTTCGAGCAGTGCCCGGCTGAAGCTGGCGCTCAAACCGTGGTTCTCGGCCAGCAATCGGCAGGCGTGACTCTGGCTGTAGCCACCGGAGAGTGCGACCAGTCGCAAGACCAGCGGATGCTCGATCAGGTCGGTGTAGAAGTCGGGTACCGTCGGGATCGACAGCTTGACGATCACGGGCTGGTGCCTGGGGAGCCCGTCGAGGGCTGCCAGTAGGTCGGCTTTGAGGAGGTTCTCGGCCTCGGCCTTGTCGGGGGCATGTACGTCGACTTCGGGTTCCAAGATCGGCACCAGGCCATGGGAAAGAATCTGCGCGGCGACGGCAAACTGTTGGTCGACGATCGCACGGATTCCGGCGGGGTTGGCTGCCTTGATCACGGAACGCATTTTCGTGCCGAACATCGTGCGTTCAACGGCACGGGTGAGGAGGGGTTCCAGCTTGGTGAGGGGCCTCATCAACTGGACGCCGTCCTCCTCCTCTGCCAGGCCCTGGTCGACCTTGACGATCGGCACGATACCTCGGGCAGTGAGGTACTCACCCGTCAACTGGCCTTCAATGGTCCGGTCCATGGTCTGCTCGAAGAGGATCGCCGCGAGGATGCGGTCGGAGGTGAAGCTTGCAGCCGTCACTACACGGGCACGCATCTGATGCATCAGGTCGAACATCTGCTCATCGGTGCCGTACGAGCTCGGGTCGATGCCATAGAGCTTCAGGCGTCACCGTGC